>CAWUNZ010000097.1:0-11423 GCA_963923445.1 uncultured bacterium
ACGGCTTCTTCCGCCTCATCATTTGAAAAGTAAAGGTCACCGGTGGTGGGGACTGGCAAATGGGTACACAGAAATGGTTCAAAAACATGGGTCATTGGAGTAGAGCCAGCTAGTACAAATACTAATCAATCTGGCAATCTACTGGAAACCACTTGTTTCGGGAACAGACCGAATTACTGGGAGTTTCCAGGACTTGATGTTGTTCCTGGCCGACCTCCGGCAGTTGGCCCCTTGAAGCCGCCCTGTGAATTCTTGGCCATGCGACTCTGAAGGATATCCATATTGAGCAAGCCTTTCGGATATTCGATCGGCTTGCTGAACCTGGCTTCTTTTTCTGGGGGTATCCGGTATTCCTCTGGACGGGTAGGAGGTCGATTAGGGTCGTGGGGCGGAGTCATGCAACCAATTGCGAAAAATACTGGAAACAAGACGATTACAAGTCGGGACATCATCGTTCAAACCTCAAGCTCAAGTTGACCGCCTATAGGATGCGATCAAGCCTTGGGTCAAGGCTAAGCCCGAAGATGTCCCTCAGATGTTTCGGATTTAACGGGAGGCCTTTTGGAATCGGACGCCCACATCGTTCCAATTCACAACATGCCAAAAAGCGTCGACATAATCGGCGCGCTTGTTTTGATAACGCAAATAGTAGGCATGCTCCCAAACATCCACACCCAGGACAGGTGTCATCCCCTGCATGATCGGCGAATCCTGATTCGCGGTGCTCATCACCTCAAGCTTGCCATGGTTCACGACAAGCCATGACCAGCCGCTTCCAAATCGGGCGAGGGCAGATTCCTTTATTTTCTGTTTGAGGTTTGAAGTATCACCAAAAGTTGACCTGATTGCTTCAGCCAAAGCCCCTGAAGGCTCGCCACCCCCATTGGGGCTTAAAATTTCCCAAAAAAGCGAGTGGTTGGCGTGACCGCCCCCGTTGTTGATAACCTTTTGGCGGATATCCTCGGGCAGGGATGAAAATTTGGCGAGGATTTCCTCGATGGTTTTGCCTTCAACTTCATGACGACCTTGAATGGCGGAGTTTAGGTTGTCCACATAAGCCTTATGGTGTCTACCATGGTGGATTTCCATGGTGGTTTTATCTATTGCCTTTTCCAGCGCATCGTGTGGGTAAGGAAGGTTTGGCAGAACGAATGGCATGGCTGCTGACTCCATTCCGGATTTGCTCAGTTAAATCACTTAAGCCGCCGCGGACCGGTAACCGCAGCGGCTTTTAGTTAAGTGTAGGGCAAAGGAGAGGAAAGAAAGCCCGGGAAAGGAAAGCTACTGCTACAGAAGGCTTTCCAAGAGGAACTTCATTTTCCTTACCTCTGGAAAAACAGGGAAAGGAGAATCAGGGATGTCATGGATATCAATCGATAGCAAGCGTTGATAATCGGCTCTTTCTAACAGGTTTAAGATTCGGCCATGTTCGACCTGGCCTTTCCCTACTTTGGTTTGAAATTGCAATGGACCTTTTCCCGAATCACGCAAGTGAACATGTGCGATTCGAGGCAGCACTAAATCTAAAGATTCAGCACTCATTTCTAAAATCGGAAAATGAGTGGGATCCATGGTGACGGAAAGCCCTTTAATGGCTTTGCAGGCGATCGCCAACGAGTCCGGAACGCACGCCCATGTACCCCCTTGGGTTGAAACCGAAAGCTCAATTCCTTCCTTGGAAGCCGCCAAAACCAGTTGCGAGAGTCTGTCAACTTCGCGTGCGCTTATTTCCGGATGAGGACTTGGGAGAACAGTAATAAGCGGAACCTGGCAATGCCTTGCCAGTAGCGCCAAACCTTTGATTTCATCCAATTCCCGCTCAAGATCCTTCCTAGCCTCACGGTAAAAAAGACTCGCGGGAAGAATCCCGGGCCTTTGTTTCAAAAAGGATGATACCTTTTGCGGATCACCACAGGCCGCGGATGGAGTTAGGTGAAGACTGTGATCATGGATAACCACTTCAAAACGCGAAAAATCCAACTCTGCCAGAAAATCGAAAACTTTATCGAGGGAATGCCTGGCAAAGCATAGGGTCGAACAGGAAACAATCATCGTATTCCCCTTAAAAACGTAGAGGGCGTTAATTCGAGGGGGCGCATAATATCTTTGGCACAGCCGATTCAATACCAATTGGAGCTAAACGACTTCATGAACCCAAAAATCAGCGTTATCTTGCCTGCCGCAGGTAGATCCTCCAGGTTTGGTGGCGGCGAGAAAAAACCATTCACTCAGCTTGAAGGAAGGGCCGTTTGGCTTCGAACGGCAGAACTTTTTGTTAGCCGCAATGATGTGATCGAGCTGATCCTTGTCATTTCCAAACAGGATGAGGAGTTGGTTCGAATGCGTTATCAGGCCAATTTGGCATTTTTTAATGCGAAGCTTGTTATTGGAGGGGAGGAGAGGGTTGATTCTGTTCGGGCTGCCTTGGATCAGATCAACCCAAATAGCAATTTGGTTCTCATCCACGATGCCGTAAGGCCTTGTGTGGACCCTGGACTCATCGATTCCGTCATTAACAAGGCAGCGGAAACAGGTGCGGCAATATTAGCAACCGAAGTGGTTCAAACGGTTAAAAAGTCCGGGTCGAACGGGGTAGTGAGTGAAACAATCCCAAGAAAAGGTTTATGGCTTGCGCAAACTCCGCAGGTATTTGAGAAGAATATCCTAAAAGCCGCTTACAACCGCCAGTTCGGAGAAGGGAAAAAACCAACTGACGATTCTGAAGTAGTGGAGATGGCGGGGCATGAAGTAACTATCGTTCCATGCCCCGCAACCAACATTAAAATCACGACAAAAGATGATTTGAACTTGGCTAATCTCATCATCAAGTCCCGACCTGATACCAAGAAAAGGTCGTGGCATCCGTTTGCAGAAGAACAAGGATGGTAATAGAAATATCGTAAATTTAATCTTCTTGCCAATTAACGATATCGAACACAGGCGTACCATCCGTTTGATCCACGCGCTACTCCAATCTCAACTGGAGTTCGCTTGCCGTAATAGCAACAGTTACGGATGGCGTCATCCGCGCTCGAGCTGGAATAACCAACACCCTCATATCGATAAGACCCACCCATGTGGCCGACTCTACCTCTCCGAGCTTGCAATTCAGCGGATTCCTGAGCGCTCAACCCGGCAGCACTTGCAATCGAGCAAGTCAATAAAAAAGCAGCAAAAGCGGCGAAACGCATTCCATTCTCCTAATGGGTCTAGGCCATTTCCTTTGGGATGCACTGGGATTAGTTTTTTATGGCAGCACGCCCGGCTTGCCAATCGGCAAAATCGGAAAATTTACCCTAATTTGAAATTGGCTTGGGTAGAAATGATTAAAATCAAACACATTAGAATTTATAAAAACACCGTCGAGATATGGATGCAAATCTTATATTGGCTTGAAAAAAGGCATTGTCAAATAGTCGTTTATTGGGATAGCAAAAGCTTTGGCTGAGTTTTAGCGGTTTCCTAAATCGGTTAAACGGCGTTGGGCTTCTTGTATTCGTTGAGAATCGGTTTCCTGCTGAACAATCTCCTTGTACAGTTCAACAGCTCTTGGCTTATCTATTCCCATCCTATCGTAAATTCTTGCAGCACGAAGTCTTGCATCCGTGCTTGTTAGGGGGTTCCACTGATGCGCCCTTTCGTAGTAGAGGGCAGCGCGGTGATACTGCTTGTAGGCTTTGCTTTCGTACAAATCGCCTAATTGATAGGCTGTGTCGCTAATTTTGTTGCTGGTGGAGTGATTGCTTAACAGTTGCTGAAGCAATATTTCGGCCCTTCTTTGGTTGTCAACATAATCGGTTCCCCAACCTTTATCTTTATATGTTATAGCTCTGCGATAAATTTCGTTCGCTTCGGGAATATTGGTGTTTCCTTGTAAATTGGGTGGCGGAACATCTAACTCAAGAAGAAAAGGGTTTTTTGGTATGCGATGGAATTGGATTAATTCATCCTCTGCCCATCTAGCCCGCTCGATGTCACCCAAATTAACATAATGTGTTCTTAGGTTTTCAAGGCTGACTTGATATTCCTTGCGGGCGGCTAAAAGGCGCTCGACAAGGTCAGCGTCACGGGCGGCACCTGGGGACCCGGGCCCCCCTACACCCGATACCGGCCGTTTTCCTTTGTTTTGCGCTTGAGGCGCTTGCGCTCCAGCCCAATGGGTTAATGCAAAAATGCAAATGGAGCTTGAGAGAATAATGAACCGATATGAGGCGTTCATGAAGTAGGAGATAATCTAACGCGCGCAGGAAAAAAAATACCAAATTGAATCTTCCCGTCTTTTAGCTTGCGGGTCTCCCTTCCATTCTGCCGAATACCATTCTTCCTGCCGGGGTTTGAAGTGCGCTGGTGACAACCACGGGAGTTTCTTGGCCGATCGCACCCCTGCCCTGTTCGACTACCACCATGGTGCCATCCTCAAGATAACCGACACCCTGCCCCGGTTGATCCCCGGCTTTCACCACACGGACCATCAGCACTTCCCCGGGTAATGCCACCGATTTCAGCGCGTTGGCGAGTTCGTTCAAATTGACGACTTCTACACCTTCCACCTGGGCCATTTTATTCAGGTTGAAATCATTGGTCACAACCTTTCCACCCATTGCCTTGGCGAATTGTACCAATCGCTCGTCCACTTTTCCCGATTCGGGCACCCCTGGGATGATGCCGTCGTGCAACTGAAAATCAATTTCGTTGTTGTTTTGGATCCTTTTGAGAATATCCAGACCTCTTCGGCCTCGGTTTCTTTTGAGGCGATCGCCGCTATCGGCCACGGCTTGCAGTTCAAGCAAAACAAATCGAGGAACTATGACTTTCGAATCGATAAACTTGGATTCGCAGACATCCGCTATCCTGCCGTCGATGATCACGGAAGTGTCAAGGACCAGTGGCCTGTTGCCCTTGGTCTGCTTCGAAAATTCTATAAAAGGTATGATGAATCTGAAATTATCCTTGGTTTGAAGAAGCGTACTGATGCAAATGTAACAGCAAATGACAGAAAGCATGACTTGAAGGCAGCGCCTGACGAAGGTTTCCTGTGGCAATTCCTTGTCAATACCCATCGGGAAATCAAAAAATATGGGATTTAAACCGGTCGCCAGCAGGTTTCCAAGAAGCAGTCCGAGCAGCAATCCGAAATAGACCGCCGAAATGGTCGTGATTTCTTTTCGTTGAACCAACAGGTCGGTGACGATAACGAGTATGGCCAAAACCAGGACGCCGAAACTGGCTAATGGACCGAGTCCCGGCCTGTCCAATCTTGCGCCCATCTCGGAAAAATACTGAAAGGCGACGACTGCCAAGCCCATCATGATGGCAAGGAACAATGTCCTGAGAGTCCAAACAAGCACCGAACCGTTTTGCAGAATTTTGACGGTCGGTAACGGAAGGTCTTCGCCCGATTTCTCAATATTTTTACTGGAGAGTGACATGGCCTTTGGGTTCCTTTTTCGTTTGCATTAATCGTTCGTTAATAATTATCAAAGATTGTTGCAATGTCCCGCTTAACTTAGACATCATCATTCGGATTGAACAATCTTCCATATTCCATTCGCGCGAAGCGATCGGTCATTCCTGCAAGGTAGTCGCATATCACTCGATGTGGCGAAAGAGTATTGAGTTTTTCCCGATATCGAGTTGGTAATAACAAAGGACAAGCAAGAAACTCCTGAAATAACCTGCGAATGATTCTGCGACCTTTTTGCGCCATTCGCTGAACTCTCGTGTTCTTATAAACTTGACGATGAAGAAATGATTCGAGTTCCTTGCGTAACTCACGCATTTTCGTGGACATTCCTATCAATAAATTTTTTGATCTCCTAACAGCCTCAACAGAGTCTATTCGCTCATTTTTGAAATTTTCACGCGACTGGAAGATCAAATCTGTCACTTGGGTATCAATCATTTTACGAACAATTGTGGGAACTCGCGTTCCGGAAGGTATTGAAGGGTATTGCCTGATGATATCGTTGTATGTTTGACGCCATATCTGAATGTCCATGATATCGGTTTCGGTAATTAATCCTGCGCTTAAGGCATCTTCAACATCATGAGAGTTATATGCCAAGCTATCTATTTCATCGGCGACTTGTGCCTCTAGAAAAGGCATCCCCACTGATTTATACCGATCTAGCATTTTGTCATTGCTTTTGCTATGATGAGCAAATGCTTCTCTGACTTCCCAAGTGAGATTCAGCCCGGGGAAACCTGGATACCTGTATTCGAGTTCCGTTACTATGCGCAAAGCATGTAGATTATGCTCAAAACCGCCATGCTCTTTCATGAACTCTCTGAGCTCATCTTCTCCCGCATGTCCAAAAGGCGGGTGACCCAAGTCATGCGCCAACGCAATTGATTCGGTTAAATCCTCTTCCAAGCCCAATTGCCGGGCCACAACACGACTGATTTGAGCGACTTCCAAGGTGTGAGTCATTCTCGTTCGATGATGATCGTTGGTCGGTGATGGAAAGACTTGGGTTTTATTCACCAGACGGCGAAAAGCCGTGCTGTGAACCACTCTGTCTCGGTCTCGTTCAAAAACCGTTCGGAAAGGATGATCCTGTTCAGGATACTCCCTTCCCAATGAATCGGTTGGGGAATAAGCGTACGGGGCAAGTTTTGAAGCGGCCGAGGATGAGTTCATCAATCAGTTTTCCTTTTTGCCAATGCTTCCAGAGCCTTGGTAACCGTAGCTTGACAGGATGCGTTTTCGGCCTTAGTTTTCATGTTTTATTGTCTGCGGAAAAGGGTTGTGTGTCATGGCCGTACCAAAGAGGCGCATTTCGAATTCAAGGCAGGGTATGCGACGCAGCCACCACGCCATTAAACCGCAGCAAATCCAATATTGCAAAAACTGCGATCAGCCCGTCGTGGGGCATCGTATGTGTTCCTCGTGCGGACATTATAAAGGCAGGGAAATCTTGTCTCTTGCCCAAAAGGATGAGTAATCCGATATGGATATCGCCCTCGACGCCATGGGTGGCGACCACGCCCCCGGTCCGATTGTTGCTGGCGCTCTCAAGGCTCTTGACGCAGACCCGGAGCTGAAGGTCACTCTCGTTGGTGAAGAATCAGCTATTCGCACCCATCTGGGCGGGAACCTTCCAGAACGGGCTACGATTTTCCACTGCACTCAGGTAATCGGAATGGATGAAAGCCCGGCCGCGGGTTTTCGTCGGAAGCCTGACAATTCAATTGCTCGTTGCTGGCAACTACTCGCTCAAGGCAAAGTCGGTGGCATAGTCAGTGCGGGAAATACAGGCGCAATGGTTGCCGGCGGTCTATTTTCCCGACGATTCTTGAAGCATATCGATCGCCCAGCCATTGCGACCGTGATGCCGACCCTCAAAGGCCCATCCATCATGTTGGATGTCGGGGCCAATGTGAACCCTAAAGCAGAGCAATTATTTCATTATGGTGTGATGGGAGAAATCTATGCGCGCCTGATGTTCAACAAATCGAAACCGACGATTGGTTTGATGAATGTGGGATCTGAAGAAGGCAAGGGAAACGAACTGGTTAAACTAACACAAAGCTTGTTCAACAACAGTCCGCTTCGTGGAAATTACTTGGGCAACATTGAAGGAAGGGACATTCATCAGGGAGTGGCCGATGTCATCGTCACCGACGGGTTTGTCGGGAACGTCGTCCTGAAGGTTTGTGAAGGCCTCTTCGATTTCATGATCAAAATGGTCGCCCAGGAACTGAATCAAACCTTGGAGAATGAAAAGGATTTGGCGAAGAAGGCGCTCCATACACTCATTTCGAGATATGATTACAGCGCATTTGGTGGTGCTCCATTGTTGGGCATCGATGGTATTTGTATTATTTCCCATGGCAGTAGTGGCGAACGAGCCATTGCCAATGCGCTTGCCTTGGCCGCCAAATTGGCCCGAGCTGGCATCAATAATCAAATTGTTCAAGAATTGGATCAGATACCGGCACTTCTGGGTTCCGGTCCTCCCGGAACCTGATCAATTTCGGATTCCCTGATGGTAAAGGAGTACCCAGGTGAGTATCGGAAATGTTATTTTATTCCCAGGACAAGGTGCGCAATATGTGGGAATGGCCCAATCCCTCTCCTCAAGGTTGCCCGCCGCTCGGATGATTTTTGACAAGGCCCGCGAGGTTCTCGGCTACGACCTTCTGGAAATTTGCGCCAACGGACCTGTAGAACGACTCAATGCCACCGATGTAAGTCAGCCTGCCATATTTGTATCGAGTCTGGCGGCGTTGGAAGAATTGAAGTCTTCAAATCCAGAAGCCTTGCAAAATGTGTCAGCAACAGCGGGATTAAGTCTTGGAGAGTACACCGCATTAACTTTTGCCGGCGTATTCGGATTTGAGGAGGGACTGGAGCTGGTCAAGATCCGTGGTGAGGCCATGCAAGCGGCTGCCGAAGCCACTCCTTCAACCATGGCGAGCATTCTTTTGTTGGATCGCGATAAATTACAATCCATTTGTAGGGAGTCCGCAGCCAAGCATGGTGCGGTTGCAATTGCCAATTATCTTTGCCCCGGCAATCTCGTTGTTTCAGGCTTGATAAATGCTGTGGCTGATGTCGAGCTGTCAGCCCAATCGGCGGGAGCTAAGACAATTCGCTTGTCTGTTGCTGGAGCGTTTCATACAAGTATCATGATGCCTGCAGTTGACCGGCTTATCCAGAAAATGAAATCCATGAAGTTTTTCCCAGCTCAATTCCCTGTTTGGTCAAATGTGACTGGTAAGCCACATGATGCCAATCCCGATTCGATACCGTCACTGCTTGCTCGTCAGGTGGTTGAGCCTGTTCTTTGGGAGGAATGCATGCAAGGTATTCTGGGAAGTGGCGAAAAACGATTTTATGAGGTTGGCCCGGGCAAGGTTTTGGCTGGATTGCTCAAGCGAATTCAGCGAAAGGCCGAATGTTTGTCTATTCCGGCCTGATCTGGACCAAAGGTTCCCAAGAAGAAGGACTTTTTTTCTTGTGGACAAGTTCATAGAACCAATTCAGTTAAGGACTGGTCCAATTTGAAGGGTTGGTCTCTGACCTGTTCAATTTCTGGTTAAGAAAAGGATTGTTGCGGACTATCCAAGGCACCGATTCCCGGTACTGGTCTTGGTAGGGTCATGGCACAGGAGGCGAATGTGGACGCTGAAGAAATTGCGCGCAAGGTGATTGATGTCGTGAGTTCTAACCTTGGAGTAGACAAGGCGGAACTCAAGACCGCCACAAAGTTTCAAGAAGACCTCGGCGCCGACTCGCTTGACCTGGTCGAATTGATCATGGAACTGGAGGAAGAATTCGACATCCAGATTCCTCAGGAAGAAGCAGAGAAAATCAAAACCGTAGGTGAAGCGACGGAATTCATCAAGAAGGCTAAGAACGCCTGAGAAGACCTGGAAGGATTTCCATGCGTCGTGTCGCTGTTACCGGACTTGGAACGGTTAATCCCCTGGCCAATCATGTTGCTGGCTTTTGGGATATGGTTCTTTCTGGTGCCAGCGGGATAGGCCCCATCACACAGTTTGACACCTCGGCCTTCAAGGTTCACTTCGGAGGTGAAGTCCGAAACCTGAATGTAGAGTCCTGGCTTGATTTGAAAACGGTGCGCAGGGTCGACAGATTCGTCTTGCTTGCCCTCTGTGCAGGTAAAGAAGCCATGGACGATAGTGGAATTGACATGTCGCGGGAAAATCCTTTCCGGTGCGGCGTGATTGTGGGCAGCGGGGTTGGTGGTCTCAATGAATTCGAGGAACAGCATTCCAAGTACCGCGACAAAGGGCCAGATCGAATCAGCCCCTTTGTGATTCCAAAAATGATTCCAAATGCTGCCAGTGGAAATGTTTCCATCCAGTTTGGCATGAAAGGCGTTAACACCGCTGTTTCGACGGCTTGCGCAAGTGCGGCCCATGCACTCACCGATGCCATGCGTGCAATCCGATTCGGATATGCCGATGTGATGCTTGCCGGAGGCGCGGAATCAACAATCACCCCGATGGGGCTGGGTGGGTTCATCTCAGCCAAGGCTCTCTCTTCTAGGAACGACTCTCCCAAGACGGCTAGCCGTCCCTTTGACAAGGATCGCGACGGTTTTGTGCTCTCAGAAGGAGCCGGGTTGCTTGTTCTTGAAGAATGGGAACGAGCCAAAAAACGAGGCGCAAAAATATACGCTGAGATTCTTGGCGCTGGGTGCACTGCCGACGCATACCACATCACCTCACCATGTGGTGATGGCGAAGGTGCGGGGATGGCAATGCAACTTGCCTTGGCCGACGCGGGAGTTTGCCCTCAGGACATTGACTACATCAATGCCCATGGGACCAGCACTCTAATTGGCGATGAAGCTGAAACTGTTGCCATCAAGCGGGTATTCGGTGAGCATGCAAAATCGATTCCTGTAAGCAGCACGAAGAGCATGATTGGTCATACATTAGGGGCAAGTGGTGGGATTGAAGCAATCGTCTGCTCAATGAGCCTCCATCATCGCAAGATTCATCCCACGATTAACCTGGTCACTGCTGACCCGGCTTGTGATTTGGATTATGTCCCGAACAGGTCGCGCGATTTGGCCGTCAGGCGAGTTATCTCCAATAGCTTCGGTTTTGGCGGTCATAATGCCTGTATAGTTTTTGGGGCTGCCTCTTAGTGCCCCCAAGTCTCCAATGTGACTCGAGGACTTCCTTTTTCTTTCGGGAGTACCTTTATGGCTCAGAAGTTGGATTGGATATATTTCCGGAAAGGTTGTAACACTTGCAAGAAAGCCCAAGCCTTTCTTGCGGGGTTAGGCTGGGAATTGGGCGAGCATGTGATTGACGCAACCAAGGAACGCATCGACGGTCCAAGTGCCCTTGTTCTGGCGAAAAAGCACCAAAGACTCGTTTCCATCAAAGGAAAACTGGTTAACGACATAGACTTGAGAAAGCCCGTTGTTTCGGATGATGAAATACTCCATTTAATTATGGGACCAACTGGAAACCTTCGCGCGCCAACCTTCAGGCACGGAAAGACCCTAGTGGTGGGGTACCATGAGGCTGCCTACAAGGATGTCTTGGAAGCCTGAGAATGATCTTAGTCGTTTGAATCGTGAACGAACATTTCACGATTCCCAAGCATACCATCGTTCAGTAAGCTCTAACTACCAAGATAATCTCAAACTTAGCGACAAATGGTATCTGAGTCATGCTTCGTGGATTGACCATGCCATAAATTTACTCGGCCCAGTCGAGGGCAAATATATTTTGGATTGGGGTTGTGGCCATGGAATGGCTTCAACCCTTCTGGCCCGCCGTGGGGCCCGCGTGGTTTCCACGGATCTATCTGGAGGGTATTGCAAGGAAGCCCGCCTTCGGGCGTCGGTCCAGGGAGTTGAACTTGCTGTAGTGCAAGCAGATGGCATCCGCCTCCCCTTCCCCGATGGAACATTCGATGCAATATGGGGCCACGC
>CAWUNZ010000098.1:0-11389 GCA_963923445.1 uncultured bacterium
AAAAGAGCCCCGAACGCAGGCGCGACGCGCCGGAGTGAGCGGGTCGCCCTCGAGCGACTGTCTCCCGAATCGACCCGCTCACTTCGCCTTCGGCTCCGTTCGGGGCTCTTTTGAATTTTTCGACTGTCGCTCCGTTCGGGGCTCTGTTGATTTTCGCATTCGATTTCATTTTCATCCATTTTCCCCTTGCAACACCTCCGCACCGGTTTCGCACCCTGAAACCATGGACACACCATGGCGAAGCCGCATTGTTGACCACCTCCGCGTCCGGGCCGGGGACCTCGCGCCCCACCCGCTCAACCCGAGGGTTCACCCCGACACCCAGAAGGCGGCGCTGCGCGCGGCGCTCGACCGCTTCGGCATTTCCCGCAGCGTGCTCGCCCGCCGGTTGCCCAACGGCCAACTGCAACTCATCGACGGCCACCTGCGCGCCAGCCTGAACCCCGACACCGTCCTCGATGTCGAGGTGGTGGATGTGAGCGAGCAGGAGGCGCGCGAACTGTTGCTCACCCTCGACCCGTTGGCGGCCTTGGCGGAAACCGACGCCGAAACCATGGCCCGCCTGGCGGAACTATGCCCCACCGACGACGCGCATTTGCAAGCCCTGTGGCACGGCGAACCCGAGGCGCCCGCCGAGGTGCCGGACAAGCCGGAGCCGGAGTGGGAACAGCAGTGGCTGGTGATGGTGCGGTGCGCCGACGAGGCGGGGCAGGGGGCGCTGGTGGAGGAACTGGCCCGGCGCGGGTTCGATTGCCGGGCGTTGACATCGTGAGGGAGCGGGCATGGAGATACGGCTGGAAAGCGCTGTGGAGAAAACGGCGCGGGTGCTGCAGGTGGCGGGCATGTTCGACCTGCCGGCGGGCGGGGTGACCGCCACCATCATCCGCTGCCCGGTGCCGGGGGCGGACGAGGCGTGGACGGTGGGGCTGGTGACCGGTCCCTCCGGCTGCGGGAAATCCACCTTGGCAAGGCGGGCGTTTCCCGGGGCGGTGTGGTGCGGCGGCGAGCCTTGGCCGTCGGGTCGCGCCGTGGTGGACGGCTTTCCGCCCGGGTTGGGCGTGGGCGAGGTGGTGGAACTGCTGGGGGGCGTGGGCCTCAACAGCCCGCCGGCATGGCTGCGCCCCTACGCCGCGCTGAGCGTGGGGCAGCAGTGGCGCGCCGACCTGGCCCGGGGACTGGCCTTGGCCCGGCAACAGGGCGTGGTGGCGTGCGCCGACGAGTTCACCTCGGTGGTGGACCGCGACACGGCGCGCGCGGGCAGCGCCGCGGCGGCCAGGCTGGCCCGCAGGCTGGGCGTGAGGCTGGTGGCGGTGGGCTGCCACGACGACATTCTGGAGTGGCTGGATCCGGACTGGGTGGCCCGGCCGGCCGAAGGCGCCTGCGCCCGGAGGGCACTTCAAGGACGGCCCAAGGTGCGCCTCGATGTCTTCCGTTGCCGGGTTCAGGCGTGGGATCTGTTCCGCGAGCATCATTACCTGAGCCATTCGATCTCAAACGCCAGCGTCTGCTTCATGGCCGCTTGCCAGGGGCGGCCGGTGGGCTTTTCCGCCTGGCTGCCGTTCGTGGGGCGCGGCCCGCCGGCCCGGCGCGAACACCGCACCGTGGTGCTGCCGGCGTGGCAGGGCGTGGGCGCGGGCATGGCGCTTTCGGGCTGGGTGGCCAGCCTGTGGCGGGGCCTGGGGTACCGGGCGATCAGCGCCACGGCGCACCCCGGCTATGCCCGCGCCCGGCTCAAAAGCGACCAGTGGAAACTCACCCGGCCACCGGGGTTGGCGGCGCGAGGAAAAAGCGGCCTGGAGGCCAGGCTGGGCCGGGCCAGCACCCGGCTGACGGCGGGCTTTGAATTCGTGGGCCCGCCCATGAACCCCAGGCAAGCACGCGAACTGCTGATGGAGGCGAGCACATGACGGAACCGACGGCGGAACTGACGGCGCGGGTGGCGGCGTACATCCGCGGCGGGGCGTACCCCGAGGTGGCGGCGCAGGCGGCGGGGGTGCCACCCGGCCGGCTGAGGCGTTGGCTGGCCTTGGGAAGAAAAAAGGACGCCGGCGAGGCGGTGCGCGCCTTTTGCCAGGCCGTGAGGCAGGCCGAGGCCGTGGCCCGGCTTCAGGCGGAGGTGGCGGCGCTGAAGGCCAAGCCGCTCGACTGGCTCAGGCACGGCCCGGGGCGCCCCCGGCCCGACCGCGAGGGATGGACCGCCGCGGCGCGCGCCGAACCCAAGGCGGAGACTCCGGAGCCGGAATTGCCGTGGGAGCTGGCGCGCCAGCTGGTGGAACGGCTGGAGCCATGGCCCGAGGCCCGCGTGGCGATCGCGGCCTGGCTGGCTTGTCCCGGGGGCGAACCTGATCGTAGTATACAAGTGTACAGTAGCGAGGGGGAGAGACGGGGGAACGAGCATGATCGTCCTGAAGGTGGACGGCGGGAGGAAACCGCGCCCGGAGCGGACCCGGCCGATGGGAACCCGGGCGCAACCGCCGATGCCGGCCTTGTGCCTGCACTGCGTGGCCTGCCCGCCGGTGAACCGCTTGGGCCTGTGCGGCGCCTGCGCGGCCAGGCCGGGGATACGCCACACCCACACCCGCCGGGCCCGTTGGACCTGCGAGTTGGAGGAGAGGTTGAGGGCCTTGGCGGAACGGGCCCGGCAGGGGAAGGAACTGTTCACCCCGCCGGGGGGTGAGCCATGAGCGACGATGACGACGACGGCGGCTACATGGAAAGCCGCGAGCGCCGCACCAAAACGCCTGTCGCCTTGCCGGTGTCGCCCGAGGGCGACCTGGCCGAGCACCTGGCGGTGGCGCGTTGCCCGGCCTGCCGGCATGTGCTGGTGCCCCGGGTGCGCGCCGGCCGGGCGGGGTTTTCCTGCGGCTGCGCCCTGGGGGTTTGAGGCGGGCCGGCGACCTTAACCGCCCGTTTTCCAGAGCAAAAAGCGCTCAAGAAGCCAGGCCAGGGCGGCCAGGCCCCGGTCGCGGTCGTCGCGGCCCGGATCGTACTCGGAGATGCAAAGCGCCTGCACGCGCGCCGGGTCGATCCCCTTGATGACATGCCAGAGCTGAAGCGGCGTCAGGCCGCAGGGCACCGGCCGCGAACTGCCGGGCAGCGCCCCCTCGTCGAACACATCGACATCGATGTCGATCACCACCTTGTCGTAGTCGGCGACCAGCGCGGCGACCTTGCCGCGGGTGCCGCCCAGGTCGGCGGCGATCTCCTCGGCGGGGATGGCGTGGGGAATGAACGGCTCGATGTCCTCGGGCTTGTGGAGCAGGTCGCGGTGCCCCAGGTGCACCAGGCGGGGGGTGGCGTCGGGTTTCCAGCGGAGTCGGCGGAGGTAGTTGCCATGCGAAAGGGTCTCGACGGAGTCGCCGAAGGCGTGGATGTCGAGGTGGGCGTCGGCCTGCAGCACGATGGTGTCGGGGTCGGCGGCGGCGAGGTCGAGCAGCGGCATGGCGCCCAGGTGGTTGCCGGACAGCCAGATGACCGGGTCGCCGTTGGCCAGGGGACGGCGCAGCATGGCGCGGCCTGTCTTGCGGAAGCGCGCGATCTCCCCGGGGGTGTCGAAGGCGACTTCGCGGATCTTCAGTTCGCCAGCCCAGGCGGCGGCGCGGGTGGGCACCGTCTCGTGGAAGAAGTCGGCGCGCATCTCGCGCAGCGCGTCGCCCAGCGCCATGGCGCCCGCTCCGGTGCCGCTGGAGCCGAAGGAATCGAACGGGAAGACGAACGCGCGGATCATCGGGCCCACTCCGGACTTGACGCTTCAATTATAGGGAAACCCGGGCGGGGCGTGGGGCATGAAAGGCGCGCTGGCGGCGATGCTGGATCCGGCCCTGTTGCTCAGGCGCGCCGGCGTGGTGCCCGACGCCTGGCAGGAGCGGGTGCTCCGTTCCCGCGCCCGGAGCCTGCTTTTGTGCTGCTCCCGGCAGGCGGGCAAGAGCACGGTGACCGCCGCCCTGGCCCTGCACGCGGCGCTGCGCCGCGACGGCGCCCTGGTGCTGCTCCTGGCGCCCAGCCTGAGGCAGTCGCGCGAGATCCACGCCAAGTGCGCCGCGCTCCACGCCGCCAACGCCCCGGGACTGGGAAGCTGGGGCAGGGCCAGGAGGCGCACGCGCGACGAACTGGTGCTGGGGCACGGTTCGCGGGTGCTGGCGCTGCCCGGCGCCGAGGCCACCCTGCGCGGCTTCTCGGGCCCGGGCCTCATCGCCATGGACGAGGCGTCGCGGATTCCCGACGCGCTTTACGCCGCGGCCAGGCCCATGCTCGCCGTGGGCCGGGGCCGGCTGGTGGCGCTTTCCACCCCCTTCGGCAGGCAGGGCTGGTTCTGGCGCGAGTGGGCCACCGGCACCGGCTGGGAACGCCACGAGGTGCCGTGGTCCACCTGCCCGAGGATCAGCCCGGAGTTCATCGAGCGGGAGCGCGCCTCGCTGGGCGACGCCTGGGTGGAGCAGGAGTACGCCTGCAGCTTCGGGTCGCTCACGGGTCTGGTGTATCCGAATTTCGCCCAGGCCTGGGCCGACTCGGCCCCGCCATCGGAGGGGGAGCCGGTGGGCGGCATCGACTTCGGCTGGCGCAACCCGTTCGCGGCGGTGTGGGGCGTGCGCACCCGCGACGATGTGCTGTGGCTGACGGGGGAACGGTACCTGGCGCGCGCGCCCCTGCACGAGCACGCCCGGGCCCTGCCGCGGAAGACCATCTGGCACGCCGACCCGGCGGGGCGCACGGAGATCGAGGAACTGCGCGCGGCGGGGTTGCGCGTGTGGCCGGGGAACAACGCCCTGGCGGGCGGCATCGCGGCGGTGACGGCGCGGCTGGAAACCGGCCGGCTGAAGCTGGCGCGCGGCGCCTGCCCCGAACTGGAACGCGAGGCGGGCCTGTACCGCTACGAGGCCGCCGGCGGCGAGACGCCGCTTGACCGCGACAACCACGCCCTGGCGGCGCTGAGGTACCTGGTGATGGGCCTCGACGCCGGCCGCGTGGGCAAGTGGCGAAACATTCCCGGCGACCGGCGGGCGTGAGCCCGCTCATGTGTGGTGGCGAGCGGCGGGCGTGAGCCCGCTGAGGGAACAATCAGTCACTGTTCGTCGGGCTCAGCGGGCTCGCGCCCGCCGCTCGCCAATATCTGTCAAAGGAGATCCCCCATGTGGTGGCCATTCGGCCGGAGGAAAACCGTCGCCCGCGCGGGCGACACCGGCCTGTTCCTCCCGCCCCGGCGCGCCGACAGGCCCGCCGACTGCCTGGCGGAACTCACCCACACCGCCTACGCCTGCGCGGCGATCAACGCGGCGGTGTGCGCCTCGTACCCGCCCCGGCTGTTCGCCCGGGGGCGCGCCGCCCGCAAGCTGCGCGCCCGCGCCCTGGGCGCCGAGGAGCGCCGCAGGCTGGCCATGGCCCCCGGAGGCGAGGTGCGCGAGGTGATGGAGCACCCGCTTCTGGACCTCCTGGAGGAGGTGAACGCCGAGCAGGACCCGCAGGAACTGTGGGAACTGACCACCCTGCACCAGGAGACCGTGGGCAGCGCCTACTGGAGCCTCGAGTTCGGCGGCGACGGCCTGCCCCGGGCCATCTGGACCTTGCCCGCGCACCGGGTGCGGGCGGTGCGCCGCGACGACGGCGCGCTCGAGGGCTACAGGGTTTCGGGGCCCAAGGGCGAGACGGCGCTGCCGGCGGCGGAGGTGGTGCATTTTCGTTATCCCGATCCGCGCGACCCGTACGGCCCGGGGTTGAGCCCGCTGCGCGCCTGCCTCGAGACCGTGCGCGCCTCCGGCCAGTTCCGCGCCTACCGGGGCGGCCTGCTCGAGGGCGCCGCGGCGCCGGGGGTGATCCTCACGCCCGAGGGACCGCTGGGCGAGGACGAGCGCGAGCGCCTCGAGGGCGAATGGGAACGCAAGTTCCGCCGGGGCACCGGCCGCGTGCTGGTGGCCGACGCCAGCCTCAAGGTCTCCGTGGTGCAGAACCCCCTGGGCGAGCTGGCCACCTTGGCCGACATGGGCGGCACGCGCGCCGACATCGCCAACGCCTTCGGCGTGCCGCTGTCGTACCTGACCAACGAGACCAACCTGGCCAACCTTCAGGCCGCCGAGAGGCAGCACCTGGCGGTGGCGGTGAGGCCCCGGTTGCGCCGCCGCGACCAAAGGCTTTCGAGCGCCCTGGCCAGGCTTTACGACCCCGCAGGGGGGCTTTTCTTCGCCAGCGACGATCCCTCGCCCCTGGAACGCGAGGAGGCGCTCAGGCGCCAGGAGCTCGACCTGAAGCAGGGCGTGCTCTGCATCAACGAGGTGCGCGCCGGCCGGGGACTGGCCCCGGTGGAGTGGGGCGGCGTGCCGTGGCTGCCGGTGGCCTGGGCCCCCACCGACATCACCGGGCGGATCGACATCGCCCCCGAGACCGGCCGGGCCCGCCGGGAGATGCCCCGGGGAGGAACGCCATGAGCGACAAGCTGGTGACGGGCCCGTTGGGCACGGCGGTGACCGAGGCGGGGGCGCGCGAGCAGGAGGCGATTGTGAAGTCGCTGCCCGCTGAGCTGCGAGCGCCCCGCCGGGCGCTGGCGCCGGGAGTCCCCGGCCTGGGCGCCGAGGCCCGCGCCGAAACCTCGTGGATCAGCACCGTGGCGATCGACCGGCACGGCGATGTGGTGCTGCCCGGCGGCATGGACGACCGCCACTACGCCGCCAACCCGGTGGTGACCTGGAACCACGACACCGCCCGGCCGCCCGCGGGGCGCTCCGCATGGAGGCGCGTGACCTCGGGCGGGGTGCTGGCGCGCACGGTCTACCCGGGGCGCCCGGCCGACCTCGACGGCACCTCGGCGTGGACGCCCGACCTGGCCTGGGCCCTCGTGCGCGCCGGCCTCCTGGTGGGCAAGTCGATCGGGTTTCTGGCCACCAGGACCCGGGCGGCCACGGCGGCGGAGATCCGCGCCCGGCCGGAGCTGGCGCGGGCCCGGCAGGTGATCTCGGAATGGCTCCTGCTCGAGTACGCCTGCGTCTTTTTGCCCGCCAACCCGGAGACGCTGGTGCTGCCCGAGAACGCCATCCGGGCCCTGGGCGAGAGAACGCTGGAACTGGCGTGGAAACGGCTCCGCTTGTGACGCGGCGCCTGAGGGTGAAAGGGGGAACGGTGATGGAAACGGGAGAAAACAGCATGAACACGATGGACGAAGGGGTTGAAAACGCGGCGGCCGAGGCCCTGGCCGGGCAGTTGGCCCAGGGGCTGGCCAAGGCCATGGAACGAAAGCTCGAGGAGGTGGGCCGGGCCCGGTCTCTTTCCGCCAAGGGGGCGCGCGCCGCCATCTTCGGCGACGGCGGCGGGGGCGACGAGCGCCGCAACTTCGCCGATTTCCTGTTGAGCGTGCGCACGCTCGACAACCGCCGGCTGGAGGATGTCTACCGCTCGAGCAAGGCGGCGCTCACCACGCAGGGGGGCGCGCAGGGCGGCTACCTGGTGCCCGAGGAGTTCCTGCCCCGCCTTCTGGGCGTCGCCGCCGAGCGGGCCATCGCCCGACCCCGGGCGACCGTCATCCCCATGGGCGCCGGCACGCTCCATATCCCCGCGCTCGATGTCACCGCCGTTCCCGCCGCCGGCGACACCGCCGCCTTCGGCGGACTGGTGGCGCGCTGGAGCGAGGAGGCCGCCGCGGTGAACCCCACCGAGCCCGCCTTCCGCCAGGTCACCCTCACCGCCCGCGAGCTTTCCGGCTACGCCAAGGTGTCGAACACCCTGGTGGACGACGCCGGCGCCGGCCTTGAGGCGCTGCTGGTGGCGCTCTTCGGCGGCGCGATCGCCTGGCACGAGGACAGCGCCTTCCTGCGGGGCGACGGCGTGGGCAAGCCGCTGGGCGCCGTCGGCCCCGCCACGGGCGCCGCGGTGGCGGTCACCCGCAAAACCCTCAACCGCTTCGTGCTCGACGACGCCGCGAAAATGCTCGCCCGCTTCATGCCCGGCTGGAGCCCGGCGCGCGCCTGCTGGGTGATGCACCCCTCGGTCTACAGCGAGCTGCTGCTGATGTCCGACGCCACCAACCTGGTCTTTCTGCCCGATGCCCGCGGCCAGGCGCCGGGCCAGTTCTTCGGCCTGCCCGTCCTCACCTCCGAGAAGCTGCCCGGCCTCGGCCTCGGCCGCGATGTCTGCCTCGTGAACTGGGAGCAGTACCTCATCGGCGACCGCCGGCAGGTGGAGGTGGCCTACAGCGAGCACACCGCGTTCACCACCAACCAGGCGGCGTGGCGGTTCGTGGCCCGGGTGGACGGCCAGCCGTGGATGCGCGCCCCGCTCACCCTGTCCGACGGCACCAGCGCGCTGTCGCCTTTTGTCTACCTGTCGTGATGGTCACCAAGGAGATGTCTCATGCAGCCATTTGAACGGTTCTTTCCCCGGGCGATCATGGCGCCCGACAACCTCGCCGCCGCCTCGGGGTCGCATGTCTGGACCGAGGTGACCAGCGCCCGAGGCTTCCTCTG
Source organism: uncultured bacterium (assembly GCA_963923445.1). Taxonomy (GTDB): domain Bacteria; phylum Planctomycetota; class Planctomycetia; order Gemmatales; family Gemmataceae; genus REEB421. Next base: position 8,448 of record CAWUNZ010000098.1, read on the forward strand.
GGTGGTGCTCACCGGGTCGTCCGACGCCACCGGCATGGTGCTCAGGCCCCAGCAGGCCACCAGCCAGGCGGGCACCGGCGCCAAGGACATTCCCGGCAAGGTGGTCACGGTCGCCGACCCCGGGACCGACAACCGCGCCCACACCATCGCCCTGCTGCCCGAGGAGATGGACACCGCCGCGGGCTACCGCTTCGCCCGCCTCCGCGTGGAGGTGACCGGCGGCACCACTGTCACCATGGCCACCGTGTTCATCGGCTGCGATGGCCGCTTCGGCTCGCTGGTGGACGAGCGCCCCGCGGAGATTGTGGCGCCCGTGGTCTGACAACCCGCCGCCCTCCGGTTCATCTTCACAAGGAGCCACCATGTCTCTCATCACCGTCGAGCGGGCCAAGCGCGCCTTCGCGCCCCGCGCCTGGACCGAGGCCGACAACGCCGAGTTGGCGCGGGCTGCGGCCACGGCGTCGGAACTGGCCCGCCGTTTCTGCGGCGCCCCGTTGGGCCCCGGCGAAACCGCCGAGATCCACGACCCCAACGGAGGCCGCGACGCCCCCGTGCGCCACCGCCCCGCCCGCGCCCTGCTTTCGGCCGCCACCGATCCGGCACCCGCGCTGGCCATCGGCCGCGACCGCCCGGGAACCGTGCGCCTGTCCACCACCGAACTGGTGCTGGCCGACGACACCGGCGGGCGCGCGCTGTCGCTGGCCGCCTTTCCCACGGCCACCGCCCTGGCCGCGGCGATCAACGCCGGCGCCGATGGCTACTCGGCCACCGTGGCCGCGGGGGCGACAGCGGCGCCTTCCGACCGCCTGCACTTGGAGGGCGGCGACCTGCACCTGGGGGTGCCGGCGCGCGCGGTGCGACCGGGCAGGCCGGTTTCGGTGCTGGTGTTCGGCGCGCTTCTGGCCGGGGCCCGCCTCGACAGCCGCGCCCAGCGCGTGGACCTCGGCCGCCGCGTGGCGGCGCCGGTGCGTCTGGTGCTGGAGGTGGGCCACGACCCCCTCCCCGAACCGGTCGCCGAGGCGGTGGCGCAAATGACCGCGGCCCTGTACTGGACCGCGCGCGGCAACCCGGCGGCGGCCCAACCGCTGCCCCATCCCGCCGGCAGGGCCCTCCTGGCCCCTTTCAGGCAATACCGGATCTGATTCCCTTACCAACTGGAGCGAGACACATGGCCGACACCATGCCCGAGTGGAACACCACCTGCGCCATCTGGCACGAGGCGGAGGCAACCGCGGCGACCGTCGCGATCGACGGGGTGCCCTGCCGGCTGGAACCCGACCCCGTCCTCGACGGCCCGGGAACTTCCCTGGTCTGGACGCACAGGCTCAAGGTTCCGGCCGGCACCGACATCCGCGACGGCGCCGACGGCGGAGCCATGCCCCTCGTGGCCGTCCCCGACGCCTTCGGCACCCAATTCGAGGTGCGCTTTGTCGCCGTCTCGGGCCGCGGCACCGCCGGCGAGCACAAGGTGGCCAGGCTCAGGAGGCTGCCGCCGAACTGGCCCACCGACTTCATCTGACAACCACGGGGAGGGATTCACGATGGGCTGGACCGAGGTCGCCGAGAGGCTGGGGCTGCCGGCGGCGCTTCTGGTGGTGGTGCTGGCGGCGGCGGGGCGCGCCTGCGCCTGGGTCGGCCGCGAGGTGGTGGTGCCGCTGCGCGACCGGCACCTGGCCTTTCTCGACCGCACCGAGCGGCTGCTGGCCGGGCAGGAGCGGTCGCTGGGCCGGCTGGTGGAACTCACCGAGCGGATCGACGCGCGCACCAGCGATGACAAAAACGACACGCGAAAGGGGGATTGGCGATGAGGGCGGCGAGAAGGCACGGCTGGGTGAAGAATCCCGACGAGGTGGCCAGGGTGATGCGGGCCTTGCCGACACCGGTGTTTGGAGACACCCCGGCGGGCGCGGCGGACGAACCGCTGCCGGACGAGGTGTATCTGTGGGACGCCTGCCGCAAGGTGACAGGCGCGGTGTTGCCACCGCGCGACCAGGGCGCGGTGGGCAGTTGCGTGGGCTTCGGCACCGCCACGGCGATCGAGCACACGCTCTGCGCCGAGATCGCCGCGGGCGACCCCGACGGCTTCGCGCCCGTTTGCCAGGAGATTGTCTACGCCGGCAGCCGGGTCGAGGTGGGCCGGGGCCGCATCCGCGGCGATGGTTCGGTGGGGGCGTGGGCGGCGGAGTTCGTGCGCCGCTGGGGCGTGCTTCAGCGCGGCGTGCATGGCCGGCACGACCTGAGCCGGTACGACCCGTCGGCCTGCCGGTCGTTGGGCCGAACGGGTGTGCCCGACGACCTGGAACCCGCCTGCCGCCGGCACCCGGTGGCGGGGGTGGCGCGGGTGACCCGCTTCGCCGAGGCCTGCCGGGCCCTGGCCTCCGGCTACGGCATCGCCGTCTGCAGCAGCCAGGGGTTCGGCATGCGCCGCGACGCCGACGGCTTCGCCCCGCCCCGGGGCACATGGAACCACTGCATGGCGCTGGTGGGGTACCGCCGTCGGGGCCGTCCGGGAGGCTACATCCTCAATTCATGGGGGCCGGGGGCGCACACCGGTCCAACCGGGCCGGGTGATCCGCCACCCGGCGGCTTCTGGGCCGACGCGGCGGTGGTGGACGCGATGCTGGGCCAGGGCGACTCGTGGGCTTTTTCCAAGGTGGCGGGGTTTCCGGCCAAGCCGGCCGGTGTTGAAGGGAGACGATCATGACCGAACTCGAGACTCTTTACCCGTTGCCGGAGCGGTTTCCCGCGGCCGCGGCGGGGGTGCTGGTGGCGTTCACCCGCGGGCGGGGCGGCGACCCGGCGGAACTGGCCCACGCCCTGTGGGAGTGCGCCGGCTTCGCGCTGCACCTGTGGCATGCCCGCGCCGCCACCGGCGCCCTGCCCGAACCCCTGGTGGAGTTGCTCGTCCGCCTGCTCCTGCGCCTGCTGGGCGTTCTGGCCGC
>CAWUNZ010000099.1:0-11275 GCA_963923445.1 uncultured bacterium
GAAGCACTCTTGGCGTTATGGCAACCGGAAGTCCTTGAACTGTTTTGCAGGATGCCAAAGTGGTGCCGCCCAGAGGAGTTACCGAGCCCTGAATCACGGGAAGATACTCCGACTTTCACGGTTTTCTGCAACGGAGCAACGCCATCTACAGCAGTCACGGAACATTCACTCACACTGCTAGGCAGCCCTGCGGGGTCATTCAATTCCCGGATCCGCATCGCGTTGGGATTACAGGAATCCCATTCAAATAATCTGGATGATTCCTCAATTTACTATTCTTCGATTGGGCTTGGCGTTCTGCTGATTGACGCTCTTTTTGAAGCTCAAAACCATTCAAACCTTATGCAGCATGAGCAGATTTGGTCATGCATTCAATCGGCGCTTCGCGCTCGCGGTGAAGGGGATTCAGCACTTGAAATGGAATCTTTGCGCGAGGCGGCAAACCACTTGGTCGTTGCAAGAGAAGCCCTGAGCTCCAGCAATGGCCACCTCGTGGATTTCACCGAGTTGCCATCAGACGAAACCCATATCCCCGAATCCGCCAGCCACGCAGCGGGTATGCCCAGAACCATAGCAGCAAGCGGGGCGGACCTGATTCGCCTGGCAAACGCAAAACCGGATATAATTCAAATCTTAAAAAATGAAATTCAGTCGGGTCAAACCGAATTAATCGGAGGCTGTTATCTGGACCGACCCGAATCGGGCCTGCCCATGGGTTCAATCCTTTGGAACTTGTCCCGCGGGCAACGGGTTCTAGCTGATATTTTCGGCAAACCGGCGCGAATCCACTATCGCAAGCATGCCCTATCCATTCCGTCCCTTCCCGAAATCCTGAGGCACTTTGGCCTTGTTCATCAAGTCCTTCCGCTTGAAAGGAAAGCGGGAACATTCCCTTCATCCAGGGCCTCTGTTGTGTCTTGGTCTTGGGGAGACGCCATGGGACTGGAGTCTTTCGCGGGAGTGCCAATCAATACATTTTCAAGCAAGGAGATCCTTCATTTGGCAAGAAGGTTTTCCGAAAGCATCAGCACTGATTACACGCCAGTGCTGTTCTTCCGTAACGGGCAGTTTCCTCCATGCCGGGCGTACAAGGCCTTTTGCAGGCTTTCTTACCTGGCGCCCGTGTTCGGCAAATTCACAGACATGGAATCGCTATTCCGAAGCGTTTCAGCGGGCGACTACTGGAACGAATCAAGCGGATGCGAATTCAGGGATAACCTTAACCAGATTGATCATGCCCGCACATCTGCCCGTAATTGGCTCGATGCTGCAATGGTTTTTGAATCACTGCACAGGTTTATTGAGGCACCGTCGACCACCAGAAGCAAAATATCTGACGCGGAAAACCAGATCGAATCATTTATTTATCAGCAAGACACCAAGGAATTGGCACTGGAGGCTGGCAAGTGTTTGGCCGAGCGAGTCCTGCGAACTGGTGAACCGGGGCGGTCTGGATTCCTTCTACTGAATCCCAATTCCTTCAATCGCAGAGTCATCGTCGATCTGGAGGGACCGGATTCCTTGCCTACGCAGTCTCCGGTTCTTGCCTGTGAACCAGGCACAACAGGAAACGCCAAGGCCGTTGTCGAGATACCTGGCCTGGGATTCGCATGGATACCAAGAACCGGGACAAAAGGAACACAAGTTCCTCGTCAACGATGGCAACTGGCCGATGAGCGCGGTGTTCGCAATGAATTTTTGGAAGCGGAGTTCGACCCCGCCACCGGGGGAGTTCGGGGATTGCGTGACCTCAGACACCGGATACCAAGAATTCAACAAACGATTCAAATCGGCAAAGGCTGTTCCATGATGGCCAAAACCACGAAGGTGCTATCTCGAGGACCAGCCAGAGGCGAGCTTTTGGTTGAAGGCGTTTTTGTGGATGGCCAAGGACAAACAGTTGGAAACTTCAAACAGACCTTGCGAACTTGGATCGGGCGGCCCTTGGTGGAATTGGAAATTGAGGCCTCGAAATCACCTCCTTCAGACGAAACCATCCCTAAATTAAGGCTCTTCTGGAAAGATCCCGCGGCTGAAATCCTCATTGGCTCCATGGGCCAATCCACCCGGCTAACCGGTGAAGGAAGCCATTCGACCGAATACATTCATTTGCTTGACGGATCCAATGCCACAACTGTCATAAGCCAAAAACCAATGACAATAAAGCGCCTCGGCAACCGCTCAATTGAATTGAATATGGAATCGCGAAATGATGGTTGGCACTCGCTGTCATTAGGATTCGCCGTGGACAGGGATTATCCACACCTTTTCGCCAAAGGCTGGCAGTCACCATTTCTTGCCATCCCAGTGGATAAAGGGCCACCAAGTGTTGGAACAAGCGGCTGGTTGTTCCATGTTGATTCACCTTCCGTGAGTCTGGAAAGACTTGGACTATCCACGGATAACGAAATCGAGGCTATTTTTGTGGAATGCCTTAATGAGCCTGCAACAGTGGGACTAAATTTCGCAAAATCACCCGCGCAGGCTATTCAATCAGAGGACAGAACAGAGACCGGTCGCCAGTTGACTTTAGATAATAGTTGCGCATCGTTCGACATTCGCAGACGGGGAATAACAACAATAAGCCTCAAGCCCCAGTCCTGATGAAGCGTAGCGGTTGCCCCGATTGTGCGCATTTGCAGATTGGCGCCTCTTATTCGCTGGCAAAGATGTTCTCAAGTGGTTTGCCTGAAACCACGGAATCGGGAAAGTTTGAATAGCTGGGCCAATTCGGCCCGCGAACTCTCGCACCATCAGGCTGGACATCAATGAAAACCTTTCACCAGGCTGTGCTGGGGCTGGCCGTGCTCTGCGCCTCTGCTGTTGGAGCACGCGCTGGAGGCAGCGGCTATATTCCCGGAACTATGGGAAACAGATCAAGTTGTTGGGGTCTATTGGGTGGAGCGGGAACTCCGGGAGGTCCCGTTGGCTTTGGACCTTACCGCCCATTCGGATGTGGCGCCGGAATATATTCGGCTCCATGGTATTTGTTTTACCCTTACAACGGATATTTTCAGAACCCCGCACCTCCAGCCTACCCATACTGGCCAGCCCAAGGCGGAGTAGGTGGTGCCCAAGGGGCCATGATGCCGGGGACTTATGTCCCTGGCCAAGGTGCGGCACCTTTTTACTGGTCCAACCGCTGATAGAATCCTTTATGGCAACTGAAAGGGGGGGGGTCAGGCTTTTGCTAGGCCCCTCTGTTGTTTCAGGATCGTCCTAACCAATCGCGTCAGTACGCTTTCCGCCTCCTTCGCGACCCTGATAATTTCTGTGACATTTGCCGGTTCCAGCGCATCCGGAAGACACATATCCGTGATGATTGAAAATCCGAGGACTTTCAAGCCTGCGTGGACAGCCACAATCACTTCCGGCACTGTTGACATGCCAACCACATCCGCCCCAATCGCCCGTAAAAACCTGTACTCTGCGCGAGTTTCCAGGCAGGGGCCTGTCACGGCCACATAAACTCCCTTGTGCAGCCGAATGCCTTCCGCAATGGCGCCATCCTGCGCTTGGGCGATAAGATTTTTATCGTATGGTTGACTCATATCAGGGAATCGTTCCCCCAACCTGTCATCATTTGGGCCAATCAAGGGATTATCTCCCATCAAATTAATGTGATCTTCGATGACCATGAGATCACCTTTATTCCATTGAGGGTTCAAGCCGCCGCAGGCATTACTCAGGATCACAAATTCGCAACCTAGTTTTTTAAAAACACGAATTGGCAGGGTTATTTGAGCTAACGAGTAGCCTTCGTACTTGTGGAAGCGGCCATCCATGGCTGCCACTTCTACCCCCTCAAGAACTCCGCCGATAAATCGCCCATGGTGGCCAGGCGCAGTTGAAACTGGAAAGTGTGGAATTTGGCTGTAAGGTATTTCAACTTGTGCTTGGATGGAGCTGGAAAGATTCCCCAAACCGGTACCGAGAACCAAGCCAACCTTGGGTTTTCCCTTCCATTTCGTTGATATCGATGCCGCAGCCTGCTCAATTTGTTCATGAAGACTATTCATTTCGTGTGCCATCCAGCTTTGGGGCCCGCGCCTTGCGGACACAGTTGGATATATGCTAGTTCCAACAGGTCATGGCGTTCAGGATTGTCCCGATTCGGAAATGATTCGATGGCAGTAAACCTAACCCCTCAATACTTCGAGGCGGAATCGCACTACAAAAAAGCCGCCACGCCAGCAGACAAGCTTTTATGGCTTCAAAAAATGTGGGTTCTGCTGCCCAAACATAAGGCGAGTGAAAAGCTTCAAGCAGAACTCAAATCCCGATTAAGTGACTTGCGCGATGAAATTGAAAGGCCCAAATCTGCACCAAAAAAAAATTCTCCTGGAAAAATACTGAGGCAGGGTGCAGCACAGATAGTTCTTGTCGGGCCGCCAAACAGCGGAAAAAGCCAATTGCTGGCGACCCTGACTTCCGCCAAACCTGAAATTGCTCCTTATCCATTCACGACCCGGGTGCCCCAAGCTGGCATGATGACTTTTGAAAACATCAAATTTCAATTGATCGACACCCCGCCTATCACGGCTGACCAATTGGATTCCTCCATTCTTTCAATCATTCGGAATGCGGATGGATGTCTTGTCATCGCCGATTTGTCGGACGATGATGGTCTTTTTGCTGCACAGGGCACTGTTGAAAGGCTGATTCAGGCAAAAACTTACTTGACAATCCAAATACCTGAAGGGATCGAGGACTGGTCTCTCCAACATGTCCGCTCCCTGGTGGTGGCAACTCACTGCGATACTCCGGGCGCAAACGAAAGGTTGGAAGTTTTTCGCGAGTTGACGGGAGAAAACTTGCCGATCATGCCTGTTGATTGCCTGACTGGTACTGGTATTTCCGATTTGAGCAAGGAGATTTTCAGGCTTGCCGACATCATCCGGATTTATCCCAAAAAGCCCGGAAAAGCTGCCGATCGGGATCAACCTGTAACAATCCGGCAAGGAGGTTCCATCATGGACTTTGCCTCGGAAATCCACGGTGACCTGCCGGGGCAGTTGAAAGCCGCAAGAATATGGGGGCCCTCTGCGCCGACCGAAGGCCAAACAGTTCCCCGAGACCATGTGTTAAAGGATGGTGACACGGTGGAACTTCAGGTTTAGGGAACCGAGTTCCCAGCCACGGGGGCTGTATCATGGGGTCGGTTTTTTTCGACTTCCACCTGCCGAATGCGACCACATGGTTTTATGTTTCATCCATTTTGTGCGTCGCCCTTTTTTTCAGGTTTACTCGTCCGTTCAGCCTCCACAACCTCGATTTGGGTTTACTTTTTCTTCCCATGCCGGGGTTTCTTTTATTGCTGGAAGGTCGGAGCCTTGTCCAAACTTACGGCTGGCTTGTTGGAGCCTCAACTTTTGTGGTTTTCCGGTGCTTGCTGGACTTGGGGTTAACAAAAAAAACATTTACGCCAAGCAATATCAATCTTGAGGGTCTGATTTGGATATCGGTTTCATTATTTGTCGGGCTTGTGGCCGTGACCCTTGACATGAGTAACCAGCGGCATCCTGGCCCTGCCGCCAGCCGATTTCCGGTTGAGATTGTGCGAACCCAGGGTGAGGAGGTTATAAAAGCCCAAGCTGTTGAACCCCTTTCAATGGTTCGCTTTTGGACTGAGCGGGGCCTCACTCTTTCGTGCCATATTGCCATTCTGCTGGGCCTCATTTTCTTCGCGTGGCGACATTTTGAAAGCCCATTGACCGGCTTGGTGGTGGCAACCATCCATCTGATGCTTCCTTATTGCTACCTTCTTATTCCTTATAATCCGCTAGGCGTCGGCAGATGGGAGGACACCTGGCCAATGGCCTTGATTATTTGGGCTCTCTATTGGATTAAAAATCCTTGGATTTCAGGATGCCTTGTTGGTCTTTCAATCGGTACTGTGGTTTTCCCTGTTTTCATCATCCCGGCATGGTTGGCGTTTTTCGGTTTGCGCAATTCGGTTCGTTTCATTGCCGCTGGTGGTGCGACATGCCTGCTTTGCTTGGCTTGCCTGTATTTTTCAGGTTTTTATCCCAGCCTACTTCCTTCTCCGGACTGGATCGCCTGGAGCCAACCCTCAGCGGCCAGTGAAAGTATTTGGACAATTGTCCCTTGGGCCTATCGCATTCCATTCTTTGTGCTTCACATGGTTTTGGCACTATTACCCATCCTTCGCTTTCACCATTTGGAATTGTCACGCCTTCTAGCCCAATCCACGATGGTTCTGGCGGGAATCCAATGGTGGCTGGCGGACAGGGGAGGGGTCCATGTCTTGTGGTTTTGGCCCATACTGCTCCTCGTCGTATTTCGTCCATCAACAACGAAACCTTCTTCTACCGCGGAATTAATTCCGGAACTGCCTTCAACACCGATCAAACCGGGCAACCGTCCATCTCGTCGCGGTCCTCTAGGGCTATTCACACGACGCCGTCAAAAAAGTTGATCTGGCAAAAAAATCCACCAATTTTTATGGTTCGGGATCCGGAGTGCCTTTACATGTCATGGATTAGCAAATCCATTCCTTTGATCGCACTTACCATTCTTGGATTGGTTGTCGCCACAATTCCAATCTCAATCGCGATGGGACTCCAACAAGAAAAGCGACACTTTAGGACTGTCCGCGAGGGGTTGTTTTACCGCAGCGGTCAAATGACTGTCCCTGGATTGGCAAGGACTGTTCACGATCTTGGAATCAAGACAGTCATCACGCTGAGGGACGGCAACAAACCTGATGATCCACCACCAGACTTGGCAGAAGAAAATTGGTGCAGGCAAAACGGACTGAATTACCACCGGTTTCGCCCCCTCGCATGGGAAGGTTCCGACGGATCTCCTGCTCCAGTAGAGTCCAACATCTCCAAATACCTGAAAGTTTTAGGTGATAATGCAAATTATCCGATCATGCTGCATTGCTTTGCTGGAATCCATAGAACTGGCACATACGCCGCCATTTATCGAATGGAAGTGGAACACTGGCCTTTGGAAAAGGCCGTCCAAGAGATGCGTGCCTGCGGATACACCCATATTGAGAATGACATGGATCTTTGCGGATTCATTATGGGTTACCGTCCAGGTGAAAGAATGAAGGCCCTGCCGGCAACGATTAGCCGTGATTCAATGCTGATCCCCGTCTCGGGCCTTACCCATGCTTTTAACAGATAAAAACAACCACAAATTACTTCTTTTCCTTGTATTTGCCTGGGCCATTACCCAAGGCGCCGCAACGCCTCTGATCGGATTGAGTCTGCAGCACAATCATCCGTTGGGACCAGCGATTCTCACCGGGCTTTACTTTCTTGGCGCAGTCTTGTTTTTTCCGTTTCCACAAATGCTGATGAAGAAGTATAGCATTTATTTCCTAGCTAAAATTGCTGTTTTTCTGGGATTGTTTTGCCTCGTCCCAATGGGCTTCGGCTTATCCATTTATTCCTTGGCCGTTTGCAGAGTAATACAAGGAATTTCCTCGACCCTATTGCTGGTTTCTGTTGAAACGGAACTGTTAACAACTTCTTCCTCCGCCAACCGAGCAGGGGCATTGGGCAACCTAGAAATCTGTTTGGTTGTGGGTGGGGGAACGGGCGCTGCTATGGCACCCTTGGCCTGGTCAATCAATCCTTTGTTGGCCGGTGTCATCCCTGCGATTCCGGCATTAGTCGCTTTGATAAGCCCTTTTCCGTTAATCACTCAAACCACAGACTCATCAATAAAATCTGATTCCTCTGGGATGAAACTTTCATCAACGGTTTTCTTTTTAATAATGACAGCCATGGCCCAAGGATTGGTTGAAGGTGTGCTGATGGCTTTTCTCACTCCTTGGCTTCTTTCGAATGAATGGAACGAAACCTCTATTTCCGCGGCATTCACATCATTATTTGCTGGAATCATTTTCAGTCAGCTTTTCTTGTCCCGATTTGCCGGCCAACATCGTCATAATCTTATTTTGGTTTTATGCCACCTTGGAGTCGCGTTTGGATTTTTCAGCCTGACCTGCCCACAAGAAGTACACATAACATTCTTGGCGCTTTTTTTGATTGGTTTGGGGATTGGTTGCCAGTACCCCGTTGCCCAGGCAGGTTTGGCCGAGACCGTTTCTCCACAACAAATTCCGCTCGCGGCATCTATTTTTCTTGCGAGCAATGGCTTGGGATGCCTTGTGTCCTCGCCTTCCGGTGGATTTATCCAATCATATTTTGGAACGGTTTTCCTTTATAATTCGGTTGGAATCTTCTGTTTGGCCCTTGTTTTGGCGGGTTTGGTAAATTGCTGGATCACCCGCAAGAAAACGAGTTGAGCAGCATTTGATCCGGCTAAAACGGCAGCAATCTATGGAACAAGGCCTCCGCCCACTTCCAGTCCTGCAAAACTGGGACTGCCACCAATGTGGAACATGCTGCAAAGAATATCTGGTTACCTTAAGCCCCGAGGAACACAAAATTATCAATTCCCAGAATTGGGATATTACCAATGAATTAGGAGGACACCGCCCTTTTCGATTTTCCGGATGGCCATGGGCTAGAAAAATTCACCTCAATCACCGCCCAGACGGAGCTTGTGTTTTCCTCGATGACAAAGGGTTGTGCCTGATTCAAAAAAAGCATGGCTATGCATCCAAGCCACTGCCATGCCGGCTTTTCCCATGGATTCTCATACCCTCGGGAAACAGATGGCAAGTGGGCGTCCGATTCGCCTGTCCTTCCGCAGCCGAAAACAAGGGAAGGCCGATGGCGGTTCACACCCCCGACCTTGAGGGCTATGCAACCGAATTGGTGATCAGGGAACGGCTTCAACCTAATTCAGGCTCTGATTTGGCCACCAGCCCTTCCATCCAAGGCGAGGCCACCGGAGCATGGGATCGATTCCGTTTTGCGTTGGATATTCTTATTGGCCTGATCAAGTGCTATCCCAAGGATATCTCCTTGGGAATTCGCGCCGGTTTGCTTTGGGTTTCACATCTTCGCGAAGCAAAGCTGAATACCCTTGGTGGAAGCGAGTTCGTTGAAATATGCAATATGTTCGCCGAGTTGGTCAAAACCGAGATAGCTACTGGTCCTGCTGAAACCGGGGCCCCAGGTTGGGTCGCAAGAATGCTTTTCAGGCAACTTGCGGCCCTGTACACGCGAAAAGACCATGGCCCAAAACAGGGAATTGCCAGGCAAGGGCCATTGACCAGGCTTGGAGCCATTCTTCGTTTTTCGTACGGGATCGGTCCAATCCCCCGACTCCATGCATGGGTACCTCAAGGAACTTTCGAATCCGCTGAAATTCCCGGGCCTCCGCTATCAAGGGAGGAGGAGGAAGACCTTCACCGGTATTACCATCTCAAGATCATTTCAGGCCAATTTTGTGGCCGAACAAACCATGGAATGTCTCTTGTCGATGGTTTCGAGGCATTGGCGCTTACTTTTCCGATATTGCTCTGGATCAGGAGGTTGGGACCGGTGGATCGCACCAGAGAAACATTGACAAAGGCAATGTCAATAGTAGACGATCATTTTGGCTACAACAAAATGCTGGGGGCGCCCGTTTACAGGATCATGACAAGAATCTTGGGAAACCGAAAGGAAATCGACAAATTGATCAGGTGGTACAGCAAGTCACAGTAATAGACAATTCATTTACACTTTCGCAACACTCCCACCAATACCCCGAGGATTCGAGCATCCGAATCTGGTTTAAGTTCGATCGGTTGCATGGCACCATTGCATGGCTGCAACAAGATTTTTCCACGATCCTGATGAAATTTCTTCAAAGTCACTTCGTTGTCAATCATCGCGACAACACGTTCTCCCTGGCGGGCGGTCTCCTGCTTGCGGATAACCACAAAATCGCCGTCATCAATATGGTCTTCTATCATTGATTGGCCGCGCACCTTGAGGGCAAAGTGGTTTTGCCCGCCAAACATATCATTGAAGTTGAGCCGATCATCCTGGGTAGGGGCTTGGATGGGGGCACCTGCGGCAACGGATCCCAACAGAGGCAACTCTGTTCCCGGTCGATAATCCATAACCTGAATGGCTCTTGCAGAATAGCCTTCACGCTGGATCAATTTTTTCTTTTCCAATGCCTTTAGATGACACATAACCCCGTTCGGCGATCTAATGTCGAATTGCTGTCCTATCTCCCGGACTGTCGGGCCGTAGCCACGCGCTTCAATCCTATCTCGAATGAAGGCCAAAATAGCGCGCTGGCGTTCGGTAAGTGCTTCCTGCTCTTTCATTTCGGCCCCCTCATCGATTCCTTTACCAAGGTATCGTGGTGAACCTAAGTATATTGGACATGCGTTCAGATAATGTCAAGCGATCGCATCACAATGTTTCTATTTCCTTGGCGATACCTGGCGCATTTTCCCAAGAAATCCAGCAAGGGATTGAATAAGCTTATGCCAATCACCCGAATGCAAACTTTCATTAGGCGCATGGGCATTGCTCGATGGATCTTCAATTCCGAACAAGAGGGCAGGGGCCCCTCCTAACATTTTTTCCAATGGCTCGATGAATCCGATAGTTCCACCGCATCCGATGGCAACCGGCCTTACGCCAAAGCCCTCATGCATTGAATCCATCGCAGCTTGAAATGCCGGGCCACGGGGATCCGTGCTCCACCATTTCACTGGTGAACCGATCTCCTGGACATCAACCTGAACTCCCCAGGGCATTGGTTGTCTAAGAAATTCCGAAAGTGCTTGAACCACCTTGGCAGGCTCCTGATCAGGCACAATACGGCAACTGATAATGGCTTCGGCCTTCGGCAAGACTTGGTTACTCGCTTGAGAAAGCGAACTGGCTTCCAAGGCAATGACTGTCACAGAGGGCCTGCGCCATGTCTGCTCATTGAAATTTTTCCCCGTTTCCAGTGCCAATGATACGCCGGGAAGTATCTGCAAATCCCTCCGAATGGCTGATTCATCACCAGGCAACGAACGATAAACCTTCCTTTCATCCTCACTCACTGGCTTGACGCCTTCGTAAAGGCCAGGCACTGGAATAGGACCTTTGTTCCAGCACAGTTTTCCAAGCAACCAACACAAGGCAATGGCCGGGTCAGCCAAGGCGCCGCCAGCCATACCACTGTGAGATGGTATCCCCGCAGATTTGGCCGTCACCCGGAGGGTGACCACGCCCCTGAGCGAACATGTAAGGGATGGTAAACCGACGCTGATGTTCTCCGTATCGCATACAACCAAAGCGTCGGCATGAAGCCTTTGACGATTTTGATCCGCCAAGGAAAGGAGGTTTTGGGAGCCGATCTCTTCTTCGCCTTCAATTAATAATTTCACATT
>CAWUNZ010000100.1:0-11263 GCA_963923445.1 uncultured bacterium
GCGGATGGTCGAGCCTCGCGCCCAGGGGAATGAGCAGTTCCAGCGCGCTGGTGACACCCACGATGACCGAGGCGCGGTCCTTGGGCAGCGGCTTGCCCGGATCGCGGGGAAGGGCGGCGTAGCCGGCGTCGAGCAGCGCCAGGCGCGCCACATGCAGTCCCAATAGCTGGGCGGTGTCGGTGGCCTCGAGGCTGGCGGGGGTGATGCCGTACTCCGCCGGGGAGAACGGCACCGGCGACAGGAAGGCGCCGCGGGCGGCATACACCATGTCGCGCCGGGCCGGGTCGGGATCGAAATGGTCGGCCGGTTTCCAGCGGTCGGCGGGGATGTCGCGGATCTGGTCGATCCCTTGAAGCACCGTGTTCCAGAATCCCCGGTTGCCGGGCTTGCCCGGAAACAGGCAGCCAAGGCCGGTGATCGCCAGGGGAACAAACGGCTCACGGTGGCTCACGCTGTGGCCCTCGCGGTGGCCGGCACGGCGCAAAGCCTCTCGAGTTCAGCCGGTTCGAGCGGTTGCACCCTTGGCATGTTCTCGGTGTTGGCCCCGCACAACGAGGCGAACTCGGCGCGCTTGAGAACCGCGGCGCCATGCATCAGGTTCAGGGCCACCGCGCCGAGCGTTCTCCGCGCCGGGTCGGCGAGGAAAGTCCCCCGGGTCCACTCGTTGAAGGCTCCCATGCCGGGCCCGCACCAGACCTGGAAGTCGGTCTTGCGGGCCTCCACGCCGCCGGTGGCCCAGCGGGACGCCTGCGAAAGGTACCAGCGGAAGACAAGCGCCATTTGGTGGCGGGAATCGGCGGCGGCGCGCGCCAGTTGCCGCGGATCGCGCCGGGTGAAGAACGCCTCGCAGTCGGCCCAGACGGCGTCGAACGGCTTGCCCAGGATCTGTCCCTCGAGCTGCTGGCGATCCGCCAACGGCATCGCGCTGATTCCATCGTATTGGCGATACCAATCGTACAGTTTCTGGGCGCGCATGGCGAAGAGCGTCCCGCGCTTGAGCACCTGCACCTTGACGCCCATCTCGAACATGTCGGCGGCGGGCGCCATCGCGCAGTCCGCCTGCTCGGCCTGCGCCAGCATGGCCCGGACAATGTCCGATGTCCCCGACTCCACGCACGCCTGGTGAACCGAGCCCACCAGCACATACGCCGCCCCCATCGCGAACGCCGCGGCCACCGCCTGCGGGGTGGCGATGCCGCCGGCCAGGCCCACGCGCGGTTTCCTTTCGTAGCGGTGCTCGGCCATCATGCGGTCGCGCAGGGCCACGATGCTTGGGAATAAAGTGATGGCCGGGCGGTTGTCGGTGTGGCCGCCGGAATCGGCCTCGGCGGTGATGTCGTCAGCCAGGGGCAACCGCGAGGCGAGTTGTGCCTGCCCCTCGGTGATGAAACCCGTGTTCAGCAACTCGCCCACCAATCTGGCCGGAGGCGGGCTCAGGAACTTGCGCGCCACCTCCACCCGCGACACCTTGGCGATGATTTGGCAGGCGGCCAACGGCCGGCCCAGGTTGTCGGCGCGCAAGCCGGCCAACCGGTATTTCACCAGCGGAAGAGTCACATCCAGATAGGCGGAAGCCTCCACCCGGGCCACACCATGGCGCAGGATGGTTTCGGCATGGGCCGCCTCGAGTGCGGGATCGGTGGGGGAATGCAGCAGGTTGCAGCCCCAGGAACCCTCCCCCAGACCTTCCTTGAGGCGGGCGAGGGCGCTGTCGACCACTTCCGGCGCTTGTCCCGCCGCACCGTAAAAACCGAGGCAACCCGCGCGCGCCGCGGCCTCCACCAATTGTTCCGACGCGATGCCGTGCGCCATCGACCCGGCCACATAAGCCAACTTCAATCCATGGTCGCGACGGAACCCGGCGTTGCCCAAGTCACTGGGCAAAATGGCGGGAATGCTGAGGCAACCGCCGCGCCCCTCGGGGCCTGCCTCGTCGTCAAACCGCCATGCGGAACCACCCGGCCAGACCGAGATCGGCCGCGCCACTTGGTTCAAGGCTTGGGAGAACGCTGGCTGCATGAACCGGCCGATAGGAATAATCAGGGCGCAACAAACGGAGGAACCACCGCGCTCCCCGGACTGCGGCCATCTCAACCCATGCTACTGATGGAATAACGGCACGCCATACAGATCAGGTTGTTCCGGCTCCAGCGGAAGCAAGCAAAGTTCCGGTTGAAGCGGTTCCAAGGCGTGTGGCGCCTGCCTTAATCATTGCCAAAGCCTGATCTAGCGTTCTGATCCCCCCCGAGGCCTTCACGCCCACCGCGGGCGGACTCGCCTGACGGAGCAGGCGGACATCCTCCACCGTGGCGCCTCCGTCCCCATAACCGGTTGATGTTTTGACGAAATCGACGCCAAGGCGACCCAAGGTTTTGCAAGCCTCAGCCTTTTCCTCGGGACTGAGCATCGCTGTTTCCAGAATGACTTTCAGCAGGCGCCCCTGGCTTCGTGTCAGGGCCAGGATCGGCGCCACTTCATCGGTCAGATAATCCCAACATTTTTCTTTTATTTTTCCCAGATTGGCCACCATATCCAGTTCCACGGCGCCATCGGCCAAGGCCTGAGATGCCTCGGCCAGCTTGATCTTCGGGTGGTGCCCGCCTTGGGGAAAACCGATCACAGTGCCCACCGCCACAGTGGTTCCCGCCAATTCCATGGCCGCTCGCCGCACTTCGCATGGGCGAACGCAGACGGAAAAGACGCCCCATTGTGCCGCTTGGATGCAACCTTCCACCAAATCCGCTTCTGTTTGCAGAGGCTTCAGCAAGGCATGATCGATCAGCTTGGCCAGTTCCGCAGCCTTCATGGGTGGGTCCCCTCCGCCATCCGCCTTGCGCCCAAACACGGTTACCGGTTACCCGGCGCCGGATGAATGCCGATGAATATCGGGTGAGTCTACCGGAATCGGGGATGCGCGCATGACAGTCATGCTGGTTGCCTGCCTGATGGCTGGATCGCTGCCCGCCCAGACGGCGGTGCGGTACACCGCAAGCATCGCGGTTGCCGAGGCGGAACTGCGTTCGGGTCCATCAACCGATTCCAAGCTTTATGCCACCAACCGACTTCGACAGGGCGACACGGTCACGGTGGTGGAGGAGCGAACCGACGGTTGGCTGGGCGTTCGACCCCCTGCCGGGTCATTCAGCTGGGTGAACGCCAAGCACCTCCAGCAGGTGACACCCACCCTGCCCAACTGGGTGGTGATCGCTCCGCCCGGCACGCGGGTGAGCGCGTTGGTGGGGAGTTCAAGCGACACCACCGTCCGCCCCTCGGTGGAAAGCGCGGTTCTTCAGCGGGGCACCCAGTTGAGGGCCGTCGGGGCTTTGGTGGGAAACGATGACCAGAAATGGCTGCCGATCGAGCCACCGGAAACCGAGAAGCGGTATCTCCGCCGGGAGGCGATCGGCGGTGCCAGCCTGACCTCGGCACCGGCTTTGGCCGCCGTGCCCGCGATGGGTGCCGCCGCGATGGCGGTGGGTGCGAACACCAATCCGTTGGCCCGCTGGAACGAGGCGGTTTCAGCGGAGCTTTCCGGAAACTGGACCGAGTCGATCCGCCTTTATTCGCTTATCGCGCAGGATTTCGGCGATACCCAGCCGAACATGGCCACCCAGGCCTCGAACCGGGCGATGGTGTTGCGCGAGGCGCTTCGGTACCCCGGAACCCGCGTGGGGCCTCCCGAGCGCCCCTGCCTGAACGCGTTGCCTGCGCCGTCGTTCAATTCCGGAGGCGGTGTGCAACTGGCTCAACCCCTGATGCCGTCGGGCACACCGGTACCCGGGCAATTGATGTCGTCCAACGGGTTCAGTGGTGGTGTGCTGCGGCGATCGGGCCGCAGCGTGGACAACCGCCGGGCCTATATTCTTGAGCGCGACAACCGGATCGTGGGGTATGTGGTGCCGGTGCCTTCGCTCAACCTGGAGCCATTCCTGAACCAGCCTGTCACGCTCACCGGCACCACCGAATACCGGGGCGAGGTGCGGGCCAATGTGCTGCACGCCAACACCGCCACCCTGGGGCGGTGAGGTCACAGCGCCCCCAAGGCCAGCCAGGCGATCCAGAACCAAGGTGTGGGCACGGCGCGCGGGTCGGGCCAGGGCGAACGGCCGGCGATGGCGTTTTGCAGCGGGCGGACCGGGAGTCCCCTGTCGGTCCACCACTGGCGCATGGGTTGCTCCAAGTGCCTGCCCGGAGGCAGTCCGAGTGCCGTCAGGCGGGCCCGGAACGCTTCCCGCGTGCCCGGCCAACTGAGCCGCAGAAACAGGCGCCAGCCCAGCCAGACCAGTGGTATCAGGCACCATCCCAGAAACAGGAAACGGGTGATCCCCGGCACCCCGCCCGGCGCGACGGGCAAAACCTCCTCCGGCAACACCACCACGCGCGGTCCATCGAGAAAGCGCAGCAGGGGTTCGGAACCCCGCAGCGGCTTGCCCGGAGCCCGATAGCGGATGGGAATATCCGGCAGGTCCCAAACCCCCGGCCTGCTGAACACCATCCGCCACGCGTGCACGCCCGGGGTGGTGCCTTCCAGCGGTGTCAAAGCCCACGGGCCATCGGCGTAATCGCGAGGCAGTTCAAGTTCCTCGGGAACTCGCCCCCCCGGGGTTCGGTTGACCAGCGTCACAATCAAGGTGGCGGCGGCACCGGCGCGCGGAGCGGACGGTTCGACCCGAGCGGAGCCGACAATATCCCCTTGGGGGATCTGGAAAAATACAATAAGGCCGATGAGAATCATCACCAGTCGGGCACTCCCGCCGGTGGGATGGAGCGCCTGGCGGGCGATGGGGGCGTGAGTCGGCCGGAAGCGACCCCGATCACCCGGGACGCCTCCTCGCGGGTGAGTTGCTGAGGTTCGGTGGTATCCGAAACGATCGGCAATCGTCCGGCCCCGGGCAACGCGTCGCGGGTTTCGGATCCGCCCGAGGCTCCCGGCCGGAGTTCCCGCCGGCGCGAGGCGCCGGGTGCGCCCTCATCATTTCCCATGCCTTCCCCCGGGGCATCGCCCTGGGGGGTATTTCCTTCGGGTGGTCGGCCTTTTGTGGCCTGCAACGCCTCCAGCCACCGGGCCCTGGCCCTGAGGGGTTCTCCCCGCTCGGGAGGCAGGCCAATGGCGATCTCCGCCGCCAGGCGCGGGGCCCTTGGGTCGAAAGGCGCCTGGTCCATGAGGCAAATGACCAGCGTTTCCAGCAGGTCCGGATTGTCGGAATTCGCCAAGGCTTTGCGTAGGGTGTTTTCCGTCGATCTCAGGGCCGGACCCTGCTCCCGGGCGGGCAAGAGGCGCGCCCGGGCCAGCATGGCCATGCCTTCCCGGGCCGGATCGGCTGATGGGGATCCGGAACAACCCGCGAAGCCCAGCACCATGGCGGGCAGCCAGCGGTTTGGCAGGGCCGAGGCGAACATGAAGGCCAATCCCGCCAGTGCCAACGCCATGCCGCCCGTGGCTTGGGCGGGTGGGAGAACGGCTGGCGACAATTCGGGCAATCGGGGCGGCGATTGTCCCGATTCGACAACCTCGCCGAGCGTGAGTTCACGAACCCGCCGGGGTTGGGGACTCGAGGTCGCGGGCGGATCGACTTCCGGAACCGGTTCCTTGGCTCCCGGGATGCCGATCACCCAGGCGCGGGTGGCCTTGGGCGAATCATCGGGCACCCGGCGATTCGCCGGATCGTCCCCATCGGTCAAGAGCCAGACGGAACCCCGGTTTGGCCATGAGCGGGCCAGGGCGATGCCGCTGGACAGGTCGGTCCCCGAAGGATCCCCGGGGACGGGGGACAGGTCCGCCGCGAGGGCCAGGGTGGATAATCGGGACACCTGCGAGCGCAGTAGAGGTGTTTTGGTTCCCGGGGATACCACCATCCGGGCATGGGCCGCGAACACGATCAGGCCTGTCGGTCGGGGCAGAGTGGTTCCGGCCCGGTCGAGCCAAGCCTCGAGTCCGACCCGGGCCAGGTCGAGGCGGGAGGGGGTTCCGGCGCGCATCGAGCGGCTGACATCCACCACGATCCACAAGGGGTCGGCGCCGTCGTCCTTCACCGCGTTCGAGGGGTGGTCGAACCATAATAGGGCGGCGGAAAAGGCCAGTAGAACCGCGCCTGCGGCCTCGAGCATCCACCGGGGGCGTGCCCCGGGCAAGTCCCGGTATGGGAGCGCTGGCTGGCTCATCGGTTCCCGTTTCCCAAGAGACTCAGGATACCGCCTGAAGAAGGGGAATCTCAAACCGTTCAACGGACTCAAACCGTTCGGAACCGGGGTTGTACCGCCGGCGTTCCCCGCGGATCCGGTCCGTGGAGAGGACATACGACCCGTAGGTCCAGTGCCTGGTTTGGGTGACACTGCCGGCGCAAATGAGGGCGAAAGGCCTGCCGGGCGCGGGGGGCAGGTGGTAAGCGTTGTGCCTGTGGCCGTGCAGCCAGGCGCGGACCTTGCCTTTTTCCGCCACACGCACCAATTGGTCGAGGTCGAGCAGCCTGCGGGAACGCCACTCGGGGGAGCCATCCTTCAGCAGTGCCGGGTAATGGGTGACAAGGAGCCTTGGGGAATCATCAAGGGAGTCGAGCAGTCGTTCCAGGCGGCCCAGTTGACCTGCGCCGACGCGGCCCTTGGCGTCCCATGGAAAGCGGGTGGGCGATGAGGAATTCACGGCGATGAACCACCATCCGCCGACTCGTTGCGCGAAGGGGTAAAGGGCGCCGGTATCGTTCCTTGTCCCTTCCTGCCAGGGGGCGAAACGGTTTTCGAATTCCCGGGTGTCCACGGCCTTTTGGATCAGGTGGTCGTGGTTGCCCGGAACGGCCATGCCCGGCCGCTTGAGAAGGTCGCCCAAGCGCTTCCGGGCCAGGTCGAATTCCGGGCCGTTCCCCAAACAGCCGGCGTCGCCGGAAAACACCAGATGATCGGGTGAGCTTTCCGCAAGGTCCTGGGTGAATGCCCTGAGCACCTTTTCCCCGTGCCTAAATCTCCAGCCGCGTCCCGCCAGGCGAAGATTGGCCCAGCCGGCCAGACGCTTGCTGAGCAGGTCGCCCAACGAGAAGGAGTAACGGGCCAAGTGGACATGAATGTCCGAAAAATGCGCCAGTCGCGGGCCTTCAGGCGTGCGGTCGGGCGTTTCGGAAACCTTCATGCGCTCTACCAAGGGGAAGGGGCGTTTCCTCCATGCTAACGCCCGGGAGGGCGGGGTGCGTTGTCTTCATGAAAACTTCCCCGGCTTTCACCCCTGATGAAACGGATAGAACCAGATGGGTTGGGGCTTGGCGTCGGGGATCATCGGCACGGGCAGGCGAAGCGGATGGCGCAGGCCCCACTCGTAACCATCCCGACCCGGTCGGCAATCGACCACCTCCACCGACCCGACCACCGCTCCCCTAATCAGGTCGGCGAGTTTCAACCGGGCGTTGGTGAAGGCTTCGGCGGGGCCTGGAATCCTGCTGGCGTACAGAAGCACTCGGCCCCGAATGGTGGTCGGGGTGGACCGGTATTCAATTTTCTTGATTCCTCGGAGGATCAGTTCCACATAAGGCTGGCGGACGCTGAGTGCCCTCATGGAAAGAATGTCGGCCTCAGGCGACTCCGCGGTTTCAGGAGGCTTGGGCGCTTGAGCGGTTTGGGTTGGCTGGGAAGAAATCAGGTTTTCAAACAAAGTCCGGGTTTCCTCGCTCAACCGGCGGATGCCGCGAAAGGTTTGCGGATCGGGCCCGTTGGCCCGCATGGCGGGGGCTTGGCCGTCCCCAAAGCGAATGGCTGAAACAACTTCTGGCGAAATCAGTCGCTCGGGATCGGCCCTGGTGCTCAAGCGGGGATCGGCTCGAACGGCATCCCGGGCCCATGGAGCATCGTCGCCGGCGCCGGGATCTTCCACTCCCTTGACCACCATGCGGCCCCAAAGCCAAACCGAACCTTGCCCGCAGGAAAGGATGTAGAGCGCGTCCCCGGGTTCCACTCCCCGGGACCGGTAGGAGTTTCCATAAGCCACGGTGAATCTGGATTGGCCAGCCCGAAGCCATGCCTGCCGTTCCTGCATGGTCCACAGCACGGAAAAAGCGCGTGGCATCGGCCGTTGGCCTCCAGCGAAAGGGGCGGAAATCACCATTCTGGGCTGGCGTCCGTTCCTGAAATAACTATTGTTCCGCCCGCGATTTGGCCGATCCCGAGGGAAGGCAGGAGATTCGTTCATGAGCGAGCAGGTGGCCACCACGACCCGTTACCCGCTTTCGTTGCGCCCGCTCAACGCGGCCATCCTTGTGGGTGTTCCCTTGGCCGGCCTTGCCTTGGTGGCGACCCATTTCTCGCCCGTGGGCCGGGAACTGTTCGACCGCTACCTGGCCCACCCGTTGGAACAGGTGGAATTGGCCTTATTTTGCTGCGGAATGGGCGTTTTTTTGGTGAAATTGTGGGCCTTGCGTGGCGAGTGGGCCGCGTTGGAGGAGACCGGTTGGCTTCCCGCCTGGAACGGGGTGCCCGCCACGGCCCGGGATGCCGGAGCGTGGGCCCGCCAGGTGGCCTCGGTCGGCATGAAGACCTCGTGGTTGGCCCGCCGGTATGCCAACGCCCTGGGACATGTGGAGCGCAGGCGGAGCGCCGCGGGGCTTGATGAGCACCTGCGCACCCTTGCCGACGCTGACGCGATGACGCTTGAGGGCAGCGCGGCGCTCACCCGTTTCATCACCTGGGCAATTCCCATCCTGGGGTTTTTGGGTACCGTGCTCGGCATCACGGGCGCCATCTCCGGGGTGACCCCCGAGAAACTTGAGGCGTCGCTTTCCACCGTGACCGACGGCTTGGCGCTGGCGTTCGACGCGACGGCGGTGGCCTTGGCCCTGACCATGGTGCTGATGTTCACCGCCTCGATGGTGGAGCGGGCGGAGACCCGTGTCCTTGAGGAGGTGGATGCCCGCGTGGATCACGACCTGCCTCCCCGGTTTGAAACCGAATCCGCCGCCGGTGGCGAGACGGCCTTGGCGGCCGGACAGGTGGCCCGGGCGGTGGCCGAGGTGATGGCCAGGCAACTCTCGGGCCTTGGCGACGAGATCGCCGGCAAGGTGCATGCCGCCATGAACGCGGCGTTCGGGCGGATGGCGGAAAACCTTCAGGCCCTCGACCGGTCGATGGCGATCCGCGGCGAGGAATCGAGGCAGATGATGGATCGGTCCGCCGCCCAGGTGGAACAGATTTTTCGGGTTCAGCAGGCGTCGCTGGCGCAGGCGGGGGAACAAATCGCCCGCCAGTTGGCAGCGCCTGTGGAAGCCCTCGACCGCGTGCGCGCGGGGTTGGGTGAAATTGGCCAATTGCAGTCGCTGTTGGCCCAGAACCTGGGCGCGCTGACCCAGGGCAACGCCTTGGAGGAGGTGCTGCACCAGCTTTCCGCGGCGACCCACCTGCTTTCCGCCAAGGCGACGCGGTTGCGCGACGCCCAAGGGGTCGAGGCCGGCCACGGATTGGCCGGCCCCCGTGTCCACGCCGCCGCGGCCCGCCTGGCCGACTGACCTGGTCTGAGCCGTTTCGGAGGGCGCATGCGCAGGCCACGGTCGCGATTGACGGTCTCGACCTTTCCGTTCCTGGCGGTGCTGCTTTGCGCCATGGGCGCGCTGATCCTGCTTTTGCTGGTGTTCGACCGGCGGGCGAAGGAGGCAGCCAAGGCCAGGGCCGAGGCCCGGGCCCAGGCGGAGCACGACTCCGCCCGAGCCGAGCATGAACAAAAGTTGAAAAAGATCCTCGCCATGGATGATGCCGCCCGGAAGGAAGCCCGGGACAAGTCCCTGGTCCGTCGCGGTCGCATCGAGAAGGACCTTGCCGAGACCAAGGCCAAGGCCGATTCCGTTCGCGAGGCGATGCGACGGGCGGGAATGATCCTCGCTGAGGCATCCGCCGCCGCCGAGGCGGACCGCGCGGCCTCCGAGAAGGCCCGCGACGCGATTGGAAAAATGGAGGCGCGGCGCAACGAGGTGGTCGAGATCCGGCGCAAGGCCGGTGAACAAAAAACCAAGGTGGATGAGGAGCGGTCGCGGCAGGAGCGCGACCTCGCCCGCTTGGAGGCCGTTCTCGCCCGCGTGAGCGCCGAGCGGGAACGGGACAAGCAGACTTTTTCCATCGTGCCCTACCGGGGCAAGCAGGGCGAAAACCGCAAGCCGCTCTACATCGAATGCACGGCGCGTGGATTGGTGTTCCTGCCCGACCGGCTTGAGGTGGATCCGGTGGCGCATCCACGGCGCGCCCTGGACGAGATCGACCGCCGCGCCGATGAGCAGAACCGCCGGCACCAGGCCATGGGGATACCGGTTTCCCGGCGGCCTTACCTGATGCTGCTGGTCCGGCCGGAAGGAATCGGCGCCTATTACCGCTTTCAGGTGCTGACCCGTCCTTACGACATCGATTTTGGGTATGAATTGGTGGATGCCGACTGGGTGCTGGACATTCCTCCCGAACCGGGGCAGGAGGTCGCGGGATCCCCACCCTCGGCGCCCAAGGGAGCGCCCGGCGCCACGGTGGCGCGTTCCAATGGCGTGAGGCTTTCCGGTGGTCAGCCGGGGTCAGGCGGATTTGATTTCCAACCCGGCGCGCTGGTGCCGGGTGATGGTTCCGGTGGTTCTGGAAGCGGTCATGGGCAGGGACCAGGGAACGGCGCGCTGGTTGGTCAAGGAAACGGAAATCGGTCGCCGTTGGTCTCCGGTTCCGGCGGCGCCGGAGGAATCAACTTTGGAGCGGGTTCAGGTGCCGGCCCGGGGCAGGGCACAGGCATCGGAGGCATTCCCGGCGGTGCTGGAACGGGCAACGGAGTGGGGCTTCAAGGTGGTTTTCCCGGTGCGGGAGTGGCGCCGGGTTCCGGTGGTTCGCCGGGTGGTGGAATCCCCGGGCCCGGATTGGGTGGAGGGCCCGGACTTGGCCAAGCGGGAATGCCTGGCGTGCCCGGGGCGGTCGGCACTGGCGGAGTTGGAACTGGAATTGCCGGGGGGCTGGGAAACAGATCCGGCAATGGGGATATTCCCGGCGCGGTCCCTCCTCGTTTGGGACTGGAGTTTGATGGAGGCGGATCGCCGTCAGGCGGCGGTTCTGGACTTTCGGGAAATGGGGGCCGAGCGCCGTCAGGCGGCGGATCGGGACCATCGGTTGTTGGTGGCGGCGGATCGCCGTCAGGCGACGGTTCAGGACTTTCGGGAGATGGGAGCCGAGCGCCGTTAGGCGCCGGTTCGGGACAATCGGTTGTTGGAGGTGGCTCGCCGTCAGGCGGCGGATCGGGACCATCGGTTGTTGGTGGCGGCGGATCGCCGTC
>CAWUNZ010000101.1:0-11111 GCA_963923445.1 uncultured bacterium
ACCATCTGGCGCGTGAAGGCGTAAAGGCCCTGGTAGTGCGCCTGCTTGTAGGAGGGGACAGTCAGGTGGTCGTGGCACTGGGCGCAGCGAAGGTCCATGCCGAGGAAAAGCCTGCCGACATCCCGGGTCAGGCCGGGATAATCGACCGGGTTCTGCCCATAATTTTCAAGCCTCTTGGACAGGAAAAAACCGGCTCCCGCGGGGACGCTATTGGCACCCGGGTCGAGCACCTCGCGGGTGAGGTCGCGAACAGACCGATCAGAGGTGGCAAACCCCGTGAGGTAGCCTTTCCACGCATCGTTGTCGCCAAGCCGCTCCATCAGCATGAGGTGAAGCGTTCCGGCCATGGTTTCCGCGAATTCACGCGAGGAAACCAACCGGGACACCAGGCTGGATCTCCGGCTTGCGGCAGGCTCGGCCAGGTATTTCCTTGTCTCCTCGGGCGTGGGAATCCTGCCCGCGAGGTCCAGATGGACGCGCCGGCAAAACTCGTGGTCGTCCGCCAAACGGTCGATCGCGACCCCGTCCCGGACCAGCGAGGCCTCGATCGCCCGGGCAAGGCTTTCGGCGTCTGCCGCAGGCGCGGCCATGCAGGCCAGAAGGAACATCGCCGGAGCCATCTTCATCCACTCCCAAGCCTTGAATGGATCTGACGCCTGCCAAAATACCTCAGATTTCAAGCTCTTGCACGCGGGAATCGCGATATCGTTCCCACCCGTCCCTCGTGGGGAAAAAGAATCCCAGCATCGCCATGGAAAAAAGCGCGGGCACAAGGTTGGCCAGGCCGCCACCGGCAAAAACGGCAAGGATGAAGTTCACAAGGGCCGATCCCTCGAGAACCGCCGCCCGCACCAGACCGGTCGCCTGCCACTCGGCAAAAGCGCGCGCGACGGGTTCCCTTGGAGTCGTGGGGCCGAGACCCAGCTTGAATGGTTGCGCCAGCGCCGTGACCGAAAGGGCGATCGCCACCACCGTGGCAATGATCCCGACATAACCGATGTCCAGCTTGGACAGGTCGGGCATGGGCGGCAGGCCGCAGGTGAACACCAGGATCACGCCGAACATGGTCGCGCCGGCGATCAGGGCGCCGTGGATGAGCATGGCGACGCGAAGCTGTTCCTTCTGGATGAACGGCCCGGATTGGTTCGACATGCCCGCCTCCTCGCGCAACCGGGATCTATTCCGGCATTTCAGACCTGGCCCGGATCAGAAAATCGAATCGCTGCCCCTGCCGCCTGCCGTCGAGGGTGATGTCCATCGGAACCATCAGGGTTCCCGGGGGTGCCTTGTCGCGGTTGGCGCTGATCCGGACCTGGAATGATTTCCTCGACTTGGCGTCGATCGTTCCTTCAAGCGCCGGCGGATCGGCCTTGAGCCCGGGCGGAAGCGCGAGTGAGACATGGTGCCTTTGGGGCCTGTCCCGGAAATTGCGGACCGTCACCGCGACAGTGGCTTCCCCGGCCTCCGTCAGGTCAACCCTGTAGGGATAGGCGGAAACCCAAAACGGATCGAACTGGTATTCGTAATCCGGGTCGGGCAGCAGGTCGCGAAACCGGCGCGCGATCCTCTTCGACCACTCGTGGTACCTTTCCACAAACGCCCCGGGATGGGTCATCAGCACATTGTGGGCACCCATGATGATGTCCGGCTTCAGGTCGCGGAGATAGCGGCTGCCAAGGATGTACCCCTCCTCGAGGATGGCGCTGTTGCGCGCCACCACGGCCTCGTGGCCGTTCTGGGACGGATCCGACGGATCCCCGAACAGGTTGTCACCCGTGAAGGCGATCTTCTTTCCGTCGAGTTCAAGCCAAAGGCAATTCCCGAACTCGGTCTGTCCGGGCATCCAGTCAAAGTGAAGCTTCAGGCCCTCCCATTCCACGATTTCACCGTTCCTGAGGGGCCTGTCCACCTTCAGTCCGCGGTAGCGGGGGTTGTAGGAGGTGATCAGGGCGCAATAGTCGTACCTGAGCGGGTTCTCCACCTTGTCGGCGATCCGGTCGAGCGTCCAGACCTGGGCGCCGTAATCGCGCTTGAGCGCCTCGCCAAGGGTGAAATGGTCGCCATGCATGTGGTTGATCCACAGGGCGTCGATCCGCTTGAGCCCCAGGTGCTTCCGCATCTGGCCCACCAGTTCCGCCAGCAGTTCCTCGGGGAACAGCCCGCAGTCGAGCAACAGGCCCCTGCCATTGTCCGAGATGATGATGGCGAAATTCTTGCCGGCCAGGGTGTCGGCAAACTTGTACAGGTGCGGGGTCACGCTGACTATCTGGGGGATCGGCGTGGATTTCAAAATCGGGTCGGGCTTGGCCCGCTTGGTGAGCGAATGGACGGGGTACCCGCGAACATAGTCCGGATGAAACTCCTTGAGCTTGCGGTGGTATTCCTCCAATTGCCTCCCGGCGGCGCCTATCGTGGGCCCTTGTGACGGGAACAGAACCGAACAATCCCGCCCGCGCAAGGTCCCGACGGATTCGATCAGCGTCTCAAGTCCCTTGGCGAATCCGTAGTCCCATTCGGTGTCGTACCAGTTGGTCATTCGAGCGCCGTCGTGCATCAAACCGCCGGTTAGGGCGCAGGCCTTGCCGCCATCGCGGATGACAAAGCTCATGCCTCCCGGTGAGTGCCCCGGCGTCGCCAGGCAGGTGATCTCGCGTTTTCCCCAGCGGATCACCTCGCCGGGTTCGAGGGCCTTGTCGATCCTGATGGGCGCCGCGGGCGGGCGCACATAGCTCGCGCCATGGACGGTGTGCTTGTCAGACAGCGCGGGTCGCCATTTGCGGAAGTCGAGGGGCCTTTCAAAAAGCTCCCGTTCCGATGCCGGGGCAGCGACCTTGGTGCGCTCGCGGTTGATGCGGCTGATTCCCTGGCATTGCTCCCGGTGATGGTCGGTGAACAGGACCCAGTCAATGTTTTTGATGCCGGCCTTTTCCAGATGGGCGAGGACACCGCCATCTCCCAGGTTCACCAGGATCGCGGAACCGCCGTCACGGATCACATGGACATTGCAGGTGTCCTGATAAACAAGAATGTCCGGCCAATCGGGATGAGCCGGGGCCAGTCCGCCCGGAGGTTGCGCGAACGCCAGACAAATGATCCAGGTTTGGAGCAACCCTGGAAGCATTGTGAAGATCCTCCGATAATCGGCCGCCACCCCGACTAGGCAAACTTTGGCAATGAATTCAGCGGCCCGCCTGGTCCGCCAGGTCGCGGGCCACCTTGAGGAACCGGGCGGGGTCGTAGTCGTTAAGCCGCCCCATCAGCTTCCGCTCCTCCTCGTCGTCGAGCCTCTGCAATTTCGAGGCGGTCTCGTTCTCCGAAAGCCACCGGTTGAAATCCTCGCTGCGGATCCTGTTGAAGGATGGCAAAAGGTCGCGGTCATCGACCAGCTTGCGGGCCAAGTCAATGGGCCCCGACTTCGCGAGGTATTCGGAAAACACGGTCGTGGCACCCTTGGGAAGCTTTTGCTCCCTCTCGATCAACCCGAGGATCACCCCCAGACGGGCCTGCCGGTTTCCATACGGGTGCAGATCCACCATGTCGGTCAATTGGGCGAGTGCCGCGTAAAACCCTTCCGATTTCTCCCTGCCGGCCTTCACATCTCCGGCGACCACATCGGCCAGGCTGGCCAGTTGCCTGGCCGCCTCGAAGTCGGGCACCGGTTGCTCGGGGCGACCGGCGCCGGGTTCCGTGAACCCGCCAAGGGTCGATTTCAAAATCGCCAGCGCCTTGTCCTTGTCCAGCGGGGCGGCCTTGGCGGCCCTGATGGCGGCATCGCAGGCCTTTTCCATTTCCAGGCACGCCTGGCGGATGGCCGCGGGGTCTCCGAACTGCTGCACCGTGGTGCCGGCGGCCAGTTTCGCCAAGGCGGCATCCAATGCGGCGAGATGCTCCTGCCCGGCCAGTCGCGCCGCCGCGCCGGCCATGGTGGTGGCCCACATCCGCACCATCACCCGCCCGGGAAACACGCGATGCCGTTCCTTGCCGGGAAGGTGGTAACCATAGCCACGCGTTTGCCGGTAGCCGGGGTATTGAAGGTCGTGGTGGCAGGCGTAGCAGTCGGAGGTGGCCAGGGCGAGTTCAGGCCACCGGGCCTTGCGCCGGGCCGCCGGGTCGGCCGGTTCACCCTCGTCGCGGGTCGCCAACTCCGGCCAGCGGACCAGTTCCGCCTTGGCGTCATTGAGTCCGAAGTCCGACCTCTCGGCCGTCAGGCGGGCCGTCTCGCGCAGGTTCACAAGCGCCCCGACCAGCGCCAGGCGGGTCATCTGGAAAGGCTCGGCGTGGTACCTTTTGCGCGTCTCCTCATTGGCGGATTTCAAATAGGGAACATCCAGGCCCTCGCGGTAGTGAGGCGGCTGGTTCCGGCTGAAGGTCGCCGGCTCGATGGGCGGCAGCGGCGGGTGTCCCGCCGCGAACATGGCGTGGGTCACCACTTTCCCCTCCTGCGCGTTGCCGATGTGGCACGAGGCGCAAAGGGTGGCGCGCACCTCGGGATCGCGCAGGTTGCGCATGCCCTGCTCGGCCTTGTCTCGAGGTGACTTCTCCCTCCATGTCGCGTTGGCGTGCGGACCCACCCACGAAGCGGAAGGCCCATGGCACGAGGCGCAGCCGATGCCTTCGGACAAGTCCAGCGCCCCGCCGGATTTGTCCGCCAAAGCCTGCTGGGCATGACAATTGAGACAGCCTGTGGCCGCCTTGGTCACATCCTGGCCCAGGAGCTTGCCGATTTCCTGTCCTCTTTTCCCCTTGAGCACGGCGTAGGCCTGGGCGTGCTTGTCGTGGGTCTTCCAGACCGCGTATTCGGTGAGCCACACGAAGTCGAAGGGATAGGCGCGGCCCGCGGGCCGGTTTTCCGGCGGGATGTCGTTGGCGGTTGGCTGGGCGTGGCAGCGGACGCAGGCCATGGAGTCCTGGTACTGCCGTTCCGGGGGGAAGGCGTCCCGGCGGCCCGGATTCAGCCATGCGGGATCCTGGGAGGGAACGATGGCAAGGAGAGCGCATCCAAGCGCCATGGCCGCGAGCATGGGACACCTCGGAACGGAGGAAGGGTTTACCTCGTGGACCCGGCGATGCCGCCCAAGGCCGATTCCAATTTCCTCAAGACCGTCTCCCGGTCCCGCGAGGCCCTGCTTTCGTCGCTGTCCGCGCGCGGGCTGTCGTGGCCGGGTGGAAATTGTCCGATGAGCGCATCCCGAAGTTCAAGATACGGCTTTTCAAATGCGGCGTCGAAGCGTCCGGCTCGTCGGCGGATGTCCTCGCGAAGCGCCGCCAACGCCAAATACCGCTGGGCCTGCTGCTCCCAGGCCAGTTTGCCGGCCTCCCGGGCTGTTTCCCCGGCCAATCGGGCCAGCAACGCGCCTTGCCCCTCGATGGAAACCGGCTCCCTTTGCGCCAGGTCCAACGACCGCCTCGCCATGAATTCAGCGGCAACCTTGGCCAACGCGCCCGCCTTGACGGCATCCGGGGCGGATTGGCTCATGTGCTTTCGCAAGGGAGCCAACGCGGCTTCGGTTTCCGGGTCCGCCCATGCCATGGTTCCCGAGTACCAGGTTTGCCAAGGGGCCTTGCCCGCTGTCAGCGGCGTCCGGAAAGGCGCCCGGTTGCTGTCCACCGACAGGTCCTTATGGCAGCTAAAGCAATCCTGTTCGGCGAACTCCGGCCATGGACCCCCATGCGCGGCTTTGGCCGCCCTTGAACCCGTGAGCCTTGCGACCGCCTCGGCCACGGCCACCTGTCCCACCTGCCAGGCGCGCCAGCCAAGATCCGGATATCGAGCCTGCTCCCCGTCCACCCGCCAATGCGCCGGGTACTTGGCCAAGGCGCTTGAAAACTCGAAGTTCAAACGGGGATGGCCCGCGGCGATCAGGTCGTGGTTCACCTGCATCAGGGGGACATCGGCGTTGCCGACATGGCATGTGGCGCACACCCGCGCGCGACTCGCCAGGTCCTTGGTGTTCCAAAGGCCGAATTCCTTCTCCTTTTCGGCCGCTGGCAACTCGCGGAATCCGGCCTTGGTATGCGCCGAAAGCCAGTTTTTGGCCGGCCCGTGACAGCTTTCGCAACCAACGGCATCCACCAGGGTGAATTCAACACCCGCCTTGCCCATGTTGCCCTCGCCTGTGGCATGGCAGGCCAGGCACCAGACTGTTTGGCTGGCGGGCGCCGCGGCGGGGCCGTACAGGTTCCGAACCATCCTCTCCGATCGGGCGGAAAACAAGGTTTCCCATGCCTTGCGATGGGGATCCTCGGAGTTCCAGGTGACGAATTCCGATCCCACCACACGGCGGTGTCCGGTTTGGTGGTGGCACGAACTGGAGGCGCAACTGGCGGTGCCCAGATAATCGGGTGAATTTTCGCAGGAACCGGAAAGACCGCGCACCACCGCCTGCCCGCGGGGGGCGGCCAATGGCGATGGATCGGCCGCCAGCACCACCGAGAGCCCGGCAACCAGGCCAAGCCCGCCTGTCAGAAACAGAACCTGCCGAAGCATCAAGAAACACCATTACCAGTCAGATGGGTAAGGATGCGGCAGAATCCGTTCTGATCCGTTTGATCTCAAGTTTGTCCCCGCCACTCCGGTCGGTCAAGCCGGCAAGCCTGAAAAGAAAGGGTGAATTGCTGCCGGATGCCCTCCCCAACCGCTTTTGTTTGGACTTGAATGGGTTCCCGGCTACCATGTGGGCCATCCCGCCGACGGTTTTTTTCAGGATTATCACCGCCATGAGCATCCTCCTACCCGGTCTTGTGGCCAGTTGCCTGCTGGCACAAGCCCCCACCTTGAAGGCCCCTTCCCCCTTGGTTTTGGCCCCGGGCCTTTCGACGGATATCACCCTCAACGGCGGCAATCTGACCGATCCCCTATCCCTGCAACTGGACTTGGCCGCCTCCGTCACCATCCCCGCCGACGGAAAAAATGGAAAAGAGCCCGCCAAGCTTCTCGTGAAGGTCACGCCCGACAAGAACGCGGGCCCCGGCTTTCACGCCATGAGGCTTTCCACCAAGCGCGGCAGTTCCAACCTGCGCCTGTTCGTGACCGACGAACTTCCGCTTGTGGCCAAGACCGACGGGTTGAAAAAGAGGGAGACCGCCCCCGAGGTGAAGCCCCCCTGCGTGATCGCCGGCCGCGCCGACGCCGAGCAGGCGGACTGGTACAAGCTGAAGGCCAAAAAAGGCGAACGCGTCGTCTTTGAAATTTTGGGCCGCAGGCTCGGCAGCGGTATCGACCCCCAAATCACCCTGTTCGACGCCAAGGGTCGCGAACTCCGCGCGGGCCACAGCAACGACGCCCCCGGCGCGCAGACCGACCCCCGGCTGGTCCACACCTTCGCCGCCGACGGCGAGTTCCTCGTGCAGGTCCGCGACACCTCCTGGCGCGGCGGAGAGGACTTCCACTACCTGCTGCGCATCGGGTCGTTTCCCGTGGCTACCTGCGCCTTCCCGCTGGCCATCACCCGGGGCAAGACGACACCCGTGGGCTTCGCCGGTCCCCATGTCGAGGGCGCGGCACCCGTCACGGTGTCCGCCCCCGCCGATCCCGCCGCGGTGGCCCTCGATGTGGTCCCCAGGTTCGGCAAGGACGGACTACCCGGGTGGCCGGTATCCGTGATGCTTTCGCCCTATGAGGAACTTGTCGAGAAGGAGCCCAACAACGACCAGGGCCAGGCGCAGAAGATTCCCGTGCCCTGCGGTGTCTCAGGCAGGTTCCAGACCAAGGGCGATTCCGACCGCTACTCCTTCACCGCCGCGGCCAAGGACCAGCGCTTCATCGTCGAGGCCCAGACCACCGACCTCGGCAGTCCCGCCGAGGTGCTGCTGACCATCTTCGACGCCAAGGGCGCCAAGCTGGCGGAAACCAACCCGACCCAGGCCGCCCGCCTCGATTTCAAGGCGCCCGCGCCGGGGGATTTCACCGTGCTTGTGGAACACCTGCACCTGTGGGGCGGACCCGATGAGGTCTACCGCCTGCAGGTGGCGCCGTTTGAACCGGGCTTCGACCTCACCCTGGCCGCCGACCGTGTCGATGTGCGGCAGGAGGCGTCGGCCGCGCTGCCCGTGCAGATTGTTCGCCGCGACTACACCGGGCCCGTGGAACTCTCGCTTTCGGGCCCCATGGGGCTCTCGGGCACAGGAACCATCGCCCAAGGCGCCCCGGCCAAGCCCACCGATCCCGCCGGCAGCCTCACCATCAACTGCCCCGCCGGATTCAAGACCGGCATGTACCCGATCCAGGTGATCGGCAAGGCGACCATCAATGGCAAGCAGGTTACCGTGGTCGCGAGCACCCGGCCGGCGGTTTCCACCGCCCTGGCCAACCTGCCGGTGCCACCATCGCGACTGACGCGCGGTGTCGCCTTGGGCGTGCTCGACCGCGCCCCTTACAGCCTTTCGGCGAAAATCGATCCGGCCTCGGTGGCCCCCGGCAAGGACGCGACCATCACCGTCACCCTGAACCGCCGCGACGGCTACGCCGAGCCTGTGGCCCTGTCCGTCGCGGGCCTGCCCGCCAACGCCACCGCCGACACGCCGACCATCGCCAAGGATAAAAACGAGGCGAAAATCGTGGTGAAGACCAAGGCCAACACACCCGTCGGCGCTCCCGCCCTCATCGTCAATGGCAAGGGCAAGGTCGACGGTGCCGACCTCACCGTCGCCGCCCCGGCGGTGACCATCACCATCAAGAAATGACGGTCCTTCAGGGTTGCAGGCGTTTTCGGGCGATCCCAAGGCCAAGGTGGCGGGTGACCGGTGGAAATGGATGAGGCCCGGGAGCGCGCCATCCGGTTCGTTGGCAGGAACCACCTGCTCAGCCGGCGATACTTCCTCGAGCGCGCCGGCGGATCATCCGGCGCGCTGGTTCTGGCCATGGGAACCGAACCCGAGGCGCTCAAGCCGCTCTTGGCCAAGCTTGGCCCCTACCTCACCCCCCAGGCCGGTTTTCGCGATGTCTCCCGTGGCAAGCCCGTTCCGCACACCCTGCCCCCCGAACGACTGAGGGAAGCCGGTCTCACCCGCGACACATGGAAACTTGAGATCCTTCCCGATCCCGAACACCCCGCAAGCCTGGGCAAACCGCTCTTGGCGGCCGACGGCACCGCGATCACCTTCGACGCCCTCCTGGAAATATCAAAGACCAAGTCCGTCCGCTTTCCCAAGCTGATGACATGCCTGAACATCGGATGCCCGTTGGGCATGGGGGTCTGGGAGGGTGTTCCCCTGCGCGACCTCGTGTGGATGACCAAGCCAAAGGAAAACCTGCGCCGGGTGCACTACCACGGGTTTCACAACAACGATCCGGCCCAGTTGTTCCGGTCGTCGCTTCCCGTGGGGCGCGTCCTGGAGGATCCCGACGACCTTCCTCCCGTGATTGTCTGCCACAAGCTCAATGGGGAATGGCTCACCCCCGAGCGGGGCGGACCAGCGCGCATGGTGGTGCCCGAGCATTACGGCTTCAAGTCGGTGAAGTGGCTGACGCGCGTGTTCCTGAGCAACCTGCCCCAGGCCAACGACACCTACGCGGGGCAGAACAACGACATCGACAGCCCCATGAAAACATTCGCGGCCACCCTGCATGTCACCGACAAGCCGCGACCCGGCGCGCCGATCGCCGTGACCGGTTACGCCCAATCCGGAGTCTCAGGACTGTCGAAGGTGCAGGTTTGGATCTCCCCCGCCAAGGCGGTCTGGAAGCCGGACGATCCGTGGTTCACGACCGCGCCCTGGGTCGATGCCGACATTTTGGGTGCCCCGGAACCATGGCTGGGTGGAACCACTCGCGACCTGGCGGGCTTGGGCAAAAATGGCGTGCCCCTCAAGTGGCCCATGCGCCTGGCGATGGCGCACTGGGCCACGCTCCTTCCCGGGTTGCCGGCGGGCGAATACATGCTCCGCAGCAGGACCATCGATTGCAAGGGACACGCCCAGCCGATGCCCCGCCCGTTCCGAAAAGGCGGCAGGTGCGACATCGAGGAAATCCGCGTCACCGTTGGCGGATAACCGAGCCTGATCTTTCAAAAATCTTCCCAGCATCCATTGCCATCTTGGCTCGATTTCAACTATTTGTGGAAATGGGTAATTTGCCCAGCATTGACAGGCCTGTCTATTGCCGATACGGTTATGGAGTATCTGGTGATAACCAGTTGAAATCTTCATCCATCGAGCCACACCATGTTTCAATCTTCCTCCAAGCGCCCCGCCTTCCGTTCACCCCAGTTGGAAGTCCTTGAAACAAGGCTCACCCCAACCGTCAGGCCCACCGACTGGGCCTATTACGAGACACCGGCCAAGGCGCTCAACCTGGGGGTGCTGAGGAGTGACGCCGAGGTTTCGCTCAAGCTCGACGGCAATGCCGACTGGATCCGGTTCCAAACCCGCGACCTCGGCGGCACCAACGACCGGGTGTTCGTGAACGCCGCCCAAGGCGGGGCATTTCTCCAATTGGAGGTCTTCAAGGCCAACGGCCAGCAGGTCGGCATCATGGCCGGCCAAGGTGTTGATTACACCCGGGTCGGGCTCCAGGGACTGCCCGCCGGCGTTTACTTCGCCAAGGTCACGGGCACCAACGGCGCCACGGGAATTCGCTACAACCTTCATGTCGATGCCCCGGTGGTGATTCCAAGGCAGGACGACCTCTTCGGAAGCAACGACACCAAAGCCACCGCGCGCTTCGCCGGATTGGCGAGGAACTCCACCATCATTATCGATGGCAAGCTGCCGCGGCAGGATGAGGACTGGTACTCGTTCCGGCTCGCGGGCGCCGCGGGTGCCTCCAGCCGGGTGTTGGCGACCGCGCCCCTGGGCTGGAAAGTTGGTTGGAACCTCGAGGTGTTCGACAGCCAGTCGCGAATTGTCGGCGTCAGTTCCGGCGCGTCAGGCACCCATGGCGTCTCACTGGCGGGCAAGGCTCCCGGCACCTACTTCGTTCATGTCTTCAGCGATGGCGGCCATGGCCTGGGCAACTACCGCCTGGCGTTGAAATCGGCGGCACCCAGCCCGACGCCCCCGCAGTCGTTGGTTGTCACCCCGGCCAATTCTGCGCTTCCCAACGCCCGTATCAACTCGGTCGTCCAGGGGTTGCTCGCCGATGGCGAACTCTCAAGGCAGGACTGGATCGGCGC
>CAWUNZ010000102.1:0-11057 GCA_963923445.1 uncultured bacterium
CACCTAAGCCTTCGTCGGCAGCGTCAGATGTGTATAAGAGACAGGAGCCAGAAGGTCCTCGATGATTTGCTTTTGGGTGGCGGCGGTTCCATCCTGTGGTCGCTTGAAAATGACCTGGACGCCTGATTCTTTTTCGCCTTTGCGGGCGCCAGCCTCCGCCAAAGTCCAGAACTCCGCGGCATTGTTGCTAACGAAGGCGACTTTTATTCCGCCCGATGGCCCGGGCATGTCCTTCCCGCTTCCGGAATTTTTTCCTTTGTTTTCCGGAGCGGGACAACCGGTAAGGCAAATGGCGGCCAACGCAATGAGTGAAAGTGAAGGAGGGGTGCGTAACATCGTGGATTTCCCATGGAATCAGCAGAAAACAATCTGACCTGATCCTTGCAAGATAGGCAGGTTCCTGCGGGTTGCAAGCAAAAAGGGGACGGGCTTGATCAGTTCCGTCCTGTCAATTGCTTGCGACGAGGAGATTCCTGATGCGCTTCCGTGCTCAGGGAGCGGCACAATTCAATTTCCGCCGGGTCCTGCCCGGCTTGCCGAAGGATTTCTCGAGCCAAATCAAGCGGTTGTTCGGCGATTCGTGCTAGTTTCGGGTCGAGACTCGGCCCTGTTGCCCTGCGTGGCGCCGTGCGTGCCAATTCAGCCATTCTTGTTCCATCAGCGGGGCCGAATGTGCCGCCTCCCCTTTCGACCTGGACATCGATGGGTGTCCAACGCGAACCCGTGGGCTGGCCTCTGGTGACTGGAGCTTGCTCAGCGACTGCCAATGCTAGTTCCTCCGCCAGAAGCGCGGAAAGCTGAGAGTCGGTGGCGCGGGAAGCCAATCCTTCAGAGACATAAATTTGATAAGTCTCGCGGTGGAATATTTCGGAATTGGGCCCACCTAGCAGATGAAACGCCGGGCGGATCCCCAAACCGGGGTTTTTATCCAGGAGTTCCTTCCCCAAACGCGCCACCCTTTTGGCTTCCTGATTGGTTTTTTCGGATTCCTTGGGAAGTCCGCGGCCCTTGGGCGCAACCAATTCTCCGGGAGATGGCTTAAGCACCGCGGATGTGGACACGGGATTGAGGCACCCGGCGCACACGATTGTGGTCATTGCGATTAATGGAAGAAATAATTTGCTCTTGCTCATTCATGAGTCGATACACGGCAGTTTGCGCGCAAGGCCATAGGAGTTTTCTTAACAATCGAACCGAAGCAGAACTTTCCCGGACTTCCCCGTTTTGGCAGCTTCCGCAACAGCGTGCTTGTGATTTTCAATCGGAAAAACTGGCCCCGTGGGAGTTTGAATCACCTTAGATGAGATCAATTTGGTTAATCGCCCGAAGAGTCGCCAAAGTGTGAGCTTGTTTTGGTCTTTCATCCATTCCGATAGCCAAAAACCTTGGATTCGTTTCATGCCATCCAAAAGAGTCCCAGGTTCAACTGGAATGGGCTGACCAGATAACCTGCCATAGCTCAGAAGAATTCCGTGTCGCCCGAGCGATTTAAGGATCGCGGATCCTGTTTCGCCCCCAATGGCATCCAGTCCGAAGCGGCAGGTTCTCGAGCCAATCAGCTTTTTGATAAGTGGTACAAGTTCATCGCCTTGGCCAACAATGACTTCCCTGGCACCCAATTCGCGGAGTTGTGCGGCTTGGTCTTCCCGCCGCACAACATGAATGACTTCAAATCCCAAGTGTTTTGAAAGCCCGAGAACCATTTGGCCAACGGCGCCCGCCGCGGCCGATTGGATCAACAAATCACCCGACCGAACGCCGAGCACATTCCTCACCATGGCCCAAGCGGTCGCGGGGTTGACAAAAAAGCTCGCGCCTTGGTCGTCAGGAATGGAATCGGGAAGGGGAATCGCGCGAATGGCGGGAATCAAGCACTGATCCGCCCATGCCCCTCCCTCAGCGGCGATCACCGCGACCCTTCGGCCCATGACGCGCCATGCCAATGGCCCCTTACCTGAAATGACTCGGCCGACTCCCTCAAAGCCAGGCACGAAAGGCAACGCAGGTTGTCGTCCATAAAGGTTGCGGATTGTGAGCAAATCGGAAGGATTGATCGGGCTGGCAATCATTCGGACCACCACTTGTCCCCAAGCGGCCTTCGGGTCGGGAAGGCTTTGAATTTCAAGCGCTTCCGAGGGATCTCCCCATGACTTGCAAACCAAAGCACGCATCGAATCACCTCAGCTGAATTTACGGTTGATTACTTTTCCTAGCGAATCGGCCTCTTGTTAATGCGGGCGAACTTTGGCGCCGATAACGATTGTGTCGATTTGGTCGCCCTCCCTGCTTGGGATTGGACTCTCTCCATGAGTTCGCTTTGGAATTCATCCACCGCCCATCGCCTGGCATGCATGGCTGCCACCTTGGCCGCATTGCTTGAACCCGGATGCTCCCGCAAGTTTTATCGCCAAAGGGCGGATGTGGAAGTGGACGGGCTATTGGCCTCGAAAGATCATTACGAGGCTTGGCGTATCGAGGGTATGAATTACTACCCGGATCCAAGGTCCCGTTTTGCCTCTCCGGGAGCCCAGGACAAGCCGCCCATGCCGCCGGACGATCCGGCTTCCATGGTTGAGGCGCCGCAGCCTCAAAAACCGGGAAAACAGGGTCTGGCCTACCTTGAAGGTGGGGGATATCTGGAATTACTTTCCCTGTGGGATGGCGAGAACAGATCAGAATTGGCGAGGCGCGGCCAACCTGACGAAAGTTTGGCGAGCGACGACGAGAGGGGAACCTCCAGGCGCGGTTCCGGGTACGGAAGCGATCGATGGCAATCCGACAAACTTCTTGCACAGTCGTTGGGCCAGGTTGAAGGTGCGATTGATGTCAGGGGTGAAAGTGAGTCCGCCGAGGCGCCCAAGGCCTACCGGGTGAAGCTTGAACAATGCTGTGAACTGGGTTTGATCAATAGTCGTGAATTCCAGACCAGGCGGGAACAGGTCTATCTGGCGGCCTTGCCGGTCACTGCTGAGAGATTCGCATTTGCCCCGCAGTTTTTCGCGACGGAGCAGGCTGTCAGGGAGTGGACGGGGGCGGATGTGCCCGAAGGCCTGAGGAACCGTTGGCGGATTGACAACGAGCTAGGGGTGACCAAGAGGTTTTCCACAGGCGCCCTGCTTCTGGCGAAATTCGCCAACCAGACCGTGGTTGAAATGGGTAACGGCTCCCCGCGACTGCTCAGCCCTTCGCTTGTCTCATGGGATTTTTTCCAGCCGTTGTTTCTTGGTGGCGGAAAGGCTGTGACCCTGGAGGCCTTGACGCTTGCCGAACGGCAGTTGCTCTATGAAATCCGCGATTATGGGCGTTTCAGGAAGCAGTTTTACGCCAACATCGCCGCTGGTGTGCCAGTTCAGACCCTGGGATTGACCAATGTTCCAGCAGCCAGGCCCGCTTTGGGAGGCCTTCCCGGCGCGGGTGTCTCCGGTGCCGGGGATGTTCAGGTTTCGCCAGGGGAAGGCAACCTGCAGAGAGTCGGGCCCCAGGTTTTCGACGCTCCCAATGAAGGCTTCCTGAACAACTTGCTGCGATCGGGCATCCTGGCCAACGAGCGCGAGAATGTCGAGTCTCTGGCGGGTTATTACGACCAGTACAGGGAATTCCAGTCTGTCGGCGACATATCCGAGCTTCAGGTCTCATTGGTTCGCCAGCAGCTCATCACCTCGCAGAACAGGGTGATTCAAGCCGAACTCTCGCTTCGTGACGGACTGGACGGATTCAAGCTTCAACTCGGCGTGCCTCCCATCATTCCGATTGAGCTGGATGATTCGATATTGGGAGAGCAGCGCGGGCACTTGGAGAAATATCAGGAACTGACATCCCAGGCAGCCGACGCCCGCCGGAAGGTTCGCAAGCTTGCCTCCGCCGTCCAGGAAAAAGATGTCCGTTCCGAGATCATGAAGATATTTGAAAAATCCCCCATCATCCGGAAAACCACGATCGGCCGTCGGACCCTGGAATTCATGCGCGATCTGTCCAAGATGGACAATGAATCGCTTTCCGCTTCCATCAAAAGGGAAATGGATAACCGGAGAGCACTTGAGGAGCGAAAAGACCTGCTGGGTAAGCAGGGCGAGAAGATACCAGTTGAGCTGAGCAATTCGATTCGCGACGCGGAAGTTGCCGTTTATGCCCTCCGGTTTGAGCGCAATTTGAGGTCTTATTTGCAAAAATTGGCGGCGATTCGAGCCAATCCGGCGGCCCAGCGCGAGAAGGGTGAATTGCTGACGGCTTTCGAGGGGGTTCTGGAAGATTTTGTCCTGCTATTCGTCCAACCCCGGAACGAACTACTGGCCGACTTGAAAAAGAACTGGCCGGCCCTGCCCATGATTTGCGTGGAGGGCACGGACCTTCAGAGGGCTCCCTTGGACAAGGCCTTGGACGCCGGTGTCCGCTACGCGCTGCTCTATCGCCTCGACTTGATGAACGCCCGCGGCGAATTGGTGGACGCATGGAGACAGATCGCGGTTGCCGCCAATTCCCTGATGGGTGCCCTTGATGTTCGCTACCACGGAGAGGCCCTCTCGCCTGTGGATGTCGCCAGGCCCTTGGCGTTTTCCGGCAGCAGGGCCCGCCATACCCTCGCGGTCAACGCGGAGGTTCCGCTTGTGCGCATCCTTGAAAGGAACGCCTACAGGGCCGCGTTATTCAACTGGCAGCGGCAGCGCAGAAACCTGATGGCTTTCGAGGATACTGTCGCCTTGGCGGTTCGCAAGGAGATACGCGGACTTCGGGCCTTGTCGCGCAACTACGAATTGCAAAAGCAGATTATCGAATTAGCTTACCTGAATATCGACAACGCCCTTGAAACATTGTATGCTCCTGTGCCTGGGGTTCAGGGCGCAGGAAGTGACGGTAACCAAGCGGCTTTGACCACCCAGTTGCTCAACACGCAATCGAGCAAAATTCAGGCGCAAAACAGCTTGTTCACCTTCTGGATCAACTACCAGCAGACAAGGATTCAACTGTATCGCGACTTGGAGCTGATGCCTCTTGACGGACGAGGAGTGTGGATCGATGACATCGCCACATGCCAGTGCGCACCAACCAGTCTCGACGGAACAGGCGGGCAACGGGAGAACGAGCGTCTTCCCAGCCCCAAGCCTGAAGGAAATGGCTCCGGGGGCGGGAACGCGTCCCCTTCCGGCCAGCCCTAGGAAAAAAGCTGGCGCCCGCTGGCTTCTTTGGTCGTTGGCACTTTCCTTCGCTCTGCTCATCGTGGGAGCGGTCGTGGTGCTGATGCCCCGTTCTTCCGGGGCGGCTCGCGCCGATTTTGTCCCATTCACAGTCAAGCGTGACAATTTGGTTGTATCGATCACCGAGCGTGGGGCTCTCGAGGCCGCTGAGAACAAGGATGTCATTTGCCATGTGAAGGCCGGCAAGGGAAGCACAATCGCGACAACGATCAGGGCCGTGCTTGTGGAAGACGGCAGCCATGTCAAGACCGGTGACCAACTCATCCACCTTGACGATTCCGGCTTGAATGAGCAACTCAAGGCGCAAAAGATCGTGCGCGACAAGGCCAAGAATGAATGGAACAACGCCGTTCAGACTTACGAAATTACCAAGGTTCAGAATGAGAAGGACACTGAGAGCGCCAAGGTGGCCGTGGAACTGGCTGAAATCGACTTGAGGAAATACAAGGAGGGCGATTTGCCCCAGTTGTCAGCGGAAATCAAGGGCCGGGTGCTTATCGCGGAATCCGACTTGGAGATTTGGAAAGACCGCGAGGTGTGGAATGACCGAATGGTCAGCAAAAATTACCGGACAGGCAACCAAGCGATGGCGGACCGGTTCAAGCAGCAATCGGCTGAATTGTCGCTGAGAAAAGTCAAAGAGGAACTACGGGTTCTGGAGAATTACACGGCGCCCCGGACCACTAAGGAACTGGAAAGCAAGCTCATCGAATCGAAAAGCGCATACCGAACGATCCAGAAGCAGGCCGAAGCCAAGTTGATCCAAGCAAAAGGCGACATGGAAACCAAGGAGCTTGTGTTCAAGCAAGAACAAAGGCGCTGCGACGACCTTGATGAGGAAATCCGCAACTGCCTGATCACGGCCCCGCAGGACGGTTTGGTGGTTTATTACGTGCCTGAGCAATCTAGGTTTGGTTCAGGGTCACAGCAGTCGATCATCGCCCAGGGCGAACCTGTCCGCGAAGGGCAGAAACTGATGCGCATTCCCAACCTTGACCGCATGCTGGTCAATGTCCGTGTCCACGAGGCCATGCGGGCCCGCGTGCGGGGCGATGTGATGTTCGGGCTGAATGAATTCCATAACCTGGCCGCCCTGGCCCTGCGTGACAAGCTCAGCAAGTTTTTGTTCGAGAGCGCCTTCAGCCTGAGCAGGGATGAATTGTTGGAATTTCATCCCATCCTGATCAAGGGCGGCTTGAAGGCTGAAATCAGGATCGACGCTTTTCCAAACCGGGTGTTGAGGGGACATGTTCGGATGGTGGACGAGGTTCCCGCCGCCTCCGATTTCTGGACATCTGATATCACCGTTTACCGGACGATGGTATCCATTGACGAGTCGTTGGTTGACGCCAGCGGCAACGACATCAAGCTCAAGCCCGGCATGAAAGCCGCTGTGACTATTCAAACCGAGGACAAAGCTGAAAACGCCCTGATCATTCCTTTGCAGGGGGTTCAGGGGTCGGCGCGCGAGGGCTTTTTCTGCCAAGTTCTCACTGCCGCTGGCCCGGAGAAGCGGCCTATTGTTCCCGGTTTGAGCAATGACCGCATGGTTGAAATCCGGGAAGGGCTTGAAGAAGGTGACCAGGTCTTGATCACTGGAAAGGATCGGGGCCGCATCATGGATCAATCGGGCTCGGGCGAGAAGGGGGGCAAGGGCAAAGGCAAGGGCGGTCCTCCTGGTGGTGGTTCGGAAGGCAATGGTCGCGGTGGGCCAGGAGGGCCATCCGGTGGCAAAGGGAGGCCGGGCGGACCTGGTTGACCCTTGGAAATCCGCTGAATTCGGGTGCCGTTTCATGTCAGAAGTCCTCAGGATCCACGGCCTGCACAAACGCTATTCCCACGATTCCGCTCAGGTTCATGCCCTGAAGGGAATCGATCTGATTGTGAATCAAGGCGACTTTGTTTCTTTGATGGGCCCTTCCGGTTCAGGCAAATCCACCTTGCTGAATGTCCTCGGCTGCCTCGACAGGCCCAGCGAGGGCAGTTATCACCTAGGCGGAGACGATGTCTCCCGGATGGGCGATGACCAATTGTCCTCGATTCGCTCAAGATATTTGGGATTTATATTTCAGCAATACAATCTTCTTCC
This sequence comes from uncultured bacterium, assembly GCA_963923445.1. Taxonomy (GTDB): domain Bacteria; phylum Planctomycetota; class Planctomycetia; order Gemmatales; family Gemmataceae; genus REEB421. Next base: position 7,282 of record CAWUNZ010000102.1, read on the forward strand.
CCAGTACACGGTTGTCGAAAACATCGAGATACCCCTTATCTACCAAGGGGTTAGGTTGAACGCGGATAGCCGGGCCCGCTGTGTCGCCCTCGCGGAACTAGTGGGGCTTGGGCATCGGTTGGACCACCGGCCCATGCAGCTTTCCGGTGGCCAGCAGCAGCGCGTCGCGATTGCCCGCAGCCTGGTCAACAAGCCACAACTGATTCTGGCCGATGAGCCGACGGGGAACCTCGACACCAAGACCAGCCATGAGATCATGACCCTTCTTTCGCGCCTGAACATGTCCGGCAAGACCATCGTGATGGTGACGCACGAAAACGATATCGCGAAATGGTCCAAAAGAATCGTGCGGATGCGTGATGGCATGATCGAGTCTGATGAGGCGAATATTCCCGATCCAATCGACGATTCCGGCCCGCCATTGCCCATGCATTTGCTCGAGGAGGCGGCCTAGCGGCCGGACGGGGGATGGATGCCTTCTCAGTCGCATTGGTTTCCGGCTTGGCTTGCCTGGCCTTTTTCCTGGCGACGACCGACAAGGGGCGCAGAGGTCTTGAACTCGCCCTTCGCAGCCTGTGGCTCCACAAGTTGCGAAGTTTCCTGAGCATGCTTGGAATCATCATCGGCACCTCGGCGGTCATCATCCTGATGGCGTTCGGCGAGGGCAGCGAGCGCGATGTGCTGGAGGACATCAAAAGGCTGGGAACGACCAACATCATCATCCGTTCAGTCAAGCCGCCCGACGATGCCAACACCAACCGAAGGCAGATGGTGGCCACCTACGGGCTGACCTACTCGGACCTGGAAGTGCTCAAGACGGTTCCCTCCATCACGCGGCTCGTGCCCATGAGGATTTTTCCTCAGGAAACCAGGCGGGGCGCCCGAGGCCATAACAGCCGAGTGGTGGCGACGGTGCCCCGTTATGCCGAGGTCAATGAGCTGAACCTGGTTCAAGGACGCTTTCTGGTCGACGATGACGATCAGCGCATGAACAATGTTTGCGTCTTGGGAAATGAGACGGCGAAGTCTCTTTTCCCCTTTGAAGAGCCTTTGGGAAGCTCCGTCAAGCTCGGCGAGTTTGTCTATGTGGTTGTCGGGATCCTGGCGGATCGCATGCCCACCGGGGGTACCGGAGGAAGCCAGGCGGCTGAGGATTTCAACCAGGACATTTACATTCCGCTTCAAACGGCCAGGGGCAGGTTTGGAGAGCGAATCATGTTGAGGGCGGCGGGTAGCCGCAGCGCCGAGAAGGTTGACATGCATCAGATCACCGTCACGGTCGAGGACATCGACAAGGTCCGTCCCACCGGGGAAATCATTCGTGCCATCCTTGGTGACCCTGATCGCCATCCCCGGCAGGATTGGGCGTTGACGGTTCCGCTGGACCGACTCGAACTCGTCGAGCGAACCAAGGCCAATATTCGTCAGAGCCTTGGCATTTACGCGTCGATTTCGCTTTTAGTGGGCGGCATCGGCATCATGAATGTAATGCTGGCAACGGTTACCGAGCGCACCAGGGAGGTGGGAATTCGCCGCGCCTTGGGTGCCAGAAGGTCTGACATCACCTTTCAATTCCTGATTGAAACGATGGTGCAAACGGGAATCGGCGGGCTTATGGGAGTTGCTTTTGGTGTTGTTTATGTCTTTGCCCACGCGGGACTAAAGGCATTACCGATGGCCGCGTTTCTGTTTCAGGAAGGTAGCCCATCCCCCATCCTCCATGTGCCAAGCATCACATGGTCGTTGTCGACCGCCGTGGGAGTGGGCGTGGTGTTTGGGATTTATCCGGCGCTCAGGGCCGCGTACATGGATCCGATCGAAGCCCTCAGGCATGTCTGATCTATCCGGGCGGGATTCGTTCTTGTCGGCCGTTTCCAGGCATAGGCCAGTCCGAGCTATCGTTCTTGGGTCAGGGATGTCCTCAGCCTTCGATCAAATGTCATCCATCTGTTCCGTTTTTTGGGATGAGTGGCCTGGCCTCCACGCCCGCCCGAGCGTCAAGGGCCATGCGGGCACCGTGAACCTCAAGATTGGCTGCCAAGGCATGGCTTGCCTTGTCATCACCGGCCGTTTGCACCGGTACGAAGGCCATGGAGTGGGACTGACGACCCAAATGGTGATCGCGTTGGCGGAATTGGGAATCCGCGAATTGGTGCTCACCTGCGCCACTGGTGGAATCGATCCCCTATTGGGGCCGGGAAAATTGGCGCGGATCAAAGGCCTGATCGACATGACCGATGTCGGCGCATGGCGAAAATGGGCGTGGGGAGATTTAAACTGCATGGAGGAAAAGGTCGCCTACTCTCCTCTCGCTGAATCATTAGCCAAAGGCGCCGCCCAAGGCGGGCTGGATCTTGGTCAGGGCACTTTGGCCCAGGTCTTAGGACCGGCCTATGAGACCAAAGCAGAAATTCAGATGTTAAGGTCGCTTGGCGCTGGTTTGGTGGGTATGTCCTCGGGCCACGAATGGCGGGTTGCCGCATCGATGGGGATGGATGCCCAAATCGTGGCTTTGGTTACGAATTGGGCCTGCGGAGTCTGTCTGGAAAAAATTGACCATGATGCGGTTATCAAGGAGTCCGCGAGACAATCAACCCGATTGGGGGCCATATTGACAGCGGACTAGGCTGGGAAATAACCAGGCCACATGGTCAAGTAATCGCGCAAACCGCGCTGAAAGAACCAGACATCCATACCCAAGGAAAACAGTTGGCAACCCAACTGCCGGCAAAAATCAGCGTGTTCTTTGTCGCGTGGAAGGATTCCCCATGAGATGCCGGCGGATTTGCAGGCGCGCGCGACCCGTTCGACGCCTGCCAGAACTTGGGGATGCTGCCATTGCCCCGGAAGTCCCATCGATTGGCTAAGATCAGCCGGGCCAATAAACAACAGGTCAACGCCGGGAATCGAAGCAATTTCCTCCACTTGTTCCAAGGCGTCGCGATGTTCGATTTGAATGGCGACAAAAGTCTGGGAATTCGCGGCTTTGAAATAGTCAGGTCCGGGATACTGACCATAACCGCCGTCAACCCCTGTGCCATTCACTCCTCTTCCTCCCTCGGGGTGGAACTTGGCCCAATGAACAATATTCCGGACCTCGAGCGATGAACGAACCATCGATGCCATGATGCCGCTGGCCCCAGCTTCCAATGGGCGCATAACACTCGCGTAATCGGTTGCGGGAAGCCGAACAAATGCAGGCAAACCCACCGAACGCGCCGCGCGCGTGGCTTCTTCAAGTTGCGGGATGGTCAGGCCAACATGTTCTTGATCGAGCCAGATAGCATCAAATTTTCCCAAATGACCGACCATTTCAATTAATTTAGGGTGGCACAATTGTCCAAAAGCACAGCAACGAATCATGGGCCTACTGGCGAGAATGGATCTTAAGTTTGGAATGTGAAGATTCATAAAAGCCCTTTCTTAAAATGAAATGATATGAAAATTGAGGAAATTTTGGGTGATTGGCAAGGAAAAGATGCAAGATTTCAGCGCTTAGTCGTTCAAAGATTGAGGTCTTCGACAGGCATACCGATCACAAAGGCATTTTTAATGGAAGCTAGCCAAATGCTTCTTGACCTTGGCAAGATCGTGAACGAAGTTTGAAAGTAAGCGTACATATGTTGATGGACCATGGTAACGGAACAGGGGGCAGGCTCATGAAGGTACCAATGACATTAAGAGTTGGTGCGGGGGCCACATTTCTGGGGTTGATGGCTGCCATGCTGGTTCCTGTCTCTTATACACATCTGACGCTGCCGACGAAGGCTTAGGTG
>CAWUNZ010000103.1:0-10982 GCA_963923445.1 uncultured bacterium
AAGGTCTGGCTGGTGCTGCTGTCGTTGGCGCTCAACGGGCCGGTGATCACGGGTTTTTTGGTGGTGGGGCAGGTTTACCTGAACAGCCGGGCCCATGGCGACCTGAAGGCGAGCGCCCAGTCGATGATGTTCGCCATACAGGGAACAGGCCTCATTTGTGGTCACCTGCTGTTTGGCGCCCTGCGTTCGGAAACGCCCCCGGGTGGCCTGGATGGTGAATTGCCGGGAGTCTTCGCCATCGGCACGGCCCTGGCAGGCGGCCTTCTGGCCCTGTTATGGGCGGGTTTCAGGCCGGAACGCGATGTGGAGGAGGATGCGGAAATTTAAGGGAGACGATTTCGCAAAGTCGAATGCTTCCCGCCTACGGCCGTTCGAGCAGGACCATCTCCACGGTGATCGGCGGGCTTTTCTCCGGTCTGGGTGACGGATAATGCCAATGGCGGAAGGTGGTTTCCTTCCAGTGGGAATCGGCTGACACCAGCTTCTCTATTGGGGATGGTCCCTCGGGGACAGGATTCCCCTTCTGGTGGAAAACCCAAACCTTGTTGCCTGTCATGACTGACGGGGGCAATTCACCACCCCAGGCCACCCGCGCCTTGGATGTGGTCCAGCGCCAGGTGAACACGCATTCCAGGGCGGACCGGGTTTGCCTGACCGCCACGGGATCGTCACCCGCCGCCGTGGTGGCATCGTCCATCACCGAACGCATCCAGACAAAAACAGGGTCCCGATAGGGGTAAATATAATCGCGCGCCAATCCACCCAGCCCGACCATGGCCAGTAGGGCTACCAACGCCGGGGACACCAAGCTCCAGCGGGGGCCCAGCAAACCCAGCAAGCGATCCGCGCCCAGACCCGCCAGCAGGCAAACCGTCGGCGCCAGGAATTGGCACAACCTGCCGGAGGAACCGAAAGGGTAGCGGTGGATCAGTGCCGCGACGAGGTTGAGGGCGATCGGAGCCGTCAAGAGAACGAGAAGCGCCGCCTTGCGTTGGCGCGCCAGGCAGACCGTCCCGAAGACCACAGCGATCGCCGTCACGGCACTGCCGCCATTTGAAGCACCCACGGGGTATGCCATCATCTGCCCGGTCATGGCCCCGAGGAGCCAAGGCACCCACATGGCGATCGCCTTGGGTGGAAAACCGGAGGCCCAGTAGGTGTCCATCCCCTGCCGGGTGGTGACACCATCGGTGTTTGCCACCGATTCCAATTGATTGTGCCCCACCTCGATACTGGCCCATGAGCTCAACAAGATGGTCGCCGCCATCGCCGCGAATGTCAGCTTGTTGGTGACCGGGCCAACCCGGGCCTTGGAGATCAGGGCCAGCAACACGGCGCCGGCAACAAACATGGCGGGAAACGACGCCAGAATCGCGACGGGGCCCAGGATGGCCAAAAGAAGCATCCAACGCGCCGGATGGGGCGATCCCAATGCCTGGCTGGCTGGAACCAGCAGGAGAATGGCCGCGAGCAGGTCGAACGAGTAGGGCTTGATGAGGGTGCTCATCGATACCGGCCAGATGGCCACCGCCAAAAGTCCGATGGCCATGGCCCCCGCGCGGCCGGGGAAAAGGTTCCAGGCCAGCCAGGCGTGGGCCACCAGTCCGGCGCAGCCGGCCATGAGGGGGGCCAGGCGGAGCGACAGGGTGGAGGGGCCGAGGTGATCGAGGGCGATCTTTTCGCACCAAAGCCATAGGGGCGGGGCGACCTGACAATGGTCGAGCTGACCTAAAAGGCCGGCGAAATCGCGGTCGGGCAGGTTGAGGGCGACCATCGCCTCATCGCCCCAAATCGGGAAATCGAGCAGGTAGCGTCCCAATCGCCATAAAAGTCCAACGGACAGGAATAACCCCGCGGCCAAGAGCCATCGTCGCTGAAGGCTTGAACGATCGCCGGCGGACACGGTGCTCAAAGCGCAAGACTCCCGCAGTTTGGGTGTTGATGAGATACCCGGCCGGGCCTTGTTTGACAAATTGTGAAGGCCTTGGATTGACACCGGGAGGGCAGATGAGTATTGCCCCGCCCGGAAGAAGCGTCGGCCGGATGAGGTTGCCCCGCCATGGCGGAAAACTGGTCCGATTCCGAGACCACGGTGGCGGAACTACGCGCCGCGTGGGAACGGTTCGTGGACGAACGGGATTGGCGAAAATTCCATTGGCCGAAGAATTTGGCGATGGCGGTGGCCGCGGAAAGTGGCGAACTGCTGGAGCCGTTTCTTTGGACCAGCGGGCAGGAAAGCCTCGATATTCTCGGCCAGCCGCGCAAGCGCGAGGCGGTCGAGGACGAGGTGGCGGATGTGGCCGGGGCCCTGTTGGCGTTTTGCAATGCCGCGGGGATCGACCTGAGCCGGGCGATCGCCCGGAAGATGGCCAAGAACGCCCTGAAATATCCGGTGGAGTTGATCAAGGGGCGTCACAGCCTCGAGCGGGAGGGGAGTTAGTTCCGGAAATTCGTTGAATTTTCGGGCGAAAAGAGAACCAGCGGACTGGATCGCGTCGCGCGGGCGGTGTTCTTCCGGGGGGGAGACATGCGCCGTCCGACGAGTCGCGACCCCGGGGCAAGTCCCGGGACACGGGGGAAAGGCGCCGGCCGGGACAACCTGGCACCGGGCGCGAAATCGGGGAGCGTGGAAGATGGAAGGTCATCGATTGGCCATCGCGGCTGGTACGGAAATCACGCGGGCTCATGTCCGCTGGATGATTCGCCGTGACATGACGGAAGTCATGCGGATTGAGAAAGCCTGCTTCGAGCATCCATGGACGGAGGAAGACTTTCTCCGTTGCCTGAAGCAGCGCAACTGCATCGGCATGGTGGCCGAGTTGGGTGATTCCATCGCCGGTTTCATGATCTACGAGCTTCACAAGAATCGGCTGCACATCATCGACTTCGCCGTGATCCCCGGTTGCCAAAGGCAGGGAATCGGCAGGCAGATGGTCAACAAATTGTTGGGCAAGCTTTCCAGCCACAGGCGGACGAAAATCACGCTCGAAATAAGGGAAAGCAACCTGGCGGCCCAGCTTTTCTTCCGCAAGCAGGGATTCAAGGCCACCCGCGTGCTCAGGTCCTACTTCGAAGACAGCGGCGAAGACGCCTACTACTTGCAGTACACGCTGGAAGCGGACGAGGGCGAGGAGCGGATGGCCGCCTGAACAACCGTCACAACCCGTACAATTGATAATTTCGCCCTTATCATTGTTCCCGTGATGACTTGCACAATCCGGATATCGGCTCTAGCGTGGAGGATACAACACGCTGGAGTCGCACCATGAAAATCACCTCTTTGATGCTTTCCCTGCCAATCCTGATGGCTTGCGCCACCTTGGCCCCTGCCCAATCGAGCGATGTGAAGCAGTCTTCCACCGATTCCGCCAAACTCGATGCTCTGGCTGCCCAGGTGAAGCAACTGGCCGACTCGATCAAGTCCGCGGAATGGGAAACGCGCTTGAAGAAGCTCGAAAGTGAAATCCAAAACCTCAAGGACGCCAGCGTTCGCATGGAGACGCTGATCAAGTCGGATGAGGCGCGCAAGTCGTACTATCAGGCTCCCGTCACCACCGCCAAGCCCGTGGTGCCGCAACCCACCGCCACCCTCAGGTTGGTGAACACCACGGCGTTCGTCGGCACCGTGACAATTAATGGCAAGGACTACACGGTTCTTCCCAGCCAAACGGTGCTTATTCCCGGCATGCCCACCGGTGAGTTCCGTTACGAGGCCAAGGTGGACGGCTTCGGCCTCCTCCAACCGGCGGCCTCGCGGTCCATTTCCCCGTCCGAGATGTTCACCATCACCTTGTATCCTCGTTGATGGAAATTTCTGCCCACGCGGGCGCGATCGTCGTCACCATCGACGGTCCGGCAGGCGCGGGAAAAAGCACCGTCGCCAAAACCCTGGCCCAGCGGCTGGGGTTCGATTATTTGGACACCGGGGCGATGTACCGGGCGGTGGCGCTGCTGGCCCGCCGCCACAACCTGCTGGAAGACGCCGAACGCCTGTCGATGCACCTGGACACGGCGGCGCTCGAGATCTCCGGCGGTCTGGTCCGGTTGAATGGTGAGGATGTGACCGGCCTGCTGCGCGACCCCGAGGTGACACGGGGAAGCAGCCTGGTGGCGGCCATTCCGGCGGTGCGCGCGTTTCTGGTGCGGGCCCAACGGCAGGCGGCGCAAGGGCGAAGCATCATCTGCGAGGGGCGAGACCAGGGCACCGTGGTGTTCCCCGGGGCGTTGTGCAAGTTCTTCCTGACCGCGCACCCCAGGGAGCGGGCCCGTCGCCGGCTTGAGGACATGGCCCGGCAGGGCAAGGAGTTGCCCGCCTTGGATGATCTGGAACGCCAGATCGCGGAGCGCGACGAACGCGACGCCACCCGGCAGGACAGCCCGATGGTGCCCGCGGCGGACGCTTGCTTGGTGGACACGACCTCGATGACGCTCGAGCAGGTGATGGACCACCTCGCGGTGACCATCAGGCGGGCCATGGAGGGGGCCGGTCGATGATCGACGACACGCCCCCGGTCCCGGCGAGGCGGTGGTACGATTTCTGCCACTTGTCGGTCAATTTTTATTTCAGCGTGTTTCATTCCTACCGGGTGCTGACAGGGTGGCGCATGCCCGCCTCGGGCCCGGTGCTGATCCTGGCCAACCACGCCAGTTATCTTGATCCGCCCGTCATTGGCGGGGCGCTTCCCAGGCACATTTTTTACCTGGCGCGGCGGTCGCTGTTCCGCAATCCGCTGTTCCGCAGGTTGATCCGCAGCGTGAACGCCATTCCCGTGGACCAGGAGAACAACAGCGTCAGCGGGCTCAAGTCGTCCGTCGAGGTGCTGAAGCGCGGCGAACCGCTCCTGGTGTTCCCGGAAGGCACGCGCAGCCCTAACGGCGAGATGGGGGCCTTCATGCCGGGGGTCCACCTGATCCTGAAAAAATGCCCCGAGGCGATGGTGTTGCCCGTGGGTGTTTCAGGGGCGTATGAGGCGCTGTCGCTGAGCAGCAAGGTGCCGACTTTTTCCCCGATGTTCCTGCCGACGCGGCGGGGCGCCTTGTGCGTGGCGGTAGGCAAGCCGCTACAAGGATCGGTTTTAGCGGCCATGCCGCGCGCCGAGGCGGTTGACCGCATGACCACGATGGTTCGCGACGAGTTCGAGCGGGCCAAGGCGGTGAACCGAAACCGCTCGCGCGGCGGGCATTGAAAAAGCGTCTAAGCGCGTCGACTAATATGGTGAATGGTTCCCGAGACCGTGGATCCGTCGGTTTCCGGAACGGAAGTCGGGAACTTGCGGTGTGAAAACTCCGAGCCTTCCAAGGCGCGGGTGAGGCGTTCGCCCCCGGCCCGATTGGGATCGCTGATGAGGCAAACGCCATCGGGCGCCAGCAGGGCGCGGACCACGCCCAGCAGCGGCGCGATGTGCCGTTCCTCGTACACCACATCGGCGGCCAGGAGCAGCGGGAACGGTTCGAGCGCCGGGGGGTGCCGCCAGTCGATGGCCAGGCAACGCCACCTCGCCTCGGCGGGGCAATTGGCCCGCGCGTTGATCGCCGCGTATTCCAGGGCCGTCTCGTCGTAATCGGACATGGTGACATCCAGCCCGGCGCAGGCGCCCGCGACGCCCGCCAGGCCCAATCCGCATCCCAGTTCCAGCGCCCGGGTGCCCGTGGGGCGCAAGTTCAGGAGGAGTTCCCCGGCCAGCATGCGCGAGGCGGGCCAAAGGTCGGCCCAGTAAGGCATGAACTCGTCCTGGCTGAAGGCGTTGGTGACATACGGATCGTCAAGGAGGAGGTTCGGGTCGCCGGGGCGCGTGATGGAAAAATCGCGCCCGGCGACGCGCAGCGTTTCAACCCGGTCGGCGCCCCGCCTGGGCGATCGAAATACCTGCGCCTTTCCCTCTACCATGTCTGGATACCGGCCTCGATGGCCTCGCGGGTCAGCGGAATGCTCGTCGGCACCAGCAGGCAGCAGGCCGGGTTGGCGTGCGTGTCGAGGATGATTTGCCGGGAATTGGCCCAGGCGTGGCCGGCCTCGCAGACAATGTGGCCGGTGACCAGCCAGTCGGCCTCCACGCGCGCGGCGAATGCCCCGGCGGCCTCCTCGGAGACATCGCGGCTCCACATGAGGCAGTAGGCCCAGCCACCCACCTTCAGGGCCTCGGCATCGGGTTCGCCCCTGAGGCGGTCGAGGGAGAAGTCGCCCAGCTTGCCCGGGGGGATGATCGTGTGGCTGGCGAAGAGCCGATTGGGGGTGAGCACCGCGAGGGGAGCGGCGTCGATGAAGGCGTCGTAGGCGGCCGACACCGCGGTGGCATCGGCGCCGAACGCGGTGGCCACGCCCTGGCGGAACAGTTCGTTGCAGTCGAGGCCGTCGCGTTCCACCCTGCGGTTGTAACGCTGGGCGTACTCGTGGTTTCCGGGGAGGAAATGAACGCGGCCGGGAAACTGGCAGGCCATGGCGGCGACGAGGTCGAGCAACTGGTGGCTGCGATCACCTCCCGCGGGGTACTGCCGGGAGCCATGCACCACCTCCTGAACCAGCAGGTGCCGGCCGGGGTTGTTCGCCAGGTCGGCCCGCCGGTGAATCTCGCGGAAATTATCGACATGGCCATGCATGTCGCCGGCGAGCAAAAGCTCGGTGGCGGTCTCGGGCAGTCGCACCAGGCGGCCTTGCCGGCCGGGGGTGGCGCGCAGCAGGGTGGCGGCGTGTCCGAGCAGGGTGAGAACCTTGCGGGCGTCGGGCATGGGAACCCTTTCAGTCGAAATACTCGTCTTCCTCGCGGTAAGCGGGGGATCCCACGATGAGGACTTTCACCCCGCCGTCGCTTTGCAGGCGGTGGCGGACCATGGTGGGGATGGCGATCACGCTGCCGGGGCGCACGGGAACCCAGGTTCCGTCCAGTTCGATCTGGCCGGTGCCCTCGAGGATGGTGTACACCTCGGTGCAGTCCTTGTGGTAGTGGCGCCTGGAATCGGTGATACAGGTGATGTGGAGGTTGAGGCCCACGCCATCGGCCGCCGTCAGCGGGCGGGTCGAGGTTCCACAGGGGCAGGGGACGGTGGGCGCGTCGTCCACATGCCTGACCAGCCATTGTGCCGGCGGCGCCGTTGCCATGGTGTGCATCTCCGGAAGGACAAGATCATGCGTCAGCTTACCCGCCGGTCGCTTCTGCTCGCAACGACGATGGCGGTGCCAAGGATCGCATTCGCCGCGGAGGGGCGGACCATTTCCGGCCGGGTGGTGTGGGAAGGCGACATTCCCGCGGTGCCGCCGTTTCGCGCCATGGCAAGCCCGCTGGTGGAAAACAAGGACCGCAAACTGAGGGACTGGGCCAACCCGATGGCCCCGCGGATCGATCCGGCGGGCAAGGGCATGGCCGGCGTTTTGGTGAGGCTTTCCGGAACAGCGGGCAAGGGCGCACCCGTGGGGACCATCCGCGTGGAGGCGCGCGACGGGCAGATCGTGCTGACCCAAGGGGGCGAGGCGCGGCAGGTGGGCGTGGCCCGGTTGGGTGATGTCGTTGAGTTTGTTTCAAGGCAGGAGAGACTTCAGGTGGTGAGGGCACGGGGTGCCGCGTTCTGGGCGGTGCCGATGCCTGAGCGCGACAAGCCGACCCGGCGCGTGTGCGAGAAAGCCGGTTGGGTGGAATTGTCGAGCGCGGCGGGGCAGTACTGGGCCCGTGCCCACCTGCTGGTGACGGATGACGCCCTTGTCACCTGGACCGACGCGCAGGGAAGGTTCCGGTTTGACAATGTCCCTGTGGGCAAGCTGACCGTGATGGCCCGGGTGCCTGACTGGCGCCTGGAACGGTTCGACCGCGATCCGGAAACAACGGAACCGGCGCGGGCGGACTACCGCGCCGCCAAGGATTTCGAGGCCCCCGCGGATGGTGGATCCGAAGTGGTGCTGAAGGTGCCGGCCGTGGCATTCGCCGGTCGCTGACCCAAAGCCATGGCGGCGGGATTAGCCACAAGCACAACATCGGTGCGCCGGTACATGTCGTACCGACGCGCCAGTTCCACCGCTTCCGGCGAACCACCCTTCACCCGGTCCCAGGCCTGGGCCGAAACAGCCAGGCAGGCGGGAAGGGGTTGGGCCAGGAAGGGTGCGACCTCGGCGTCCTTGTTCAGCCGCTGAACCTTGCGGCGGGTGTAGAAAACCAGGCTGGGCTGGAACCAGTCGTGCGTCGCCAGCCGTAATTCATGATGCAAGTGCCCCTCGGGCAGGGCCCGGGCGAGCGCCTCGGGCGCCTTGTACCGGTTGAAGGTGCGCCCGTTCCACGCTCCCAAAAGGGTGGTGAACAGAGCCGCGGCCAACCCGATGGCCGCCACGGCGGCCTTGCGCGACCTGCCCATGAGAAGGCCCGCCGCCACGGCACCCGCGATCGGCGCCAACCCCACCCATGCCCAGCGTTCGATACCGGGAAACGGCCGGAACTTGCCGATGGCGCCCACCATTCCCCCGGCGACAAGAAACGCGATCACGATGCCCACGCCCGCCACGGCCATGCCGGCGATGCCCGAGGCCATCCACCGGCCGCTCACGCGCACTTCGCCCCGGGCCCACGAGAGCAGGCCGCCGGCCAACAGGAGCGCCGCGGCGGGATAGCAGGGCAGGACATAGTTGGGCAGCTTGGTCGAACTGAGCGAAAAAAGCACAACGGGGATCGCGAACCAGCACACCAGCAGCCGGGTGATGTCCGGCCGGGCGGAAACGGCGCCGCGCGCCACGAGACCGCCTGCGGGCAGCAGGAAGAAGGTCCAGGGGAACAGGCCGGCCAGGAGCACCGGAATGTAGTACCACGGGCCACCGCCATGCCCCTCCATGGTGGAGGTGAACCGGCCGACATTATGCTCGAGGAAAAAGCCGCGCAGCCACGCGTACTTGGTCTCGGCGCCCACCCACAGGTACCACGGGGCGGCGACGGCCAGCCAGATGGCGATGGCCAGGCCCACCCAACGATTGGCCAGCGACCGCAGCCTGCCTTCCCAGGCCAGGTGGGCGATGATGATGGCCCCGGGCAACGCCAGGCCCACAGGCCCCTTGGCCAGCATGGCCATGCCGGAAAATGCCGCGGCGGGCAGCATCCACGCGCCCTGTCGGCCACCGAGCGCATGGCTGGCGATGGTGGCGGTGACCAGCGCCGTGAGCATGCTGTCGGGGTTGGCGAAGCGCGCCGCGGCGATGAACAGCGGGCTGGTGCCCAGCACGCAGGCCGCCAGCAGGCCGCCGGCACCACCAAGCCAGGCGCGTCCCAGCATCCAGGTCGCCACCATGGTGATGAGCGCGGCGCCGGCCGAGGGGAGACGCGCCGCCAGTTCACCCTCTCCCACGGCAAGCCCGGCGAGAATTTGCAGCCAGTTGATCAGGGCGGGCTTGTCCACCCGCAGGTCGAAATTGAAGGTGGGAACCACCCAGTTGTCCGCGGCGCGCATCTCGCGCGAGGCCTCGGTGTTGTTCCCCTCGTCGATATCCCACAGGCGGGCGCCACCCAGGTAGGGCAATGTCACCAAGGCCCACAAGGCCGCCACCAGCGCCAGTTCGAGGCGCCAGTTCGGCGGCGCTTCGGCGTGGGTTTCGGGCGGCCGCATGGAAAACTCCCGGACAAGGCAAGGAAATAGGCGCCGAGTATGCCCGGGAAGCCGGTTCGGAAGCGAGGCCGAGTTGATTCTCCCGCCGGGCCACACTATAGCCCGTGTGCCGGGGATCGGAATTGGCGAGGAGGGTATGCCCATGCCGGCGATCATCCCGATGCTGTTTCTGGCATTGGGCCAGGCCGCCGCGCCGGTGGCCGACCTGCCCACAGACCCCGCCCGCCTGCGCGAGATGCTGCGCGACCGCGCCCAGCCCAGGCTGCAGGCCCAGGGCGCCCTCGTGCTTCTCCAGCTCAACTCCGCCGATGCCGACGCCGTGATCCGGCAGGGATTGGAGCAGTCGGAAGATCCGGAAATGTTTCTGGTTCTGGTTTCGGCGATCCGCCTGGCGCGCGACACGCGCTACAACGAGGAGCTGATCCGCTCCCTGGGTCGCGGGCGCGCCACGGAGCGTTCCGGCGCGGCCGAGGCCCTTTCCGCCCTCATGGATCAAAGGCTTGCCGCCCGCCTGAAACTGATCATCGACGATCCGCGCGCCGACGCCCGGGTCAGGTTGGCCGCCATCGGCGCCCTGGGGCGCAGTGGCAGGCGCGTGGCGGTGGAACCGCTTTTGGGTGCCTTGGAATCGGGCGATGAGGCCCTTCGCCTGGCCGCGGCGGATGCCTTGGCGGAGTTGACCGGCTGGCGCTACGGGCCTGACCTGGCCAAGTGGCGAGCCTGGTGGGAACGGCACCGGGAGGTCACCCCCGAGCGTTGGCTGGAAATGCGCCTGGACTTTCAGAACAGCCGCGTGGCGCGGCTGGAAAGCGAATTGGACGCCGCCAAGGGGCAGACCGTGAGGCTGCACCAGCAACTGTACGCCCGCCTGGGCGGCGCCGAGCGGCTGGTTTACATCCCCTCGCTGATGGAGCAGGAGGACCCCGCGGTGAGGCTGCTCGCCGTGGGCTGGGCGCAGGAGATGCTGGCTTCAACCGATCAGGGAGTGCAGAAGTCGTTGGGGCCCCTGCTGGTGCGCCTCACGGCCGACCCCGCGCCCGAGGTGCAGCGCGCCGCCGTGCTGGCGCTGGGCCGCTTGAACGACCCTTCGGCCTTCGACCGCTTGCTGGCCCTGGTGACCTCACCCGCGCCGGCCATCCGGGCGGTGGTCGCCCGCGCCCTGGCGCTGCAGGCCCGACAGCCTTCCCCCGATGCCGCCAGGCGCGCGGCGCAGGTGCTGTCGGCCTTGGGAAGGCTGCTCGAGGATCCGGTGATCGATGTCGTGGTGGAGGCGGCGGAGGACTTGGGCAACCTTGGGGTGCCCGAATCGGGCCCGGTGCTGACCGGCCTGTTGGGACACCCGGGGGAATCGGTCCGCAAGGCCGCCGCGCAGGCGCTGGAACGGGTGGCGCAACCCTCGGCGCTCGACA
>CAWUNZ010000104.1:0-10952 GCA_963923445.1 uncultured bacterium
ACCAGCGGCCTTCGGCGTTTTTGGCCGTGCTTTCCGACAGTTGGCGGGAAACCCGGGACAGCAAGGTGCTGTATGTGCTCCTGGGGGGTATCGCCCTGTTGCTGGGCGTGGTGCTGACGGCGAACTTTGAGCCGCTTCCCGGGTCGAAACAGTACCTGCAATTGGCGGCGCGCGCCTGCGGCATCGAGACATCCGGCCTCGACCTTGCCAAACTCGACGCCGCCGACTTGGCTGGCCGACTCAAGGGGGCGCTTTACTCGCTGGACAGTTCCCGCGTTGTGGACGACGCCGAAGACCTTCCCGGAGCGCGTTGGGAGGTGGTGCTGCGTCGGCAGGGTGTTCCCCTGGTGGGCGGACGCGACTCGGCTGATGACATTTCCAATCGTTTTGGCAAGGTGGCCGAG
This sequence comes from uncultured bacterium, assembly GCA_963923445.1. Taxonomy (GTDB): domain Bacteria; phylum Planctomycetota; class Planctomycetia; order Gemmatales; family Gemmataceae; genus REEB421. The sequence goes on from CAWUNZ010000104.1 coordinate 405, forward strand.
GGGCGATTGTTTGTGGTGGATGCCATCGAGGAAATCCGCGACCGCACCAGCGACCTGCTGGGTACCCAGCGATGGAAGATGACCGTTTCAGCGGGCAAGGACCTCAAGGTGGCATGGCCTCACCGCATGACTCTGTTCTGGGGGGCGGTCCAATTAACGCCGGATTCCGGCGCCCCGCTGGGCCTGCAGATCTTCATTTTGTACAAGCTGCTGACCACCGGATTCGGTGCATGGATCATGCTGCTGGTCGGTGTGGTGGTCACTTCGTTCTTCGTGCCGAACATGATCCGCAAGGGAACCCTTGAACTCTTGCTGGTGCGCCCCATCTCCCGCTGGAGGTTGCTGTTTTACAAGTACCTGGGTGGATTGCTTTTCGCCTTGGTGCTCTTGTTGGCGCTCGTGGGGGGTGCTTGGCTGGCCACGGGTTTGAGGGCGGGCCTGTGGTCGCCGACGGTGCTGATGGCCGTTCCCATTGTGCTGTTGTTCTTTGCCCTTCTGTACGCCTGCTCCACGCTGGTGGCGGTCATCACGCGGGCGCCGGTGCCCGCGATGCTGGTCACCTGCCTGTATTGGGTCGCCTTGTTCATTGTGGGGGTGTTGCACAATCAGGTGGAAGCCAGTCGGGTGGAATCAAACGCCGAGTCGCGGCCAAAAACCGGTGTGAGCCTATCGGACCTGAAGGCGAACAGGGCCGGCCCTCCGCGGAGGCCGCCACCTCGTCCGACAGATCGCAAACCGTTGCACGAAAGAACTTTCGGGCAGGTGGTGGAGGCCATTCACGCCGTGTTGCCGAGGGATCGAGACCTCGATAACCTGATGGATCGGGAGTTGGTGCGCGACTTGGCGTTGGCTGGCCCGCTTCGCGACTTCGCGACCCGTTCCATGTCCTCCGCGTCGGTGGGCCTGGGCATCACCTTGGCGCACTTGGGCGGCTTTCTCTCTCTGGCGTGCCTGATTTTTTCCCGACGCGATCCGTGAGCCCACCATGTCGACGGAACCGGTCTACCAAAAATGCCTCCATCCCGACTGTGGTGCCACGCAGGAGGCCCGGATCGCCACATTCACCTGTCCGTCTTGCGGAGGATTGATGGATGTGGCCTACGACTGGGGGCGCCTGCCCCCACCTCGCAGCATGCGGGAATTCGAGGCCAAGTGGTCGCGGCGAACCGACCCCGTCGCCTTCAGCGGCGTCTGGCGCTTCCGCGAACTGCTGCCCTTTGCCAGTCCCGAGGAGATTCTCACCATCGGCGAGGGGCAAACAATCCTGCAAAAGGCCGATGGCCTCGCCCAGCGGGTGGGCATGAAGCCCGGCTGCCTGTTCATGCAGTACGAGGGCATGAACCCCTCGGGCAGCTTCAAGGACAACGGCATGACCGCGGCGTTCACCCACGCCCGGCAAACAGGCGCCCGACGCGCCGCCTGCGCCAGCACCGGCAACACCAGCGCCTCGCTGGCGGTGTTCTGTTCCGCCACCGGCCTGATGCGGGGCATCGTGTTCATTGGTTCGGGGAAAATCAGCTACGGCAAGCTGGCCCAGGCGCTTGATCATGGCGCCCTCACCATGCAGATCGCCGGCGATTTCGACGATGCCATGGAGCGCGTCCAGCAGGTTGCCAGCCGGTTGGGCGTTTACCTGGTCAACAGCATCAATCCCTTCCGCCTGGAAGGGCAAAAGACGGTCATGTACCGGGTGCTGGAGGCGCTTTCCTGGGAGCCACCCGACTGGATCGTCGTACCCGGTGGCAATCTCGGCAACTCGAGCGCCTTCGGCAAGGCGTACATGGAACTGCGTGAACTGGGATTGGTCAAAAAAATACCCCGCTTGGCGGTCATCAATGCCGGTGGGGCACGGACCTTCGATGAACTGGTCAACAAGCGCGGCCTGACATGGAATGGCGGACGGTTCAACAAGTCCGTCGTGGACGGCTACTACGCCGAACTCGACGCCGCCAAGATGCGCGCCAACACCATCGCCAGCGCCATCGAGATCAACCGCCCGGTGAACCTGCCCAAGGCGCTTCGGGCCGTTGAAGTCATGAACGGCGTGGTGCGGATGGCGTCCGATCAGGAGATCATGGACGCCAAGGCGTTGGTGGGCGCGGGAGGTCTCGGTTGCGAACCTGCCAGCGCGGCCAGTCTGGCGGGTCTGCTTCAGCTCAAGGAGCAGGGGATCATTTCCCCGTCGGATCGCGTGGTGTGCATCCTGACGGCGCACCAGATGAAGGACTCCACCGCCACGGTGGCCTACCACTCCTCCGACCCGGACAATTTCCAGAGCGTGCTCGGAGTCCGCGGGGTCAAGCGCGCCAGTCACGCCAATCGCGCCGTTCAGGTGCCCAACGACCTCGAGGCCATTGTCCGGTCGATCGAACTGTACGCGTGATGTGCCAGCGGTCGGATAAGCTGCCCTTGCACAATCGGTTTTTCAGGAGATTCGCATGACTCCCCTCCTTTTTCCCCTTTTCCTATTCCTTGGGCAGTCGCCCGATCCGGCGACCACAAGGCAGGAATTCCTCAAGCTACTGGACAGGCCGCGGGTCGATCCTCGGCCCAAGGAACTTGGCCGCGAAACCAAGGACGGCACGGTCCGTATCCGCTGGGAATTCATCAGCGAGGAACGCGCCGGCAAGGACCCCGAACGGGTTCCCGCCCTTTTGGTCCGGCCTGACAAGCCGGGCAAATTCCCCGTGGTGATCGTGCTTCACGGCACCGGAGGCAACAAGGAAGGCATGATGTCGTGGTTGACCGAGTTGGCCAAAAAAGGCGTGGCTGGCTTGGCGATCGACGCGCGCTACCATGGCGAACGCAACGGCGCCAAGAACAAGGCCGAGGGCTACACCGAGGCGATCACCCGGGCCTGGCGCGACAAAAGCCCCAATCGGGAGCACCCCTGGTTTTATGACACCAGTTACGACCTTTGGCGATTGATCGATGTGATCGAGAAACGCGACGACATCGACGCCAGTCGCATCGGCATGCTCGGCACCTCGATGGGTGGCATCCAGACCTGGCTGGCCGCCTCGGTGGATGAGCGCGTGAAGGTGGCGGCGCCCCTCATCGGCGTTCAGTCGTTGCGTTACGGACTGGAGAACGACGGTTGGCATGCCCGGGCCAACACGGTTCGCAAGGCGCACGAGGAGGCCGCCAAGGACCTCGGTGAGCCGATGGTGAATGCCCGCGTGGCCAAGGAACTGTGGAACCGGGTGATTCCGGGCATCACCGACCGATTCGACGGCCCGGCCATGCTGCCCCTGTTTGCTCCCCGGCCTTTGTACATTGGCAACGGCGAAAAGGATCCGAATTGCCCAATCATCGGCGCCAAGCTGGCATTCGCGGCGGCGGAGAAGGCTTACGCGGCCAAGGGCGCCTCGGACAAGCTGAAGATCGATGTGGCCGCGGGGGTGCCGCACAAGGTCACCAACGAGCAGAAAGCCGACTCCATCGCCTGGTGCGTCCGCTGGCTGACGGAAGGGAAGTGAATCAGGCGGCGCGGGCCTGTGCCGGTATTCCGGCCAGTTCCGCCAGGCGTTGCCTAAGGCGATGCGAGGCCGCCACCGGGTCGAGGATCCGGCGGACAAGGCCCTGCCCGCGCAACGCCACGGCGCGGGCCTCCGCCGGCCTTTCGAATATGCGCCTCAAGTGGTCCGCCGCCTCCTCCTCATCGGGTTCGGCCCATGGTATTCCGGCGGGGTACTGGGGCAGGTCGCGGGCGATCGGCACCTTGCGGTATCCCGTCAGGTATGAGGTGCGCTTGGTCATGAAATCGCGGTTGCCCGAGTAGTCGGTCGCCACCACCGGTTTTCCCATGAGCATGGCTTCCGCCATGGCCAGTCCGAATCCCTCGGATCGGTGCAGGCTGGCGTAGGTGTCGCAGCAGGCCGTCAGCGCGTTGGTGTCGGCGCGCGAGAGAACCTTGTCGATGATCACCACCCGGCCTTGGGCCTCCTCCTGCCGAAGAAGCGCCATTGCCGCGGGATTATGATCTCCGCGGGAAACCTTGAGCACCAGTAAGGCGTCCTCGCCATGCCGGAATGCCTTGCGAAAGGCGCGCACCAAAGCCAAGGGGTTCTTGCGTTCCATCACGCTGCACATGTCGAAACTGAACAATACAAGGAACGGTGTCTCCGGCAGTCCGAACCATGCCCTGGGGCGCGGAGTGAAGGGCGCAAGGCTCAGGCCCGGAGTCATGGCCCGCACCGGCACATCGAACGAGGTGGCGAACGAGTCACGGATGAACCGGGTGGGTGCCCAGATTTCGTGGTAGGCCCTGGCCCTTTTGGCCCACAAGGCCGGGGCGCGTTCCAGTTCCCAGTACCAGACCGCCACGCGTCGGGCGCCGGCGCGTGGATGGCACATCGACCTCCGGTGAATGTCGGAGAGGGTGTGCTCGGGCGGAAGCAAATGGATGCTGACGGGGTGGACTTCCGGGCCACGCATGCCTTCCCGGTCGAGACGGTCGTGGTTCACCGTGGCGGGCATGTCCCGGGCCGCCACGGGCACCCCGGCGGCTTCCAGCGCCTTGCGCATCTGCCAGGCCGCCTCGGAAAGCCCGCTGGGATAGCAAAAGTGGCCGAAGAGGTTCACGCCGGCCGGGTGGGCGGTTTCCAAGGGCCTGACGGCCGGCGCGGCAAGGGAATCGGAAGGGACTTTCAAGCCTGTTTTGCCGGTGGCCCAGGCGAGAAACTCCCCTCGGCCGGAATCGAGGGCGCGCGGATGGGCCTTCTGCCACGAGGGAGTGTCGAGCCACATCTCGTCGGCCCCGGCGGAAGGATCATCGGCCAGTTCCGCGAAGTACCACACGATGCTCGAGACCGGGGTGCCATGCACCTTGCGCGCCGTTCGAACCATCCACTGGAACAGGGAACGCCGCCACCTGGGCAGGATTCCCTCGGGAAGCATGGCGCGCAGGTGGTCGAGATGATGCCACAGCCGGCGGGCCGCCAACGATGGCCTGGCCCGCCAGAGTTCCCGGATTCGCTCCCTCTCTTCCACATCCAAAGGCGAATCCGGCGATCCCAGCAGCCACCGACCAAAGGGGCCGCCGGGCCCCGCCGCGATCGGCCTGTCGGCGCGAGGCCACGATTGCGCCAGATGGATCACGCGAAGCAGGAGCGATTCATCGTCCGAGGCGGTTTCGGGAGGCCAGCACAAGCCGGCATTTTGAAGCTCACGGGCGCAGTCACTTGAATCGTAGATGTCAAACGGCGGACAAAACCTGGCGGAGTACCATGAGCGCAGCACAAGCCTGGTCATGTGAGCCAGCTTGAGCGTGAAACGGGGAACGAGCCGGAACATACGCAGAAGCGCCGGCAAACCGCGCGCCCGGGTGGCGCCCGCCCCTTCCATCGCCTGTGACGCCATCCGTGGCTTCCCCCGTGGGGTGCCATGCTACTGTCATTGTTGAAAGCCAATCAAGTGGGCAATGAAAGGGCCCCGGCGAATCGCCGGGGCCATGGGGTTTGCGTGCTATGGCCTGAATGGAATCAGGGCGTTTCCTTCTCGGCCTTGCGGAAGTCCTCTAGGCGCTTGCGCATTTCGGCCGACTTGGGGCCGTTGCCGATGATCTTCACCGCGCGTTCCTGCGCCTTGACGGCGCCGGCCTTGTCGCCGCTGTGGAAAAGAGCGAGGGCCAGGGTATCGATGTAGTCGGCGTTCATGCCACCGGATGCCTTGTCAGCGGCCTCGGCCAGCACCTTGGAAACCTTGGCGTGGAGCGCCGGCGGATTCTTCACGCGGGCGGGGTCGATGAGGTTCCACGCGAAGCGGTTGAGTTGCTCCGGTTGGTCCTTCATGTAGGTCTGGGTCATTTTGCCGGCGTAGGCGACCGCCTCGTTCTCCTTTTTGGTGAACACGAGAATCTGGAACTTGAGGGGCCCGAGGGTTTTCTCGGATTCGGGGTCCAGATCGAACGCCTTGTCGAGCGACTGGATGGCCTCGTCGGCCTTGCCGGAGCGGATGAGGGTGATCGCCTCGGTTTGGGCCTGCTTGAGGCGGGCCTTGACGGCGCCCTTCTTCACCGCGGCGGCCATGTCGAACTTGCCGGCGCTGACCTGCTTCAGGGTTTCCTCGAACTCGGGGTTCATGGGGTGGCCGATGAACGCCACCTTGCCTTCCACCACAACGAACGCCGCGGGAATGCCTTCCTCGCCGGCGGCCTGCATCCATGCCGCGTTCGTGGAGCGTTCCTTGTCGAGGACCACGATGTAGTCCATCTTGGCGCCCATGTCCTTCACGAACGGCTCGACATCCTTCTCCTCCTCGTCGGTCACCCCGATGAACGGAATTTTCGGATGCTTTTTCTGCAGTTCGGTCAGGTGCGGAATGCTGGTCCGGCAAGGGGGGCACCAGGTGGCCCAGAACTCCACCACATAGGTCTTCGAGCGGTCTTCCGCCTTGGGTTCCTTGCCCTTGACCGCCTTGGCCAGCGTGAGCGGGGGAGCGGCATCGCCCACGGCGAGGGTGGACTTGGGTTTTGCCGGCGCGTCCTTCTTGGCGTCGCCCTCCTGGGCGCGGATTCCAAGGGCCAGGATGGCGCAGGCGGCAAGCGGAATGGCGAATCGGAGGAGTTTCATGTGTTCAGCCCTTCGTGGCTTGGATGCCGGAAAAAGTACCGGCCCGTGACAGGTTATCACGGGCCGGCGGGTTGTCGGAAGGAAAATCCGGCCGGTTACTTGGCCGGAAGTTCCTTGATGCGGATGTTGCGGAACGACACGGCGTCGCCATGGCCGGCGAAACCGAACGATCCCTTGGCGTTTTCCTTGCCGGGGTGAGGGCTGTTGGCCATGTATTCCTTCACGGTGGCCAGGTCGGTGTCGAGCACCTTGGAACCGTTCAGCTCGGCCACGATGGTCGATCCCTTCACGGTCACCTCAGCCATGTTCCACTCGCCGACGGGGTACAGGTAGCCGCGCTTGACGGCGGTCATGCCGTAGGCGGACAGGTTGTACTGCCGGGGATCCAGCTTCGAGTACTTCTCGGCGGTGTCGTCGAGGATCTGGAGTTCGCACATGCCGACATAGGCGGTGTCGCCCTTGCCGGGGTAGCGGATCGCCAGGCCGTTGTTGCCGCCGGGGGGCAGCTTGTACTCGAGGCGGACGACGAAGTCGGTGTATTCCTTGGGGGTGTGAAGCACGCCGCCCTTGCCGGCCTTGCAGCGGATGGCGCCATCGGACACCTCGTAATTGTCAACGGCGCCCTTCCAGTCCTTGATGTCGGTGCCGTTGAACAGCTTGGTGAAGGACGACTCGTCGTCGTAGGCGGCGGCGAGGGCCTTGAGGGCATCGGCGGGATTGAGTTCGCGCACGAAGATGTTGCGCCAGTGGGCGTCACCCTTGGGGCTGTGGGTTTGCAGCAGCACCTTGCCGGCGCGCGGCAATGGTGACTTGCGGTCCCAGTAGTTCTCAAGCCGGGCGTTCTTCACCACCAGCTTGCCGTTGAGGTGGATGGTGGTGCGGTCGCCAATTTGGAGGATGCGGAAGGTGTTCCACTCGCCCGGGGGATTGTCGGCCTTCACCAGCGGATCTCGGCCGGGGGCACCCTTGCCGTTGTTCCAAAGGCCGCCTGAACCCAGCGCCTTGCCGAGGCCCGAGGGGTCGGGTTCGGTGGGATCCCACACCTGGACCTGCGGGCTGTACTTGAGGTAGATGCCGCGGTCGATCTTGGGCCCGATCTTCCAGTCGATGAGAAGCTCGTAGTTGGAATAGTCCTTGTCGGTGGTGAGGTACGCGCCCTCGCCGTCGTTGATGAGCACGCCGTTTTCCACGCGCCAGTGCTTCTTGGCGTCTTCGGTCCATTCCTCCACCTTGGCCTTGCGTTCCTCGGAGGAAAGCTTCGCCATGTCGGCGGGGGAACCGCCCTTGGAGTGGATGGCCCACCCATGCCAGCCCGTGAGGTCCTTGCCGTTGAAAATGGCGGTGAACCCTTCGGGAGGCTTGGGGGCCTCGACAGGCTTGGGCGCCGGGGTGTCTTGGGCCCGGAGGCAGGCGGCGCAGGCCGCCATGGCGACGATCGAACGGATCGCGCGAGTCATGCTGGGAAACTCCTGGTGTTGGCGTTACGCCTTGCCCGGGGCCGATGTCCGCCGTCCCGGGCGTCAGCTAAACTGCAGGACTGGAAATCTAATCCAACGGAAAGCGACTGACCATGAAAAAAACCGCCATTCTTTTGATCGACTGTCCGGATCAGAAGGGAATCGTCGCCGCGGTCGCCGAATTCCTGTACCGGCACCAAGCCAATATCCTGCACGCCGACCAGCACCAGGACGCCGAACGCGACCTGTTCCTGATGCGTGTGGAGTGGGATCTGGACGGCTTCGGGATGGACCTCGATGAGTTCCCGCGGCGGTTCGCGCCCGTGGCCGACCGGTTTGCCATGCGCTGGCGACTGGAACGGTCGGACAAGCCGTTGCGGGTGGCGCTTTTCGTCTCCCAGCACCTCCACTGCCTGGTGGACCTGCTTTATCGGCACCAGTCGGGCGAATTGGCCTGCGAGATCCCGTTGGTCATCGGGAACCATGAGCAGGGCAAGAGGTGGACCGATTTCTACGACATTCCGTTCCACATGGTGAAGGTGGAGCAGGGAGGCAAGCCCGCCGCCGAGCGCAAGCAGATGGCCCTGCTCGAGGAACACAAGATCGACCTCGTGGTTTTAGCCCGCTACATGCAGGTGCTGTCGCCCGACTTCGTGGCCCGGTACCCGCGGCGGATCATCAATGTGCACCACTCATTCCTGCCGGCGTTCATCGGTGCCAAGCCGTACCACCGGGCTTTCGAGCGCGGCGTGAAGCTTATCGGCGCCACCAGCCACTATGTGACCGACGACCTCGACGAGGGGCCGATCATCGACCAGGATGTCGTGCGCATCTCGCATCGCGACGCGCTTGACGACCTTTTGGAAAAGGGCCGCGATCTCGAGAAGATCGTGCTTTCCAGGGCGCTGCGCTGGCACCTGTCGCACCGGATACTGGTCTACGACCGCAAGACGGTGGTGTTCGACTGACGCCGCAGGTCAGGGAACCAGTTTCAGAATACGGCCGTTCTCGCTGTCGGAGATGTAGAGGGTTCCCCTGATATCCACGGCGACGCCGTGGGGGTGCTTGAGCGCGGTGGCCAAGGGATCGCCGCCAGGTTCCCCCTTGCCCGCCTTGCCGGTGCCCGCGACCGTTTTCACCATGCCCGTGGCCGGGTGGTACCTGCGGATGGCGTGGTTGGATGAGTCGGCAATGAGCACATTGCCATCCTTCTCCACCCAGAGAAACTTGGGGCTGTTCAGGGTGCATTCGGTGCCGGGTCCTTCGGTCACCGGGCCTGCCTTGCCGGTGCCCACCACCGTGCGGATGACGCCCTTGGCATCGACCACGCGCAGGGCGTTGCCGCCCCGTTCCAGGATGTAAAGGTTGCCCTTGTCATCGGCGGCGCAGGCGCGCGGATCAACCAGCGGTGCCTCGGTGGCCTTGGCGCCATCCTTGGGCGCTCCCCGCGTGCCGTTTCCAGCGACGGTGGAGACCGTTTCTCCCATCAACCTGATCCGCCTGTTGCCCAGGTCGGCCACCAGCAGGTCGGCGCCCTTGAGGGCGACATGGTAGGTGTCGTTGTACCTGGCCGCCGCGGGAGCCTTACCATCGCCATCAAACCCCTTCTCGCCGCCAGAGACGGTGGTGGTGGTGCCATCGACGGGATCCACCAGCTTGATGAGGTGGTTGAAGCTGTCGCCGACGACGATTTTTCCATCCTGGCGGACCACGGCGTTGTGCGGTCCGTTGAACAGGGCCTCGGTTCCCTTTCCGTCCTTGCTTCCTTTTTTGCCACCGCCGGCGAGAATCCGCGCCTTGCCTGTCTTGTCCACCAGCACGATGTTGCTCTTGGCGAAATCCGCCACCACCAGGGTGCCGTCGGCCAGGAAGTCGATTCCAAAGGGCATGGCCAGTTCGGGGCTGTTGCCGACAAAGAGTTCCAGTTTCCCTGCCGCGGGCAGCAGGCTGACGCAGATCAAAGCGAGAAACGCGGCAAGGATGGCACGGGCGCGCATGGCTAGGCTCCGGGGGAAGCGTGGAGGGAACCCAGATAAACTAGGACCAACTGGCTGAGAGCGCCAACGGCATGATGGAGTCGCGGGTGCGCGCGGACACGGCGATTATCGGTGGAGGTTTGGCGGGGACGGCCTTGGCCTGGGCCATGGTGCGCCGCGGCGTGGAAGTGGTGGTGATCGATCCCGAGGAACCTTGCACCAGTTCGCGCGTGGCCGCGGGGTTGGTCACGCCGATCGCCGGCCAGCGGTTTGTGGTCTCCTGGGATTACGAGGATGCCTGGCCCTTGGCGCGCGCCCATTACGCCGATGTGGAACAGGCCTCGGGGCAAACGCTGGTGCGCGACCGGCCGATGGTGAGGCTGATCGAGAACGAGCGCGAGGCCGGGTTTTGGGCCAACAAGCGGGAAACGCTGCCCCGGCACCTCTGGCGCGATCTTCTTCCGGAAGACCTGCCGGAGGGGATCGACGCCCCCTTGGGGGGAATGGTGATGCCGGGCGCGGCCCGGCTGGATGTTCCCGGGT
>CAWUNZ010000105.1:0-10916 GCA_963923445.1 uncultured bacterium
GCTTGATTTCGATGATGATCTCCGGACGCCAAGGATCGGGGCCAAGGCGGCACCCGTGTATGAGGCAGAAAACTTCGCCACTTTTTCGGGCGTGCCTTCAACCACGATTTCCCCACCACCACTGCCTCCATCCGGGCCCATGTCGATAATCCAGTCCGCGGTCTTGATCACATCAAGGTTGTGTTCGATCACAACCACCGTGTTTCCAGCCTCGACGAGCCTGTGTAGCACTTCCAAAAGCTTTCTAATGTCCTCGAAATGAAGTCCCGTCGTGGGTTCATCCAGTATGTAAAGTGTTTTTCCCGTGTCTCTTCTGCTCAATTCCCTTGCCAGCTTGACTCTTTGCGCCTCTCCCCCCGAAAGCGTCGGCGCGGGTTGGCCAAGGTGAATGTAATCAAGGCCCACCGCCACCAAGGTCTCGAGCATCCCGCGGATTTTGGGTACTGAGCCGAAATGTTCGAGCGCCGAACAGACATCCATGTCCAGCACATCATGGATGCTCTTTCCCTTGAATTTGACCTGGAGAGTCTCGTGATTGTACCGTTTGCCCTCGCAGACCGGACAGGTCAGCCAAACATCCGCTAGAAAATCCATCTCAAGCTTGGTGGATCCATTTCCCTCGCAAGCTTCGCAGCGTCCACCAGGACGATTGAAGCTGAAACGACCGGCGCTATATCCCCGGGCCTTGGCCTCATTCGTCAGAGCGAACATCTCGCGAATCTGGTCGAAAAGCTTGATGTAAGTAGCGGGATTCGACCTGGGAGTACGACCGATTGGCGACTGGTCGATGCAAATGACCTTGTCGATGTTGGAGGTTCCCTCGATCCGATCGTGATCACCGGCCCTTTGCTTCGTCTCTTCCGGAGTGTTTTCTTCCTCTCTCTCCTGCGCGACAGCAAGGGCGTTGCGCAGGATATCGTTGACTAGTGAACTTTTTCCCGAACCGCTTGCACCCGTGACACACAAAAAAGTTCCCAGTGGGAAGCTGGCCGTGATGTTCTTGAGATTGTGGTGCCTTGCTCCGATGATCGAAATTGCCTTGCCGCTGCCACTTCTGCGCGCCGCCGGTATCGGAATTGTTTTTCGTCCGGACAGATATTGGCCTGTGAGGCTATCAGGATTTTTAAGCAGGGAGGGCAGGGGGCCTTCCGCCACAACCTTTCCTCCACGGACACCGGGTCCGGGGCCAAAATCCACTATCCAATCCGCCACCCGCATGGTGTCCTCGTCATGCTCGACGACGATCACGGTGTTTCCAAGATCCCTGAGGCGAAGAAGGCTTTGGATCAACCGGTCGTTATCCCGTGGATGCAATCCAATGCTGGGTTCATCAAGGATGTAGAGGACGCCGACAAGACCACAACCGATTTGACCGGCTAGGCGAATTCTTTGTGTTTCCCCACCTGAGAGGGTTGGTGCTGACCTGTCCAATGTCAGGTAGTGCAGTCCCACATCCATCAGGAATTGAACCCTGCCCCTGATCTCCTTCAGTAATTCACTGGCGATCGTGCTTTTTGACAGGGAAAGCCCCTTGCTCAAGCCGCCGTGTTGTGGGTTCAGCCAGTCACAGACCTTGCCCATCGGCCATGATTCAAGTTCGACCAAAGTGACCCCGGCGACACGGGCGAAGCGGGCCTGGGGATTCAGCCTTGCGCCTTTGCAGGAATCACAATGGCGAATACTCATGTATTTTTCCAACTGCATTCGACGGGGGCCCGCCGCGGCCTTGCGGTAGCTGGCCATGAGCTGGGGAATAATTCCTTCCCATGTTCCGCCGTGTTTCCACACGGTTCCGCCCCGTTGTTTCCATTCAAAAGTCACATGGCGGTCTCCTGATCCGAGAAGAAGCCAATTCCGGTGTTCTTGGGGCAAGTCCTTCCATGGGCATTTCAGGTCAATACCGAGCGAATTGGCGACGCCTTCGTAAATGTGCCGGCGCCAGCGTCCCATCGCGGCAAGTTTTCCAAGGATGACCACCGCGCCTGCGCGGAAACTTTTGCCTTGGTCGGGAATCAGCAAATCCTTATCGAAGGAATGGCGCATTCCCAAACCATCGCAATCGGGGCACATTCCGGCTGGACTGTTGAAACTGAAAAGCTGTGGCGTTGGTTCTGAATAACTGGTTCCGCAACCTTGACACGCGTGATTGGAGGAAAACAGCAGTTCCTCGGCCAAAATTCCTTTTTTGGTTTTTGTTGTTTCCTTCTCAGGGCCATTGAGGATGGCCACCACCATTTCGCCATTCCCCAGGGAGAGCGCCGATTCAACCGCTTCGGCAAGCCGGGATCGCTCTTCGGAACGAATTTGTAAACGATCAATTACCACTTCGATTTGGTGTTTGATTTTCCGATCGAGGCGAGGATCCTCGTCGAGCCTGGAGATTGTTCCATCTATCCTTGCTCTTACATATCCTTTTTTGCGCAGGTCTTCGAATAAATCCTTGAATTCTCCTTTTTGCCCTTTGACTAGGGGTGACATTATCACCACTTGGGTTTCTTCAGGCAGTGACTGGAGCCTGGCAATGATTTGCTCCCGGCCCTGTCCCGCGACAGGTTCCTCACATTTCGGGCAGTAGGAATCTCCAACGCGGGCGTAGAGGACTCGGAGGAAATCGTGGATTTCCGTGATGGTTCCGACAGTCGAGCGGGGATTTCGGCTGGCTGATTTTTGCTGGATGCTTATCGAGGGACTTAATCCGGAAAGCAGATCGACATCGGGTTTTGGCAGCTGGCCAAGGAATTGTCGGGCATAACTTGAGAGTGACTCGACATAACGGCGCTGCCCTTCGGCATAAAGCGTGTCAAATGCAAGCGATGATTTTCCCGACCCGGATACCCCCGTAAAAACAATGAGTTTTCCCTTGGGCAGGTCCAAATTGATTCCTTGGAGATTGTGTTCCCGGGCTCCTCGGATTGTGAGCAGCGGGGAATCATCAGGTTGTGATGCCTTGAGAATCATGGAAGCTGACCTGCCAGAGAATCCGTGTGATCAAATTCATGCTAGGGAAGGGGGGGCGATTTTTTGACAGAGCGTTTGCTTTGATCCAAACTTTAGAATGGTTTCATGAATTGGGAACTTTTCCTGGCCTTCCCGTGACAAACAGGATAGGTGGAAAACGGATGGACCCCGCGGTCATTCAGGCAGGCAAATCTGTGGGTTCTGCCCCTGAAACGGACCATTTTGGTGAGCAGGAACTGCTCCAACGCGCCCAATCGGGTGATCATGAGGCTTTTTGCTTGTTGGTTTCCCAGCATCAATCCCGACTTTTCTCCAGTGTCTACCGAGTGGTTGGACACATGGAGGATGCTCAGGATGTCGTGCAGGAAGCTTTTTTGAACGCCTTTCTTTCATTGAGGCAATTCAAAGGTGATTCGCGGTTTTTCACGTGGATTTACCGAATAGCCTTGAATGTGGCGATTTCTCATCGGCGGAAGGCGATGAGCCGTTTAAACGCTCGAATGCGCACCATCGACGATTCTCAGGGAACCGTTGTTCCTTTGGCCTCAGGGGCGCAAGCTGATGCCGACATGGCAATTCAGGACGATGCCCGAATGATTCAAGCGGCCTTGGAGCACTTGAGCCCTGATCACAGGGCGGTCTTGGTCATGAAGGATATGGAGGACATGCGCTACGAGGCGATGGCGGAAGTTTTGGAAATACCCGTTGGCACGGTTCGCAGTCGGCTTCACCGTGCCAGGCTTGAGTTACGAAATCTTTTGGAAAATCAGGATTCTTTCAAGAAGGGGGGGGGGCAAACATGAATCCGAACGACCCCCGCATGCGGTTGATCACCGCGGCATTGGATGGTGAGATTTCTGCCGCTGAGCGGAAAAAACTTCGACGGTTATTTCGTTCCGATCCCGAGTTTTTGGCGAGTTATCGGGTTTTCAGGAGGGACAAGGAGGAATTGTCGTCTTTGGCTGTTCCGGTTTTACCCGTGGATTTCAGCAGGAGCGTGGGTCAGGCGCTGCAAAGATTGAATGAAAAGGAAATTGACGGACAACGGATCCTCGTTCCTGTCGAAAAAAAAAGGGGAAAGACATTCAGTATTCAATGGCAATTGGCTCTGGCTTTTTCGGTCGCTTGGCTGCTGGGCCTGACCTTTTTGGCCAGTTTGTTAGTTGGATCGGGTTCAAAACAAAAGCAAACAGTTCCAGTTATTGCAGACAGTCGTCCCAATCATCTGCCAGCTTCGACCAAGCCTTTGGCCTCCACTGAGGATCAGCAAGTTCAAAATGGATTGTTAGATGAAACCTCAAACGAAAACTCCGCGGAAAGTTGGACTGACTGGTTGTTGCCTGATCATGCAGCAGACAGACATTTGCTAGGAAAAGCTATTTCAAGCTTGGAAACTTCAGGCCAGACGGGCTTGGAAGGGGAGGGAATTCCCATTGAAAATCCTTCCGCCGATTTACTGGGAGCACCTTCCAGACCTTCGCGTGAATTGGAAGAATTGAGCCTCAATCTGCCTCATATCATTTCATGGAATGACCTCGGGTCCTTGTCCGGAGCTTTCCACAACCTGAAAGACAAATCCGGCACAATTCAACTGGACCTGCCAGCGGTTGAGCCCGGACAAGCTGTGGAAATTTTGTTGGCTCTGTTGAAAGCACAGAAAAAAGGCGTGGTGGTGGACGGCCTGGCAATGGATCGCCTTCGTCGTGGGAATATACGAGCTCATTACATGGTTGTTTTGGAAGATGTCGATTCAAAGCAGTTGGAGAACATTCTCAAGGAGCTGAAAAGCTCCGACGGAAAACTTTCTGGCCCCAAATCGGCGCAACTCGGTTCCTCCTTGGTTGTGAGCTCTCCAGAAACAGCCAGAAAACAATTAAAGTCAATGACTGGCTGGGACTTTGGCAGTGATGTTCCAGCAAAAAAAGTCCGGGCTGGAGCCTTCAAAGACCTTATAGAGGAAACCGCCCAACAAGCTTTAAAGGCAATTGAATCGGGTACGAGCAGTCGAATCGCGGGCAAATCCCAAACTAGTATGCCTTCAGCCTTGGTGGTTGCTTTCAGCCCCTACTATCCCGCAGTGAAGACACAGCCCCAATCTGTCGAAGTCCGTCGGTTTTTGGAAATCAGGCAGGCCACAGTGAAGTCTGGTCTGGGCAGGGCTATCTTGGTTTTTCGCAACTGATCATAGAGCATCACTTTTGTCAGGCCTTGTTTTTAAACATGGCCTGACACATCTTTTGCCCTGCGGCTCCGTACGGATCTTCGGGGATGACCGATGAATGATAGTTGGCTTTCCTCAAAAAATAATTGGCGGGACTGGATTTGCCTTGTTTGCGTGGCAGTTGTTTCTGGTTCGATCATCCTGGTTGGCGCGCGGCATGTCGGCCCGACGTTTGATGAGCCCACCTATCTTGAATGCGGTTTGAAAGGATGGCGTGAGGGAACTCATAAACCTCTCATGCGTCTTGGAACCATGCCGCTTCCTGTGGATTTAGCGACTTTGCCCATGGCAGCCATTGAATGGGCTGGAGTTCATACTTGGGATTTGAAACGCGATTTCGATAGTGCCCTTCGGATTGCCCGGGCCACTACCCTTGTTTTTTGGTGGCTGCTTTTAGTGGCAGTTTTTGGAGTTTCAAGAAATCTGTGCGGCAGAAAAGTGGCATGGATGACCGTTGTGTTGATCTGTTTGGAACCGACTTTGACCAGCCATGCGGCGCTGGCAACGACAGACATCGCAAGCTTGTCAACAATTTTACTGGCATGGTGGGCTCACCTCGAGGGCCGAGGCCAAAGCACCTTCCGGCGGTTGGTCGTGCCTGGGGTAGCCTATGGCCTTGCACTGTTTGCCAAAGCGTCAGCCTTGGCTTTTGTACCTCTTCTAATTTTTTCGTGTGACTTAGTCGCTTGGTGGATGGACGGAAGGTCATTAGATGCTGGTCGATTCCGGAACTGGTTGAGGGAACGGTTGGCCATGGTGGGAATTGGAGTTTTGACTGTATTTCTCATGGTCGGAAGCGACTGGGGTACCGAGCCCACTTTTGTGAAATGGGCCCGATCAATTCCGGATGGATTACTTTCCAGATGCATGGTTTTTGTTTCAGAAAACCTAAGGATTTTTACCAATGCGGGTGAGGGCTTGGCCCAGCAGATCAAACACAACTTGAGGGGACACGGCGCCTACTTGTTGGGATACGAGGCGCCTCGGGCGTTCTTTTGGTACTTTCCTGTTCTCCTGAGCATCAAACTGACAGCGAGTGGATTGATTCTTCTGGGGACTTTCCTTGCTACGAGGTCTTTTCGTGTAGTGTGCCCGACCCTTGCGGTTGCCTTTTGCATTTTATTTCTTTTCAGTCTTAATTGCAGGGTGCAAATTGGTGTAAGGCTTATATTTCCTCTTTTTATTTTGGCTTATTTTCTTGGTGCCATTGCGCTATCCGGATTATGGAGCGCGAAAAACAAATGGATCCGCGCCGTAGCTATTTCCATGCTCTTGGCCCATGGCGCTGAGGGGTTTTCTGCCTATCCCCAAGGGATTATGTTTGCCAACGCGCCATGGCGGGGAATCGGCGATCCCGATTGGATGATGAGTGACTCCAATTACGATTGGGGACAAGGGATTCCGCTAGCGAAGAGAATGATCGAGCAGCAGGACCAACCCTTGGGGCTTCTCTATTTTGGAACCGACCCCGCCGCCGATGACCCGGCTTGGTTTCGTCGCTTGATGCCCAAGAAACCTGACTGGGACTCGCCCGAGGGTATCCGAAACTTGTTCGCTGGAAAAACGATTCTTGTCGGTGCTTCAGTAGCCCGAGGAGGACCGCTAGGTAAGGAATTTTCACATTTCCGTAAGGCAATTCAAGAATTGGATTGGCGAACAATTGGCTGTATGCACATGATAGCATTTCCCTTGGTCTCAGCCCATGAAGCGGACTTGGGCCTCAAGTAGCAGTTCGATACATTACTTCGGATGTAAGTGAGTTTCCTTCGGAATGACAATCACAAAAAAATCATGCTGCGTCTGAGTTGATGATTTGAACCACTGATTGTCATTTTTTACCTTTGAGTTGTTTTAACAAGAGGTTAGATAGCAATGGATTCTGAACAGATTGCCCAGATGAGAAACGAGAAATACAACGCAACAGTCCATGGATTGGTCAAGGTTCATTCCGATCTCATGCTGATTCGAATTCGCCCAGATAAATCGATCATGTCCCATAAAGCTGGTCAATACACCCTGCTTGGACTGGGAAATTGGGAACCAAGGCTGCCAGGCACAATGGAGGAAGTGCTGGCTGACGCTGACAGGTCTAAACTGGTGAGACGGTCCTATTCGATCAGCGCTTCGGTTTTGGATCAATCTGGCAACCTTGCGAATAACCAAACTGCTTCTTTTCTTGAATTTTACATCGTTTTGGTTCGGGAAACATCCTCAGGAAAGGCACCCGCTTTAACGCCGCGTCTTTTCATGCTCAAGGAAGGTGACAGACTGTTTTGCGGTGAAAAAATCACGGGCGCATATACTCTCGACCTTGTCAAGACAACGGATACGGTACTTCTTTTGGGAACGGGAACCGGGGAGGCACCACACAATTACATGCTGCAGCAACTGTTGCTGGCGGGGCATCAGGGCCCGATTGTCTCAGCTTGCTGCGTAAGACTCAAAAAAGACTTGGGCTATTTTGACATGCATGAAAAGCTCATGAATCGTTACAAGAATTATCACTATCTGCCTCTGGCCACGCGGGAACCGGAAAATGCCGGCAAGAAGGTATATATTCAAGACTTGCTGAAATCAGGTGAAGTTGAACGCAAGATCGGACGAGACCTGGATCCTTCTTCAACGCATGTTTTCCTATGCGGAAATCCTTCCATGATCGGCGTTCCTGAAAAGAACCGGGAAACCGGGGAATATGCCTACCCGAAACCTGAAGGGGTTATCGAGGTTTTGGAAAAGCGAGGTTTCCGCGCGGACCGCGGCCATCATGATCGGGGCAATATTCACTTCGAGGAATATTGGAGCTGATTGGTCGCGGTTCCGGAAAGTCGGGGGATCGATTGATGGGGAATCCTGCGCGATTGCCTTTCGAGGAGGAAATCCATGAATTGGAGAATCTTCTCGTATCAATGGAACAGAAATCGGGCAAGGAACTCTCTGTATCTGATGAAATACTGAGGATCCGCAAAGAATTGGCGCGCATCAAGCGCCAGAAGTATTCCAATTTGACCGCTTGGGAGACGGTACTTGTAAGTCGCCATGGCGATCGCCCTCAAACCATGGATTATATCCGCATGGTTTTTGAGGATTTCACTGAAATCCATGGCGATAGGGCATTTGGCGATGACAGGGCCATGCGTTGCGGTTTCGCCCGATTGGGCGAACAAAAGCTGGTTGTGATTGGACACCAAAAAGGCCACACTCTGCAGGAGCGGCAAGAGTGCATGTATGGATGCGCCCACCCGGAAGGATACCGCAAGTCCATGCGGGCCATGACCTTGGCTGCCAAGTTTCATCTTCCTGTTCTGTGCATGATTGACACCCCTGGCGCGTTTCCTGGAATAGGTTCGGAGGAGCGAGGAATCGCGCAGCTTATTGCCGACAGCCTGCTGCACATGGCGACCTTGCCGACACCCATATTTTGCGTGGTGATTGGTGAAGGTGGGTCTGGGGGGGCGCTGGGAATCGGTATAGGCGACAGGGTCGCCATGCTTGAGCACGCCTATTACTCTGTGATTTCTCCTGAAGGTTGTGCTGGAATCCTGTGGAAAACAGCCAATGACCAAACACGGCCCATGGCCGCGGAAGCCCTGAAATTGACATCAAAGCATTGCCTAAAGAATGGCGTGATCGATGAGGTTCTTGCCGAGCCATTGGGCGGCGCCCATCGGGATCCAAGGGAAATGGCCAACACTCTGAAAAATTGGGTCATCAGATCAATCAGGGATGTGGCCCGATACCAAACCGATATGCTGATTCAAAAAAGATTCGAAAAATTTCGATCCATGGGAATGATCAAGGAAACTGATAACCCAGGGGTGCAGGCATCCGGGTTGAACGCTGGTTGACTTGTAAAACGTTGACTGTTCTTGATAATTCTCCCCATCACCAAAGAAAACCCGCCGAATGCGGCGGTCCGGTGGGGAGACATCCATGATCGACCGCAAGAATGCCATCCTTATGATTGCCATCACCATTACTGGTTTTTGGGGATTGGAATCATGGGCACAGGAAAACGATTGGCAGCCGATTTTCAACGGCAAGGATTTACAAGGATGGAAGCCAAAAATCACCGGACATGCTTACGGTGAAGATCCGTATAAAACTTTTCGGGTTGAAGATGGCGTCATAAAGGTAAACTACGACAATTACAAGGAATTCGGAGGAAAGTTCGGGCACTTGTTTTTCAAGGAGCCATTCACCGACTATAGGCTCAGAATGGAATACAGGTTTACAGGCCAACAAGTCAAAGGGGGGCCTGGTTGGGCCCTTCGCAACAGTGGAGTCATGATTCATTGCCAACCGCCTGAAACGATGCGATTGGCTCAGGAATTTCCAGTTTCGATCGAGGTGCAATTTCTGGGAGGCGACGGAACCAATCCTCGGCCAACCGGCAATCTGTGCACACCGGGAACTCATGTGGTCATGAAAGAAAGCCTGTTGACGCGGCACTGCACCAACAGCAGTGCGAAAACATACCACGGGGACGGTTGGGTCAAGGCAGAAGTTGTCGTTCATGGTGGAGGTGTCATCGAGCATTACATCGAGGGTCAAAAAGTCCTGGAGTACGAAAAACCGCAATACGACGACAAGGATCCAGACGGCAAAACCTTACTGATGCAAACTGGCGGCAAAAGGATAATTGAAGGCGGGCACATTTCGCTTCAAGCGGAAAGCCATCCTGTTGAATTCCGTGGAATCGAAATACGGAAATTAAAAAAGTAACAGGAAAAGCCGGGTTTTCTGCAATCCGTAAAGAACTGGGTCTTTTGCAACATAATGATGATTATCGGACGTTAATTTCTTTGCCTGGGTTGCTTGGCCTGATTTAAGTGGCCGAGGCAATGTCCGATAATGTGCCTTATGTTGCAAAAAGCCATTTGGAATGGAGGCCTCGCATGAGCCAACAAATTTCGCCTCCCCGCCCGCTGAGGATTGGAATGGCGGGGCTGGGTATGATCTTTGACGAAACCTATCTGCCGTTGTTTGATCGGTTAACTCAGGAACCATTGCACGATCGGCACATCCACCCGGTGCCCGTTCAGCTTTCTGCAACCCTTTCCCGCACAGGTAACCGGGCTGCCCTTTATCAGCATCTTCCCGCTTTCTCTTCCGCCACTCACTTTCGAGCCTCAGACGGAGTTGATGCTTTTTTAGAAGCTTGTGACGCTATTTGTGTCGCCACTCCTGATGACAGGCATTTTGATTTGGCCAAGGCAGCAATTCTTGCCGGCAAACATGTCCTTATTGAAAAGCCATCGGTTCTTAGGTTGGATCAACTGGATGAACTTTGTTTTCTTGCAGAAAGTAATGGGGTCTTGGGACGGGTTGTGTACCACAAGCTTGCCGATCCTGACCACAAGAAGCTTCGAACCCACGTGATTGACGGCAATCTTGCCCATGTGAATAGCGGTTACTGCACCTTGCTTGAACCAAAGCAGATCAGCATGGAACAATTTTCTGAATGGATTGATGGGCGTAATCCGGGGACCTATGTCGCAGTTCATTATATCAAATTGATCGATTTCACTTTCGGTCCCTTGTCTGGCCAACAGTGGAGGTTAAACAGGATATCGTGCACTGGCCAGCGGGGTATCGTGCGTGAAGCTTCTAGTGATACTTGGGATAGTGTTCAATTAAGAATTGAATATTTGTATCCAGATGGTCGTGAGGCCTGTTTTGACATCCATACCAGTTGGGTTAATCCCGATAATTTTTCAGGATATGTCGACCAGGAGGC
>CAWUNZ010000106.1:0-10841 GCA_963923445.1 uncultured bacterium
CGGGCATACCGCCGGCGGAGGCCCGCGCCGATGTGGTTCGCGAGGTGGCACTTCTCGCCGAAAGGCTGGACATCGCCGAGGAGTTGGTGCGTATCAACTGCCATTTCGACCAGTTTCTGGCTTTGCTCGACGACGACGACTGCCCGGGGCGCAAGATAGATTTCCTGCTGCAGGAAATGCTGCGCGAAACGAACACCATCGGCA
Source organism: uncultured bacterium (assembly GCA_963923445.1). Taxonomy (GTDB): domain Bacteria; phylum Planctomycetota; class Planctomycetia; order Gemmatales; family Gemmataceae; genus REEB421. The sequence goes on from CAWUNZ010000106.1 coordinate 205, forward strand.
GCAAGTCCGCCGATGTGGAGGTGGCCAGGAGGGTGGTGAACATCAAGTCCATTCTCGAGCAGGTTCGCGAACTGGTGCAGAATGTGGAATGACGGCGGCGCGCCGCTCATGGTGCTTTCGGGCCCCAGTGGTGCCGGCAAAACAAGCATTTTGACGGGGCTGATCAACAGAACCGGATGGCCCATCCGCCAATCGATTTCCGCCACCACCCGGCCACCACGGCCCGGTGAGATTCAGGGTGTGCATTATCATTTCCTTCACCCCGAGGAATTCCAAAGGGAAGTCCGAGCCGGTGGATTTCTGGAACATGCCGAGGTTCACGGCCAGTGGTACGGAACTTTGGCTCGCACCGTGGAAGGAAACGCCCGGGAAGGGCAGGCGACCGTGCTGGCGATCGATGTGCAGGGATTTCGCATGGTTCGGGATCGACGGCCCATCGATTCCTCGGTTTTTGTGAGTGTTCCGGTGGAGGAACTGGAGCGCAGGCTGAGGCACCGTCAGACGGATTCGGAAGAAACCATCATCCGCAGGCTTCGCAACGCGGCGGGCGAATTGGCCTGTGCCGGCGAGTATGACCAGATCCTTGTGAACGATGACCTCGATGCCGCGATTGGCCGACTGGCGGCAATTTGGGGAAGGTTCTTCCACAAGAAACAGGATTCATGCTTATAATGGTGTTTTGCTCGGAGGGGATGTCAGATGCACGACGACCTGAAGGAAGAAGCGATCATCGACATGGTTGGCGGACGGTTCAAACTTTCCGCCCTCATTCAAAAGCGCATGGCCGAACTCATGCGCAATGCCAAGCCCCAGGTCGACTACCGGGGCGTTGACCGCCTTGGTCTCATCATTGAGGAGATCAAGCAGGGCAAAATCATTCTCGACACGAGCACGGCGTCCAAGCAAAGCGTTCTCGGCGCCCAGGAGGCGGCCAGGCGCGCCATGGCCGGCGATGTGTCGGGTGACCTTTCGGCGGACTGACCTGATCGTCACGCATTGCGCCGGAGCCACGAACCATCATGAGCAGCGGCGTCGCGAAACCACCCTCCGACGGGGGCGGTGAACTCGGATATAGCAGGCTCAGCCTGCTGGCGGTCGCCAGTTTCGGCCTGGGTGGCGTCACCGCCATGGTGGTTGTCCTCGGGTTCGTTGTCGCCCTGTTCCGCGATGTCAGCTTTCTGCTCCCCAGCGGTTACCTGGGCATTGGTCTGGTTCCGTTGGCCGCCCTGTTGTCGGGTTGGATCGCGCTTCGCAGCATCGCTGCTTCCGAGGGGGCGCTCACCGGAAGGAATCTTGCCCGCTGCGGGTTGTTTCTCTCCCTGGGATCCATGTTGCTTTATGGCGCCTATCATGGGGCGACCCTGCTGGCCCTGCAGATGCGCGCGGAAGGTTTTGTCCGCCAGTGGATCGACCAGATCGCGAGCGGCAAACCCGAGGACCGTGACGCGGCGTTTGTCTACACGCTGGCGCCCGGCTCCCGTCCCTCGCTGGAAGGCGACCGCGCCGATGTCCGCGCCAAGCTGGAGATCGAGTACAACCAGCCGAATGAACTGACCAATTCCGGCCCGTACACCGGGTTCAGGCAGTCGGCCCTGGTCCAGTTGCTCAATCTTTCGCCCGACCAGCCGAAAATAAAGCTTCGCAAGGCCACCGAACCCAATTTTGTTGACAATGGATACGAAATAGGGCTGGAATTTGACGTTGAGACCACTGAAGCCAGGTTCAGGCTTGTCACCCTCGTTCATTCCGCCATGAGCAACAACCTGCCGCCGATCAAAAAATGGCAGGTGCGTCAGCAGCAGATTTCCAGCAGCGCCGGTCGGGAAGTTCCCGAGTTCCTGGGTCCCGGGCGCGCCCACATGCTCAAGGTGGACATGGCTCGCCGGGTCGCGATGGAATTCAGCGAATCGTTCGACCCGCGGAAGCGAGACTTTTCCCGCGCCTACTCCCTCACCGTTCCCGGTGCCAGGGTACCGCGCGCGAAGAACGACGATCCCGAGATGGGCGCGTTTTTCCGGACGATCAACAGTTCCGGCGGACAGGGGTTCGCCCAGGCCAGCGCCCCGGATTTTTGGGCTTCACCCGAGGTTCGCAACGATTTCCTCACCTACTTGAAGGCCGCCCTCGATCCTGATTACCTTGGGCCCACATTCCAGTGGTTCGCGATCCCCAGCGTCGCCAATTTCCCCCCCATCGAGTTGAACGAGGGCAGGGTGAGGGTCCGGTTTCCCGTCAGGCTCATGATCCTTCCCAAGTACCTCGGTTCGGCCGAGTTGGAATTGAGCGCCCCCGCCCAAAGCGCCGACAAGAAAGAGGCGTGGCTGGTTGAGAAACTGGTGCTGATCTCGGCGCGGATGGCGCCCCAGACCCCGGAACTGAAAAACGCCCCACCAGACGCCATGAACATCTTCCTGCGCAAGCGCTGACACCTTTGATGGAGGTCGTGCCGATGACAAAAGCCTCGCCCCTCCTTGTCGCCCTCGTTTTTGCCGCTCCGACCCTCGCGGCGGAAACCGACAACTTCATGAACGCCCCCGGTTTTGTCGAACTGCACATTTTGGTCGGACCCAACGAGCGCAACCAGATCAACGCCCAACCCCGCAACTATGTCAGGGCGCGCCTGCATGAGGGGGCGCTTCCCAACAACCAGCCACTGGCGCAGAACCAAGGCCTCGAGGTCGGTTTTCACCTCAAGGGGGCCGCGGGTAGTTTCAGGGGCTTTGACGACAGGCCGGCCATCACGATCAACATGGACAAATACGCCAAGAAGCAGGCGTTCCACGGCATGGACAAGTTCCATCTCAATAATTCCGTGCAGGATGGTGGATACCTGCACGAGACCATGGCCCGTTGGCTTTTTCAGAAGGCCGGGTTGCCTTCAACCCGGGCCAGGCACGCGTTTCTCCGGCTCAACGGCCGAGACCTGGGGTTGTATGTGCTGGTTGAGGGGTTCGACAAGCCATGGATGAAGCGGCAATTCGGCGACAGCAAGGGCAACCTTTACGACGGCGGATTTTGCCAGGATCTTGACGGAGCCAAGAAGTTGCTGGAGGGAAGCGGCACCGATCAGCCCGACATCAAGAAGGTTTGGGCCGCGGTGGGGGAGCCTGATCCAGCCAAACGACTCGACCGTCTTTCCCAATTGGTGGATATCGACCTCCTGCTTTCGTTTATCGCCATGGAGTGCTTCACGGCCCATTGGGATGGGTACTCCAACAATGTGAACAATTACAGGCTGTATTTCGACCCGGTCAGGCAGGGGCGCCTGGTGATGCTCCCGTCGGGGATGGACCAGATGTGGGGCGACCCGAATTACACACTGTTTCCGGGGAGGGGCGGCCTGTTCACGCGCCTTCTCGATTGCCCCGGCATCAGGGCGAGGTATGTCGACATCCTGAGGAAGCTACACGCCAAGGTGCATGACGCTCCCTCCTTTGACGCCCGGGTTGACGCGATGGCGGGGGCCTTGAAGCCAAGGGCGGACATCACCAATCAGGCCAAGGATCTTAAGAGGAGGTTTTCCGAGAGGGTCGCCAAGGTGGGGCAGATGCTCGCCGCCATTCCCGAGACGCCGCGATTCACTCCCGGCCAGCCTTGGAAACTGGCGGGTTTTGAACCCAAGGTTGACCAGGGGGCGCTCAAGGCTGAGGCGATCCCTCCCGCCAAGCCGGCAACCTACAAGTTCGTGGCCGCCGGGCCGGGTGTCGCCAGTTTCCGCAGAACCGTCCAACTGGATCCGGGAGTCTACCGCCTTGAGGCCATGGCCAAGGTGAACGGGGTGGTGGGTTCCCAGGAACCCTACACCGGCGCGGGTGTCCGCTTGTCTGGTGGTGCCCGGACGAACGCGTTGACCGGAACCGCCGGTTTCTCCAAGCTGGCCCATGAGTTCACCGTTGCCTCCCCCGGACCGGTCACCCTGGTCCTTGAATTGCGTTGCCAGAAGGGCGAGGCGGAGTTCGACGCTTCCAGCGTTGGTATTCACAAGATCCGTTGATCGGGATTCACCAACTGGCATCCGGGTTCATTCATGCGCGTGATCGTGGCCGGGGCGACGGGATGGACAAACGAGTCGTCGATCAGGCGAGAATTGTCCAACCTGTCCCCGGGCACCATCATCATTCATGGTGATTCGACCGGGGCTGACGAAATCGGCGGTCGTATCGCCCGAGAATTGGGTTTTCCTGTAGAAGCCATGGCAAAAAACACCGATGACAGGCAAAAATATGGCCGGCTTGCGTGGAAAGGACTCAACGAGCGGATGTTGGCCACCGGCGCCTCGCTGGTTCTCGCTTTTCATGCGGATATTCGCTCCAGCAAGGGAACAAGGCACTTGGTCGGTTTGGCCAAGGATTTGGGAATCGAGGTGTCGCTGTTCAACGGGTGAGAAGTATTTCGGTCATCTGCTTGTGGGGATTGTCCTGAACCATGCCTTCACCACCAGCTTGGCTGGAATCTGGTCGTTTTTGAATTCTTTTGAAATGCTTCAGGTCTCTTGGAAAAATCGCAGGCAAATCCATGCGGAAGATGGATTGTTGCTTGGCCATTGATGGTTGCCAACGCTGAATATCGAGCGCGCCGGGGAAATGTCTGGATCAGGGTTTGGTTGGCTCCAATCGGAAAGGAACAGGGCGCAGCGAAGTGGTTGAGCCTTGTCCGGGCACTGTTTCCACCACGGTCACCAGTTGGGCCTTGGCTTTTTCAATGGTCTTGGCCGCTGTCGCTGGTGCGGCCAACTCGACCCGAATGGAACGGCCATGCTCGTCAGGTTTCTCCATTCGGGAGACCTTTTTGACTTCCAGACCACCAGCCATGGTTTGGCTCATGTAAAGCGCGCGTTTTCCCACACCGGCCTTTCCGGTGACCATTTTCAGGTCGATTTTGTCGCCTGCTTTCAGGTTTTCGGGGATGTGTTCAGGCGCCAAAAAGATTTCAATCACTTTCGGCGCCGGCTCTTGCTGGGCTTGGGCAAAGGGGGCCAACGCCGCAAGGATCATGGCCACGGCTGCCACCTTAATCATCGGCCTCATGGGCAACCTCCTTCAAGCGGAGTCGGTTTCGGGGTTTTCATCATCACCCGTTTCCCGTTTGCCGGATCCCGGCAGGCGGTACTTTTCCCCAAGCCATCGCCCAAGGTCGATTGTCTTGCAACGGGGTGAGCAGAAGGGAAGGGAAGGCCATTCCGCCGCGGGACCAGGCATATCGGCCCCGCAAACGGGGCAGGATAGTCGTTGGCTTGAAGCGGCCATCAGTCCTTGCCGGATTTCTTGGGTCCGGCGGGCTTGGTTTCGGAAGCCTTGGGGGCCTCCGACTTGGATTCCGCGGGTGGCGGAGTCGAGTCCGCCTTGGCGCCTGACTTGTAATTGTCGCTGCGATAATCGGTCTCATAAAAACCGGATCCCTTGAAAAGGATCGCGGCGCCCGTGCCGAACTGGCGCTCGAGCTTTTTCTTCTTGCACTTGGGGCAGGTGGTCAGCGGTTTCTCGCTGAAAGTCTGGAACTGCTCCATGTGGTGTCCGCACGAGGCGCAGACATACTCGTAGGTGGGCATGGCTCAATTGTCTCCGGCTGGTTCGGGCGGAGCCACGGCAACAGCCACGGACGCCGGCCTGAGAACCCGGTCATGATGCATATAACCGGACTCGAAAACTTCCAAGACGGTCATGGGCGGATGATCGGTGGACGGGATTTGAGTGACAGCCGTGTGCCTCGCCGCGTCGAAAGGCTGGAATTTCGCTTCCATCCTGACAATGCCATGCCTTTTGAGCTGGTCAAGCATCTGCTGGACCACCATCTGCACGCCGGCGGCGAGCGGTCCGGTATCGCCGGCCTGCTTCGCGGATTGGACCGCCCGGTCGAGGTTGTCGATGGCCGGAAGCAGGTCAAGGGCCAAGGGTGACTGGGCGAAGCGCCGTTCCGCAGCCAACTCCCTTTGTTGACGCTTCTGGTAGTTCTCGAACTCGGCGCGAACAGTCTTCACCATGTCGCGGAACTCGTCGCGTTGGCGGGTCAACTCCTCGATTCCGGTGGTTGCGCCCGCCTGCGGGGTTTCTTCCTTGTTCGTCGCTTCGCTCATGATTTTCCTCCCGTTGCCGCTTGTTCGGCATGCTTGGGGTTGTCGCCGCTTGAGCCGGTGAAAAAGTCCTTCAGGCGATCCATGAAGGACTTGCGTTGCGGGGAAACTTCCTTGTCCTCAATGCCTGCCAATTCGCGGAACAGTTCCTCCTGGCGTGGAGTGAGATTGCGCGGGGTTTCCACCCGAACATGCACAACCAGGTCGCCTGGCCGCTTGGATTGGAGGCTGGGCATTCCCTTGCCGGGCAGGCGGATGGATTCGCCGCTTTGGAGTCCCTTTTCCAAGCGGATGGGTGTCGGGCCGTTGAGCAGGGTGGGAACCAGTATTTCACCACCAAGCGCGGCCTGGCTGAAGGTGACGGGCACCTCGCAGTGGAGGTCCGCGCCGTCCCGCTGAAAAAAGGGGTGGGGCAGCACCTGGTAAAAGACATAGAGGTCGCCCGGTTCGCCCGATGGGCCAGCCTCGCCATAACCGGCGATCCGTCCGCGCATGCCATCCTCGATGCCGGCCGGGAACCGGACCTCGATTTCCTGCTTCACATCCACCCGTCCGGAGCCTCGGCAGTTCCGGCATGGATCGGGAATGGTCTCGCCCCTGCCCCCGCAGGCGTGGCACGGGCGCTGGATGCGGAAAAAACCCTGGCCTTGGAGAAGAACTCCCTGTCCGTTGCAGGTTCGGCAGCGGGCCACCTTGGTACCCGGGGCGGCGCCGCTTCCGGAGCAGGTGCCGCATGCCTCCTTTCGGCTGACCTCGATCGACTTGCTTCCTCCGCGGGCCGCCTCGGCGAGGTCAAGCGCCATGTCGAGGCGAAGGTCCCGGCCGCCCTGTCGGCGATTGCCACCGCCCCCGAAAAACGACCCGAAAAGGTCGCCAAAGGCGTTCATCATTTCCTCGGCGCCACCGCCGCCGCCGGCACCCATTCCCTCGCCCATGCCGGCATGGCCGTAACGGTCGTAGCGGCGACGCTTGTCCGGGTCCCTAAGGACCTCGAACGCCTCCTGCACCTCACGGAACTTGATGGCCACGGCTTCGTCGCCGGGGTTCCGGTCGGGGTGGAACTCCAGGGCGAGCTTCCGGTAAGACGCCTTGATCGAGGAGTCGTCCGCGCTCTTGGCGACATTCAGCACTTCGTAGTAGCACCGTTTTGCGGGCATGAACGGCACCGTGGTTCTTGGTGGGCCCGTGCATGGAAAGGCCCCGGACCCGGGCAGGGTACCGGGGCCTTGTTGTCTGGTTTAGCGGACCGCGCCGGCGACCTTGCTGGCAGGTTCCTCATCGTCCACCTTGGTCACCATGACCTCGGTGGTGAGCATGAGGCCGGCGATGCTCGCGGCATTGGTCAGGGCGGAGCGAGTCACGCGCGCGGGGTCGAGGACACCGGCGTCGATCAGGTCCTCGTACTCCTTGGCGGCGGCGTTGTAACCGATGTTGGGATTCTTGTCGCCGCGGAGGCGAACCTCGTCGACAACCACGGGACCGTCCAGTCCCGAGTTTTCGGCCAGGGTGAGGATCGGCTTGGTCAGGGCGCGGGCGACAATCTCGGCGCCGATGCGCTCGTCACCCTTGAGCTTTCCGGCGACGGATTCGGCCGCGTCGACCGAACGAAGCAACGCCACTCCGCCACCGGGAACAACCCCATCGGCAACCGCCGCGCGGGTGGCGTGGAGGGCGTCCTCGACGCGGCCTTTGGTTTGCTTCATCTCCGCCTCGGTGGTGCCACCCACGCGGATGATCGCCACGCCGCCGGTGAGCTTGGCGAGGCGCTCGGAGAACTTCTCCTTGTCGTACTCGCTCTCGGTCTGCTCCATCTGCTTGCGGATTTGATCAATCCGCTTTTCAATGCGGGCCTTGTGCGTGCCCTCGAGCTTGGAGTTCACGATGGTGGTGTTCTCCTTTTCCACCGTGACCTTCTCGGCGGAGCCGAGGTGTTCAACCTTCACATTCTCCAGCTTCATGCCGAGGTCTTCGCTGATGAAGGTGCCGCCGGTGAGGACTGCGATGTCGCCCAGAATGGCCTTGCGGCGATCGCCGAAGCCGGGGGCCTTCACGGCGCAAACCTTCAGCACTCCCTTGAGCTTGTTAATCACCAGGGCGGCGAGGCAATCACCCTCGACATCCTCGGCGATGATCAGCAGGGGACGCCTGGTTCCGGCGATCTGCTCAAGCAGGGGCAGAAGCTCTCGCACATTGGAAAGCTTTTTCTCGTGAATCAGGATAAGTGGATTCTCGAGTTCGGCGGTCATCTCGGGAGAGGTGATGAAATAGGGGCTGATGTACCCCTTGTCGAACTGCATGCCTTCGACGAAGTCGAGGGTGGTTTCGGAGGTCTTACCCTCTTCAACCGTGATCACCCCGTCCTTGCCGACGCGCTCGAAGGCGTTGGCCATCTTGTCGCCGATGAACTTGTCATTGTTGGCGCTGATGGCGGCGACCTGGGCGATCTCCTTCTTGGAGGAAAGCTTCACGGCGATCTTCTCGACATGTTCGAGAACCGCCTCGACGGCCTTGTCGATACCACGCTTCACCGCCATCGGATTGGCGCCGGCGGCAATGTTGCGGAGCCCTTCCTGATAGATGGCCAAAGCGAGAATCGTCGCGGTCGTGGTTCCATCGCCGGCGACATCGCTGGTTTTCTGCGCCACCGCGTTGACCAGCTTCGCGCCCATGTTCTCGAACGGATCGGGGAGGTCGATTTCCTTCGAGACCGTCACGCCGTCCTTGGTGACGGAGGGGCCACCGAAGCTCTTGTCAATGATGACATTGCGCCCGGTCGGCCCGAGGGTCACGCCTACCGCGCGGGCGAGCTTTTCGGCGCCGGCAAGCAGCTTCTTGCGGGCGTCTTCGTCGTACATCAATTGCTTGGCCATGGTTTTCTCTCCTGTATGTGATAGTTGTGGTGGGGATTACTTGGTGAGGCGGGCGAGGATATCGCCTTCGCGGAGGATCTTGACCTCGTTCTCACCCAGCTTCACATCGTTTCCGCTGTAGCGCCCGTAGACGACCACGTCACCGAGGGCGACAGTCATCGGGATCAGTTCGCCGGAATCAGTGCGCTTGCCGGGGCCAACCGCCAGGACCTTGCCGCGCTGGGGCTTTTCCTTGGCAGCCTCGGGGATGTAAATCCCTCCCGAAGTCTTCTCCTCAGCCTCCAGCGGTTCCACCACAACACGGTCCTCGAGAGGACGGATAGAAACTGTTCCCTTATCCTTAGCCATGATCAAACTCCTCAAAAAATGCCTTGTTTTGGAACAAACTGATTGAGTTATTTCCCGGATGAGCGGGTGGGGATTACATCATCCCTTCCATGCCGCCCATGCCACCCATTCCTCCCATTCCACCCATGCCGCCGCCACCATGGTCGTGATGATGATGATCACCACCCGGCTTCTTTTTCTCGGGGATGTCCGCGATGATTGACTCAGTGGTCAGCAGGAGCGCGGCCACGGATGAGGCATTTTCCAAGGCGCTGCGGGTGACCTTCACCGGGTCGATGACGCCGGCTGATCGCAGGTCATGGTACTTGCCGGTATCGGCGTCAAAGCCGATGGTTTTTTCCTTGTGGCGGAGGATCGTGTTCACCACCACCGAACCATCCAGGCCGGCGTTTTCAGCAATCATGCGGCAAGGCATTTCAAGAACGCGATGAAGAAGTCGGGCCGCTGGTGCTTCGGCTTCAAGGAACTCAGCCTTGTCGAGCGACTTGCGCGCATGCAAAAGGGCCACGCCGCCACCTGGCACAATGCCTTCGGCGATTGCGGCCCTGGTGGCATGGAGCGCGTCTTCGTAAAGCGCCTTGCGTTCCTTCATTTCGGTTTCAGTGGCCGCGCCCACCTTCACCTGGGCGACACCGCCGGCGAGCTTGGCGAGGCGTTCCTGAAGCTTCTCGCGATCGTAGTCGCTGTCAGTCTTCGAGATCTCCTTGCGGATCAGCTCGCAGCGTCCCTCGATCGCCTTCTTGTCGCCGGCGCCCTCGGTTACCGTGGTGTTTTCGGAATCGATCTTCACCTTTTTGGCGCGGCCAAGCTGCGAAAGCTTGATGTTCGAAAGGTTGATTCCCAAGTCCTTGAAGATCGCTTCACCCTTGGTGAGCACGGCCAAGTCCTCGAGCATCGCCTTGCGGCGGTCGCCATATCCCGGTGCCTTCACGGCGCACACGGAAACGACTCCCTTGAGCTTGTTAAGCACCAAGGTGGCGAGCGCCTCTCCTTCGATATCCTCGGCGATAATCAGGAGCGGGGCTTTGGCCTTGCTGATCAGTTCGAGAACAGGAACAAGGTCCTTGGCGTTGGAGATCTTTTCCTCATGGATGAGGATGTAGGGGTTTTCCAACTCGCAGATCACTTCCTTCTCGTTGGTGACGAAGTTGGGGGAAATGTAGCCCCGGTCGAACTGCATGCCCTGAACGACGACAACCTCGGTTTCGGCGGTCTTGCCTTCCTCGATGGTGATCACGCCATTACTGGCGCCGACCTTGTCCATCGCTTCGGCGAGTTTCTTGCCGATTTCGCGGTTGTTGTTCGACGCGATCGTCGCCACCTCGGCGATCACACCCTTGTCCTTGGGG
>CAWUNZ010000107.1:0-10802 GCA_963923445.1 uncultured bacterium
AACTGCATCAGGTTGGATACCAACGCATCATCGCGGCAGAGGAAAGTATCGGATCGATCGAGGCTGAGCGGCAAACGGAAATTCCCGCAGGGGTGGAAGGGGTGTTGGAAGACATGCTGGTTCGGGAAGGCCAGCATGTCGATACCCAGACGATTGTCGCTCGAATCGACCAGGACCTTTACAAAAGCTCCCTGGATACGGCGATCGCCTCCGAGAAAAGGGCGGCTGCCGCATTGAAGAAGGCGGAGGCCGCCGAGGGAAAGGCATTGGCTTCCCAAAAACGCGCTGAATCCCGATATTCCCTTGCCGAGCGGATGGTTGTGATCAGCGACAGGGCGGCCGGTTCAATCGAGGAACGGGAGCAGAGGCGCAGCGATGTGATGGTGGCCCAGGCGGATCTCAACGCCGCGGCGGCCGAAGTGGTGGCGGTGCGCGCTGAAAGCCGGGCGATGGTCGCCGAATTGGATGCCGCCAGCGCCGCGAGAATTCGGGCGGAATTGAACTGGAGAAAATCCCAGGTCCGGCCACGATTTTCCGGCCAAATCAACCAGCGCAGGAAAAATGTCGGCGAGTATGTCAAACCGGACACGGTCATCCTGACAATGGCCGACCTGACCAGGCTTCGGGTGACGGGTCATGTTCCGGAAAAGTCCGCGCGGTTTTTGCGCGAGGCGCGCGACAAGGCCGAAATGGGTGAACGAACCAGCCAAGCCGGTGCCTGCCTTGCCGGACTTTGGAACGGATTGGGCGCCCTTTTAGTCGCCGAGGAGGTTTACCGCGTTCGCGACCTCGCTGAGGCCGCCAGTTGCGCCGCGCTTTTTCTGGGCTCAAGTGAGGCTGGCCTGGCGGCCATTTCCGCGCGGCAAGCCGGCGCTCTGGGTTCCGGCTACCAGGTTCGCTTCACGCTGCCGGGACTGGAGGGGCCGAGGTTCCATGCCCGTATTTTCTTCATCTCTGATGTAGCCAACCCGGACACCCGGATGTTCGAATGCAAGGCCGAACTCCCGCCTCAGCCTTTCATCGAGAAGGTCCGCCCAGGCATGACCGCCCGCTTGTCGTTCCCTCTTCCGGGTTCCGATTCGACGGTGGTGATTCCCGAGGAGGCCGTCCGGGCCACCGAACGAGGATTTGTGGTTTTCCGCCCGGTGCAGGTGAAAATGTCAGGCGGCTCAACCGAATGGGTGGCCCAGGAGGTCAGCGACCTCCAACTGGGCCGGCGCCAGCCCGGATTTGTGGAGGTGGTCAGGGGACTGGCCCCCGGGGAATTCATCGTGCGAAAAGGCGCCGAGGCGCTGGAAAACCGGACCCCGATCGACATCCCCCCAGAGTTGGCGAAACAAATTCTGGCCTCAAGGGCTCCCTGAAACCCCGCGATGCGACTTTCCGACACCAGTCTCCGCAACCCGGTCTTCGCCGTGATGGTTTCAGCGGCCATGGTGGTGTTCGGCCTTCTGGCTTGGAAAGACCTCGGTATCAGCCAGTTGCCGGAAATCGATTTCCCAGTCGTCAGCATCGCCACCATCCGGGAGGCTTCTTCCCCCGAGGTGATGGACAACGATGTGACCGATGTGATCGAGGATGCCATTTCCCAAATTGAGGGCATCGATTACATCCAATCGCAAAGCCTTGAAGGTCAGTCGGTGGTGACCGTTTTCTTCCATCTCCATCGCGACATCGACGCGGCCATGCAGGATGTCCAAAATGCCGTGGCTGCGGCGGCGCAGCGCCTTCCTGCCGACATCGACCCGCCCACCATCAGCAAGATCAACTTCAACAAGTTTCCAGTCATGTGGTTGGCCACGCACGGAACCCGACCCCTCTCCGAAATCAACCACATCGTTGACACCGTATTGAAACAGCGAATCCAGACTATTCCGGGCTGCGGAGGCGTCATGTTCGGGGGATTGCGCCAACGGAACATGCGCGTTTGGCTCAGGGGTGAAGACCTCCGCAGGCACGGGCTTGACCCGTTGGATGTCGTGCGTGCCCTGCGCGAGGAGCATGTCGAGCGCCCGGCCGGTTACCTGAAAACCGAAGGCCAGGAAATCACCGTCCGGATCATGGGGGAGGCGCGCACAGCTCCGGAATTCGGCCGGATCGTTGTGGCTCACGCCGCGGACGGTGGCCTGGTGCGCCTGGAGGATGTCGCCGATGTCGAGGATGGCCTCACCGATCGAAGGGGCTTGGGCCGTTTCAACAGACAAACCACCGTCGGCATGGGAGTGCTGAGAGCCAATGGGGCGAATGTGGTGGGCCTTTGCGACGAGGTCAAGCGCAGGCTTCCGGAGTTGCGGGCCCTCCTTCCTGAGGGATTGGAGATCGGCATTTCTGTGGATTATTCCATGTTCATCCGCGAGGACATCGAGGAGGTCAAGCTCGCGCTGGTCTCGGGCATTTGTCTCACCGCAATCGTGACGCTCCTTTTTCTTGGTTCCGCATCCAGCACGCTCAATGTCTGCGTGAGCATCCCGACATCGCTTCTGGGAACCATGGTGGCCATGAAAATGGGCGGCTTCACCCTGAATTTCATGACCTTGCTGGCGCTCTCGCTTTCCGTGGGCGTGGTGGTGGATGACGCCATCCTCGTGCTTGAGAATATCTATCGAAGAATGGAGGAGGGCGAAACCCGGTCGGTCGCGGCCAAAAGAGGGGCCCGGGAGATCACCTTCGCGGCCTTGGCAGCCACCCTTTCAATTGCCGCCATTTTCATACCTGTTGCCTTCATGAAGGGTGCCATCGGCCGCTTCTTTTTCCAGTTTGGCATCACGGTGACCGTGGCGGTCCTCCTGTCCCTCATCGTTTCGTTGACAATCACCCCTGTTCTTTGTGCCCGATTCCTCTCGGTGCGCCATCCAAATCCACCCGCGCCACCCATCAGGGCGGGCGTTTTGGCCGGCCCCATTTCCGTTGTTCGGCGGGTCGGATGGTTTTTCGACCAGTTTCTAGGAGTTCCCCTGATCATCCGGCCGATGGAGTTCATCCTCCATCTGGTGGGGATGGCCTACAGGGTGCTGCTGCGCCAGGCCTTGCGTTGGCAGGCAGTCGTTCTGGTATTCGGCACGCTCATCGCCGCGGCGGCTTGGCTTTTCCTTTCAGGGGCGACCGTCGCATTCCCCGAACCCGTTGCCCGATTCACCGGCGTCAAGCAAGTTGACTTCAAGCCAATCGGCAGGGAACTGGTGCCCAGCGAAGATCAGAATCGCTTTATCGTCAATGTCGTCTGCCCGGTCGGCTCAAGCATTGATTATGTGGACGATCGGCTGGCGGATTGCGAAAAGGCTCTGATCGGACTGAGGGATCCGGTCATCGACGGGGAACTCATCTCCACCGTTTATTGCGCCGTCGCCATCAGGCCCGGAGCGTTGGTCAGCGAGGGGACGATATTCGTCCGCCTTGTTCCCCGTCACCTGCGCACCCTGACCCAGTCGCAGGTGATCGACCTCACCCGCCGCACGCTCGGACGCATTGCCGGCATGCGCGCCATCGCCTTGGACCTGTCCACCCAGGGGTTCACCAGTTCTCGAGGCTATCCGGTCAACTTTGCCATCCAGGGCCCGGACTGGGAAACAGTGATCCGCCTTTCGGAGGAAATCCGAACCAGGCTGATCTCCAGCGGGGCTGTCTCCGATGTGAACAGCGACTATCGCCCCGGCATGACGGAGATCCATGCCCGCCCGGACAGGGACCGCGCGGCGGAAGCCGGGGTCACAACTCAACGCCTTGCCTGGACGCTGAATGTGGCCTTCGGGGGCGTGCGCATGGGCCGCTTCACGGAGGGCGCCCGGCGGCGGGATGTCCGCATCAGGCTCGCTGAACCGGAGCGTTCCAGCCCCGACGATATCGACAGCCTTTACATCCGCGCCGGAACGGAGACAGGTGCCCCTGGCGCCGCCTTGGTTCCCATGGCCGACCTCGTCAGCAGAACACCGGTTTCCACGCTCCCCCTGATCGCCCGATACAACCACCTTCGCAAGGTGGAATTGACGGCCAACATGGCACCCGGAATTTCCCAGGGTGAGGCGATCTCCCGCGCCGGCCAAATCGCCAGGCAAACACGGACCGATCTCGGCTTGCCGGAAAGCTACCGCATCGTCCAACTGGGCAACGCCCAAGCGATGCAGCAAACCCTTGACAGCATGTGGGGGGCGCTGGTTCTGGGCTTCATCGCCTCCTACATGATCCTCGGCATCCAGTTCAATTCGCTGGTCCACCCGCTCACGGTGCTGGTCGCCGTTCCCTTCGGCGTCACCGGGGCGCTTGCCGTGCTGTGGCTGTCCGGCGACACATTGAACCTGATGAGCATGATCGGGATGGTGCTCCTGGCCGGACTTGTGATGAAGAATTCGATCATTCTCGTGGATGTGATCCGTGAGCGGCGCAACGCTGGTCGCGGCATATTGATGGCTGTGATGGAGGCCTGCCCCCGCCGCCTGCGTCCAATCCTCATGACAACACTGGCCACCATGGTCGCCGCGCTTCCCATGGCCTTTGGTGTCGGCCCCGGATCGGAAACACGCGCGCCCTTGGCCCGGAGTATCCTCGGCGGTTGCTTCCTTTCCACCCTGGTCACCCTGTTTGTGGTGCCTGTGATTTATCTCAGGCTCGAACGCATGGCCGACTGGCTTTCCGATCATCCGCGGAAGGAAGGCTGAGGCGCATGCGACTTGCCGAGCTTTCCATCAAGAACCCCGTCTTCGCCGTCATGGTCGGCGCGGCGATGATGGTCTTCGGCTGGATGGGATACCGGGAAATGGGAATCAGCCAGTTTCCCGAGATCGATTTCCCTGTTGTCAGCATTGTCATCGCCCGCGAGGCGGCTTCCCCTGAAATCATGGACGGTGATGTCACGGATGTCGTGGAGGACGCGGTCGCCTCGGTCGAGGGCGTCGATTACACCATGTCCGAGAGTCTGGAAGGCCGCAGCATCACCACGGTTTACTTCCAACTCGGCCGCAACATCGATGTCGCCATGCAGGATGTCCAGAATGCCGTCAGCGCTGCCCGGCGGAAACTTCCCACCGACATCGACCCGCCCGTCATCAGCAAGATCAATCCCGCCAACCTGCCCGTGGTATGGCTTACCCTGGCGGGCGCCTATCCGGTGGGCAGGCTTGGGGATTTGGCCGAAAAGGAAATCAAGCCTTTGCTTTCATCGCTTCCGGGTGTTGGTGGCGTCCAGTTCGCCGGCCTGCAGGAACGAAATGTGCGCGTGCATGTCGATCGTGACAGGCTTCGGCAGTTCAACCTTTCGGCCGAGGATGTCCGACTTGCCATCCAAAGGCAGCATGCGGAACTGCCCGCCGGATACATCAAGAGCCAGCAAGTCGAATTCAACCTCCGGGTGATGGGTGAAGCCGTCAACCTGCCGGAATTGGGACGCCTGATCGTCTCACAAAAGGCCGGCCAAACCGTGCGTCTGGAAGATGTCGCCGTGGTGGCCGACAGCACCGTCGACAAGCGCGGCCTGGCCCGGTACAACCGCCTCCCCGCCGTGGCGATTGGTGTTCGGAAGGCGATTGGCGGCAACCTCGTCGCCGTGTGCGACGCTGTGCGCGCGGAAATGCCCAAGTTGGCCCGACTGCTTCCTCCCGGAATCGACCTGGCCATGCCGGTCGACTCATCGAGGTTCGTCAGGGAAAACATCGAGGAACTGAAACTCACCCTGGTGCTGGGCGTCTTGCTGACGGCGATCGTCTGCTACCTGTTTCTCGGATCCCTTGAAACCACCATCAACATCTGTCTGTCCATTCCAACATCGCTTTTGGGAACTTTCTTTTTCCTGAATTACGCCGTCCGTTGGATCGGAATGGAACCGTTCACGCTCAACCTGATGACTCTCCTGGGGCTGTCCCTTTCCGTCGGGGTTGTGGTGGATGACGCCATCCTTGTGCTGGAAAACATCCACAGGCACCGGGAAATGGGGAAAGACGCGCGCAGGTCGGCGCGCGACGGTTCAAGGGAAATCGGTTTTGCGGCCCTCGCGGCAACCTTGTCGATCCTGGCCATCTTTCTCCCGGTCGCGTTTCTGAGTGGAACAATCGGCCGGTTCTTCTTCCAGTTCGGCGTCACCGTCGGTGTGGCTGTCATGCTCTCGCTTGTTTCCGCGCTCACCATCACCCCCATGCTTTGCTCCATTGCCCGGGAACATGGAAAGTCTCCCGGGTGGAGGGTTCCCTTGGCGATGGCGTTGTTCCTCTCAGCCCTGCTCGTCATCGCCCGGATCGGCTTTTCCCATGTGGATTGGCTCCAACCATGGACATGGCCACTCGTCACCATGGTGGAATTCATGGGTTTTCCCGCACCGGCACAAGCATGGGCCTGGCCTGGCGAAACCCTGGGGGATGCCATCGCGTTGTTCCTGCTGTTGTCAGTTGGTCCCCTGGCCTACGGCCTGCTCGATTCCTGGCTATTGAGGCCCTTGATCCTCAACCCTGTTTCCCGGTTCATCGATGGCATCGCCGGAATCTACGGCAGGGTGCTCGCCATTTCACTCGCCATGTGGCCACTGGTGTTGGGTATCAGCGGCGGATTGATCCTGTTCACCGCCGCCTTCTTCGTTTTCGGATGGTTGGGCCGGGAACTGATCCCCTCGGAAGACCAAAGCAGGCTTGTGGTCAGGATCATTGGCCCGGTGGATGCGAATATCGACCAGATCAGCGACCTTTTGCGCTCCTGCGAGGATCGACTGACCAACCTTGAGGAAGTGGAGGGAATTCTCACCACCGTCGGCACCGATTCCGGCCTCCTGATGAACGAGGCCGACCTGTTCGTCCAACTGGTCCCAAGGTCGAGGCGTGCCCGGTCTCAGCGCGAAATGATCGACTGGATTCGCCAGTTGTTTTCCGATGTGCGCGACATCCATGTGATCGTGCGCGACCAATCGACCGAAGGTTTCACCGCCCAGGAAGGATTCCCCGTTGATTTCTCCATTCAGGGAGATTGGGAATCGGTCCCAGCGATTTCAAGGCTGCTCATTGAACGCATGGAATCAGAAAGGGATTCGTCAGGTCGCCCGGTTTTCCAGGACATCGATTCCAGCCACAGGCCAGGCAAGCCTGAACTGCGGCTCTACCCCGATCGGGACAAGCTGGCTCTCTTGGGAATTCCGGTCTCCCGGCTTGCCGACAGCATGAACCTCCTGGTGGGTGGCGAGCGGGTCGGCAAATTCACCGATCGTGGCAGGCGGTACGACATTCGCGTCAAGCTGCGCGAGCAGCAGACCGCCACCCCCGAGGAATTGATGGACCTGCACCTGCGCCTTGGTGACAATCGCCTCGTCCCTGTCAAAGACCTGGTCGACCAGGACAAGGTCCGGATCGTTCCGGCCACCCCGGTCATCACCCGGTACAACCATCAGCGGAATATCGAAATCACGGCCAATCCCGGTCCGGGAGTCGCTCAGGGCGACGCCCTCGACAGGGCCCGCCGCATCGCGGCTGAGATCCTGCCCCCTCAGGTCTCCCTTGTTGAGCTGGGGAACGCCCAGGCCATGCGCGAGACCATCGACAGCCTCGTGTTCGCGCTTCTCCTCGGGATCGTGGTCGCCTACATGATTCTCGGCGTGCAGTTCAACTCGTTCATTCATCCGTTGACGGTCCTGCTGGCCATGCCGTTCGCTCTCACCGGCGCCGTGGTCGCCTTGTGGTGCACGGGTGACACTCTCAACATGATGAGCCTGATAGGCCTTGTGCTCCTCATGGGGCTGGTCAAGAAAAACTCAATCATCCTGGTCGATTACGCCAACGCGCTGGCAAATTCGGGCCTGCCACCAGCCAAGGCGGTTCTGGAAGCCTCCCCTGTAAGGCTCCGGCCCATCCTGATGACATCCATCGCCACGGTTGCCGGGGCGGTTCCCGCGGCATTCGGCTACGGCCCGGGAGCCGAAACCCGGGCACCCATGGCGCGCGCCATCATCGGTGGCATTGTGGTCTCCACTCTTGTGACCCTGATCCTGGTCCCGGTCTTCTATGTTGTGGTCGAACGGGCCCTCGCGTCCATCCGGGGAGTTCTGGCATCGGTCGATGCCCCAGCCTCGGCGGACCTGACGCCTGGCCGTGACGGATCCGCCAGTTCCTGAACCTGCGCATCACCGTTAATATGGCTTCATGGCTGAAACGGATTTCACCATCAGGTTCAACGCCGGAACGCTGGAACTTCGGGGCGCTCCCCGGAATTTCTCCGGATTGTTTCCCCAGGCCGTGGATGACCCTCGCGGCAGGTGCCTGCGCTGCGCCGCATTGCATTACCGGCCCTTGGTCTCGCTGCTGCACCACAAGGGCATTCCGCATACGGACAGCGCCAGAAAATACGAAAAAATCACATTCCCCGTCGCGGTAAACCGGGAACCATTCCCCCATCAGGCCGAGGCGGTTGACGCCTGGTGGAAGGCGGGGGGTCGTGGCGTGGTCGTCCTCCCCACCGGCACCGGCAAGACATTCACGGCCATTCTGGCGATCATCCGCGCGGGGCGGTCCACGCTGGTGGTGGCCCCCACGCTGGAATTGGTGTCGCAATGGCGCTCCGAACTCGGGCACAGCTTGGGCGTCCCTGTCGGCGCCGTCGGAGGTGGGGAGAGGGACTGGAAGGATGTGACGGTCATCACCTACGATTCCGCCCACCTTTTGGTGGACCACTGGGGCCACCGTTTCGGAATGATCGTCTTCGACGAGGCCCATCATCTCCCGGGTGCCACCTACCGCCACGCGGCAACCGGCGCCATCGCGCCCTTCCGCCTCGCGATCACCGCCACCCCCGAGCGAACCGATGGTGGCGAGCACCTCATGCAATCGCTGGTTGGACCATTCGTTTACCGGCGCGAGATCACCGAACTGGCCGGCGAATACCTTGCCTCCTACACCACCCGCCGCATCTGGGTGGACCTCAACCCGGCCGAGAGGGAGGCGCACGACACGGCGAGGGAAAAATACAGGGCGTTCGTCGGAGAACGCGGCATCGACACGGGTTCGCCTGCCGGCTGGAGGGAATTCATCACTGCCGCCTCGCGGGACCCCGAAGGCCGCGAAGCCTTCAAGGCCTACCGCGAACAAAGGCGGATCGTTCAACGCGCCGAGGCCAAGTTTGAAAAACTCGAGGAACTGCTCCGACGCCATGCCGGAGAACGAACGCTGGTCTTCACCGCAGACAACGCCACCGTCTACGAACTTGCCCGCCGGTTCCTGGTTCCCGCCCTCACCCACAGGACCAAGCCAGCCGAAAGGCGCGAACTCCTCGCGGCCTTCCATTCCGGGGAACTTCCCGTGCTGGCCACCAGCAGGGTCCTCAATGAGGGTGTCGATGTTCCCGCGGCCTCGGTGGGGGTGGTCCTCTCAGGTTCCGGCACGCCGCGCGAGCATGTCCAGCGCCTAGGCCGAATTCTCCGCCGTTCCGGGGACAAGCAGGCCAGCCTGTATGAGCTTGTCGTGCGCGATAGCGGGGAGGCGGCCATCTCCAAGAGACGCCGGGACCACGATGCTTACCGGTGACCTTGTCAGGGGACGCGTCCACCGGGGCAAGCTTCGCCTGGCCTTGGTCGATCCCGACAATTCCGACCTTCAGGACCTTTCCGCCCGGCTGGTCGCGGTGTTCACCCTCGCCCCCGGTTGCAGTCGTGAAGACATCCAGTCGGCGGTTGAATCCGCCTGCGAGGGACCGGTTCACCCGGTGGTGGCCAAGGGTTTGGCCCACCTGCTGTGGAAACGCTGTGAAACCTCCGCGCCACCCGGACCGGATGCCGCAACCCTTCGGTCTGTGGTGTTCCGCGCGGCGGCAACGGCGCGGAAAGAAGGGACGACACCGTTTCCCCGCGAGGCCATCCTGGCCAAGTGCGGGGGTCCCCTCGGCCTCGACCCGGCCGGAGTGGAACGGGCTCTGTTCTCGGACCTTCCCTCGGAAGAGATCATCCGGTCGTTTGAACCGATCCAGGCAGAACAACTGATTTTCGAATACAATTTGGCTCTTATCCAGGGTGCCCTGCTCCGCTCCACCCGCGTGGTGCTCACCCTGGGACGCCCTCGTCCCGAGGCCCTGCGGTCCATTTTCCGCGCCGCGCGGTTCCATCGCCTGCTGGTTTCAACGCGAAGGCCCACCCCGGGACGCGTCGAGTTGGCGGTCGATGGCCCCGCGAATCTGCTCGAGGAAACAGTCAAGCATGGAATGCAACTGGCTTGCTTCATCCCATGGGCCATGTGCCAACCCAAGTATCACCTTGCTGCTGAAATTCTCTGGGGCCCCAGGCGAACGCCTTGCCTTTTGGAATTCACACATCTGGCGGGAATCAAATGCGTGGTTCCCGCCCCGGTTTCCGGTCCCCCCCGTGAACTCCTGGCGTTCGCTTCCCTGTTCGCAAGGGAAGCAGCAGGCTGGACGATCGACCATGAGGCCGATCCCGTCGAACTTGACGATGGTTACTGGGTCCCCGATCTGAAATTGATCCGTTCTTCGGATGGGAAAATCGTGTATTTCGACTTCATCACGCGCGGCAAGCCGCAATCGGTCGCATCCCACTTGCGCCGGCTAAGCAGGCAAAAAAAATGGGTCTGGCTGGTGGCGGCCAGCCAGACCCTGTTGGCGGAACCGGTGCACGAGGCAGCCGGCCGCCTGATCCCGTTCAAGTCCATCCCGCTGGTGGAAACAGTCGTTTCACGCGCGGAGCATCTGGTGGACGCCCCCTCAGGCGGCCCTTGATTCCCTGCCCGACGCTCCAATCATCAGGAGCGGTGGTTGTTCACGATCCCGTCTGAGCAACGCGGTGGCCAAGGCAAGAACACCCAAGCCCTGAGGCACGACGGCAACCCAAGGCTGCC
>CAWUNZ010000108.1:0-10648 GCA_963923445.1 uncultured bacterium
GTTTGGTTGCTTTTTGTGGCTTTTCTTTAGGTCAAAAACATGATGGAGGATTGGTCGTTGGAAAATTGAAATCACGCACCAATACCCAAGATGGTAAAAACTCGAATTTTGAGGTTCTTGCTCCTGGTGAAGAAAAACCAAGGAGTTACCACGTTATATTTGACCAAAAGTTAAAGAAACCGATGCCAATGGTCTTAGAAGCTGTGCGCTCTGCCAATATTGGGGATACTGTCGAATTAGAATGGCAGAAAACCAATCACGGTCCAGCGGTAAATAAATTCAAGGTTATTGCCAAAGCAAAGGGATCAGAGTAGCTGGTCCTTTAGTTTTCAGGTTATCATAGCTGCTTCAGGGACTTGAGTGGTCCCAAAGCTTCAATTGACAGTTGTTTAAAAGGATATCTGTCTAAAACCTGTCTTATTTGATAATCATTTACTTTTTTGTATTTTTCCATTTCGTCTGAAACTGAAATAAACTTGTTGAGATACGTCCACTGGGTCCCGATTGAAAGCAATCTCGACATTGGCTTTTCGCTCGATCGTACCATCCTGGAAAGAAGTTTTGTCCGTGCTTTTTCAAGTTCATTGGAAGTCGGCCCATCCTTTTGTATGCCATTTAGAATTGTTTTAATTCTTGCGATATTTTTTTGTGCTTTACTTGGTGAGCATGAAAAGCTTGCTGAATATACTCCTGTGCCATCGTATTCCCTGTAGTAAAGTCCGGCAGATTCAGCAAAGCCGGGGTCCACTAAATCCCAATACATCCGACTGCCTGTAGAATCACCCACAACCATCGCTATTAAATCGGCGGCAAAACGAAGCGGTGATGATGCGGGTGGTGCTTGCGTCATTATCACGACATGCTCAAGATTTGAACGGTTGTCGTGTCGAACCTCAAATCCCTCTGTTCCAGAAGTTTGTCTTATTTCAGTTCTTGGTGATGATCCGGATGGCCACCGTGCGCACCATCGATTTGCATCTTTTTCGAGGTCCTCGAAGTGAAAATTCCCTGAAGCGGCAAGGACGATATTGCTTGCAACATATCTCCTTTGAAAATACTTGAGCATTTGATTTCTTGTCAGGGCTGTTATGGATTTGACTGAACCAAGAACTGAATTTCCCAATGGGTGCTCGCCAAAATAAAGTTTCCTGGAATAATCATGGATCATGTCTGAAGGTTGATCTTCATACATTCCAATCTCTTCCAAGATAACTTTTTTTTCCATATCGAAGTCATCGGCGCGCAAGGCCGGGCGGAGTATATCGGATAGAATTCCTTGGCATTCACTTCGGTATTCTGGCAAACATGAGGCATAAAAGACTGTGAGTTCCTCGCTCGTAAAGGCATTTGGGCTACTGCCGATACGATCCAAATCCTTGTTAACGGCAAGTGCGTCCCGTTTTTTGGTCCCTTTGAAGATCATGTGTTCAAGAAAGTGGCTTACACCTGATTCATTTTCACCTTCATCCCTGCTCCCTGTTTTTACGAAAAAGGCCAAGGCTACGCTGTGGGCATTTGGATTCTCTTCTCCAATAACAGTTAAACCATTGTCTAATTCAGAATGGTGAAATGTGCTTTTCATCAAATGGTTCCTATTTATTGAGAATTAGGTCGCTGGTATCCAATGGTTTGCGTCCCATGGAAACCAAAGTAATCGGATGTGGACCGTGATTTCGCAGGTAACCTTTGATGCTTGCCGTTCCTATTCCAGAAACAGAAGCTTCCAGTTCTTCAATCGGGCGTATTCTTTTGAGATTGAACCAGTCATTAGTTAAGGAATAAGCCCGCGCAGCGCTTGAATCTTCCTGCTTGAAGAGCGAGGTTCGCATTCCGATTTTCACTCTTTCTATTTCATCGGTTGTCAAGTTTTTCGACGCGTTTTTCAATTCTTTGATTAGCACTTCCAATGTTTCTTGAGCACGGTTTGTTGTGCTGCCAGCGTAACACTGGATGGAAGCATGTTCCCGGAGAGATGAATAAGAAGCCCAGCAAGCATAACATAATCCTCGCTTTTCCCGGACTTCAGTGAATAGCCTGCCACTCATACCGCCGCTGAGGACTCCGACGAATCCCAATGCGCCGTAATAATCGGAATCACCAACTTTGACACTTGGGAATGCTAATCCTATGTGAGTTTGCTCAGTATCTTTTTCAATATGAGTGCTTTGTTTGCCTGGTTTCCCTTGCTTCAGGTCATAAGGCTTGCCCGGCTTCCATTTATCAAAAATACTATTTAGTGAGTCTTCAATTTCTGAAAATTCTATGTTTCCCGCTATTCCTATAATTGTTCCTGAGGGTTGAAATCGATCATTGTGAAATTTTTCTATCTCTTCAATTTTTATTGAGTCGACGGATTCTGTACTTCCACGCGGATCATTTCCGTATGGGGATGGGTAGTGCTGTTTTGCCAATTCAAGCATTACTTTTCTGCGCGGTTCTTCCTCCAGCGCCTGAATGTCTTGGTGGACAAGGTCCTTGACCGCAGCAAGTTCCTTTGCTGGCAATTTCGGCCTGATGAGAACATCTGACAAGAGTTCCATTGCTGGTTTCATGTTTTCAGACAAAAATGTCGCCGATATCGCAATGCAATGAGTTCCCGTTCCTATCGAATAATCGACCCCTAAGGTTTCAAAAGCGTCGCTCAGTTGTTTGCTGTTTCTTGTTCCGGCACCACGATCCATCATCTCTGAAAGTAAGTTTGATAGACCTTGCTTTCGTTGGGGATCGTGGATTCCCCCCGCTGGAACAAGGATGCGCACCGCCACGGAATGCAGATGTTCCATTCGTTCGGCGACCAATGTGATGCCGCCAGTCAAATTCGATTGATGCAATTTCTGGCGCACGGTGATGCAAACTCCATTTCTGGGTTTAGGTCGCCAAAATAGTTTCTTTTGATTTCTTATGAAAAACTGTTGTTTTGGCTCAAGATTCGGTATTCGTTCACAACTAGACTAGTGATGATTCATATTAAGATGGTTGCCGCCGGTTTATACAGAACCTTAATTAGTTTGAAACCAACTGATTCGTACAGTTTCACAGCCGCGATATTGTTGGCTGTGACCTCTAATTGGACAGTTTCAATTCCCGCCTTTGCATAACCGTTTATCGAGTTGAGTAAAAGAAGTTTCCCCAGTCCCTTTGATCTTGCATAGGGTATCACGCCTACATTTTGGATCATTCCTGTTGATCCAGTTTTCAATCCTTGAATCGTGCCAACCGGTCCGGTGGGGCCGATGGCCAGCCAAGTCGCTTCCGGAACAAAATCCCACCGACGGACGATTTCGCGCATGAGATCCTGGCATCCTTCCTTGGAGCCAAGGACAGGAAACAGCATTCTGTCATCGCTGTCGGAGAATGATTGGGCCAGTGCTTCGGCATGATCATTCAGGTCTTCCGGCTGGTATGACCGAAAATGATAAGATGGATGCTCCCAGTGCCTCGAAATGCCTTGAGCTGGTCGATCCATCAGGTAGCGTCTGAAAGTTGGCCAAGGCCCGCCACCCAAGCCGATGATGGTTTCCACCGCCTCATGCTCCCGCATATTTCCCAGACCTAAGTTTTTATATAAACTGTTCTTGCGATGCGCTGTATGCATTCCTTGGCGTCAGACCAATCGATGAGCCTGCCGCTAGAAACATGATCATTTTTCAGGCTTTTTTCAGAGAGTTTGTCAATGGCCGACACAATCACATCCATGCTTCGAGAAGGAAGAGTTTTTCAACCTTCTGCTGATTTCAGTTCCCGTGCCGAAGTCAATTCCTTGGCAAAGTATCGTGAGTTATGGGAGGAAGCGGCCCGAAATCCTGATGGTTTTTGGGATAATGAAGCCAAAAGTCTTCAATGGCAGAAGCCATTCGCCAAGGTCCTTGATTGGAAGGAACCGTTCGCCCAATGGTTTGTGGGCGGGAAAATCAATGCATCGGTCAACTGCCTTGATCGCCATGCCGCAGGTCCAAGACGGAACAAGGCGGCGATCATCTGGGAAGGTGAACCTGGCGAAATCAAGGTTCTGACTTACCAAATGCTTTTGGATGAAGTGTGTCGATTTGCTTCAGCCTTGAAACTTCTTGGACTCAATCCCGGAGACAGGGCAACCATTTACATGCCCATGGTTCCCGAGGTTGTCATTGCCATGTTGGCTTGCGCGCGGATCGGAGTCGCGCACAGTGTGGTGTTCGGTGGATTCAGCGCAGACGCCGTTGCTGACCGAACAATTGATGCTGGGGCCCGCATAGTTATCACGGCTGATGGAGGTTGGCGCCGAGGAAAAACAATTCCCCTCAAGGACAATGTCGATAAGGCCTTGGAAAGATGCCCGGCCGTTGAAAAATGCATTGTTCTCAAGCGGACAGGTCAAAATGTAGGTATGAGCCCGGGAAGGGATATTTGGTGGCATGAAATTATTGCCGGTGTTCCGGCAACTTGCGAGCCAGAAACGCTTGATTCAGAGCATCCTTTATTCCTGCTTTACACCAGCGGATCCACGGGCAAACCCAAGGGAATCCTTCATACGACTGGTGGATACCTTCTGGGGGCATCCTACACGCACCGAATGGTGTTCGATCTCAAGGAAAACGATGTTTATTGGTGTACCGCCGATGTGGGTTGGATCACCGGCCATAGCTATGTTGTTTACGGGCCGTTATGCAATGGTGCCACAGTTCTGATTTATGAGGGTGCTCCTGATTCTCCCGGGAAAAATCGTTTCTGGGACATTATTGAGCGTCACCGTGTTTCCATTTTCTACACCGCCCCAACTGCCATCCGGGCATTCATCAAATGGGGAGACGAACTTCCCGCCCGGCACGACCTCAAGAGCTTACGATTGCTTGGTACCGTCGGAGAACCGATCAACCCTGAAGCATGGATCTGGTTTCATGAAAAAATCGGCGGTGGCCGATGCCCCATCGTTGACACATGGTGGCAAACGGAAACTGGCATGATCATGATCGCCCCGCTTCCCGGGGCGGTTCCGGCAAAACCTGGTTCGGCAACCCTGCCTTTGCCTGGAGTGATTGCGGAAGTGGTTGACAAGGCCGGCAATCCTGTCGGTGACAATCAGGGTGGTTTGCTGGTGATACGCAAGCCTTGGCCTTCCATGCTGCGCACCCTCTATGGCGACAACGATCGCTACAAGCAGACCTATTGGTCCCATGTGCCCGGTTGCTATTTCACCGCGGATGGAGCCCGGCGTGATGCCGACGGCTACATCTGGGTCATGGGCCGTGTGGATGATGTCCTGAATGTAGCCGGACACCGTCTCAGCACCATGGAGGTTGAATCAGCCTTGGTTCACCATGCCGCTGTAGCGGAAGCGGCTGCTGTAGGACGCCCTGACGAGATCAAAGGAGAGGGTATCGTTTGTTTCGTCACCCTCAAAACGGGTATCGAAGCCACGGACGACCTCAAGGCGAAATTGCGCGAACATGTAGCCCGTGAAATCGGGGCCTTGGCGCGCCCCGACGAGGTTCGTTTCGCGGACGGTTTACCAAAGACTCGATCCGGAAAAATCATGCGCCGGTTGCTTCGTGACATTGCCAGCGGCAAGCAAACTACTGGAGACACCACCACCTTGGAGGATTACTCGGTGCTGGCGCGCCTGAGGGACGATGAGGAATGATTGCGATTCCAGATAAGGCGATTTTGAAGTTTGTCCACGCGGTCCTTTTTCTATTTGGCGTGCTTTCCATGACTGGAAACGCTTTTTCGTTTGAGGAAGAGCAGGGGGCACGATGGCTTAAGGCCTTTGGAAATGTTCCGCCTCTGCAAATTCCAAAGACGGTGGAACAATGGAAATCGCACCGCGACGATATCAGGAAAAAATTGAAAACACTTCTTGGAGATCTTCCCGCTCGTCCATCACCTGCGGCGGTTAAGGTGATTTCACGCGAGGACAAAACCGACCATTGGCAGGAAACATTCGAGTTTGAAAATGGCGCGGGTGAAACCGTTCGCGGTTACTGTTTTCTTCCAAAATCTGCCAAACCAACGGCAAAGGCACCTGCCATCCTTTATTGCCATTGGCATGGAGGCCAATACGACATTGGCAAGAATGAAATGGTTCAAACAAACGCCACCCCCGTCCCGCCCGGGCCAACTTTAGCCCGGGCCGGATTTGTGGTGCTTGGTGTGGACGCCCCTTGTTTTGGGGAAAGAAACGGAAAAGGCCCGGATGGTCCCAATCAAAAAGGCGCGAATGGTGAATTGACCGCGGCCAAATTTCATTTATGGACAGGCAGAACCTTGTGGGGAATGGTGATTCGGGATGACTTATCCGCACTCGATTATTTGTGTTCGAGGCCTGAGGTTGATCCAGAACGGATAGGCGTCACCGGTATCAGCATGGGGAGCACGCGCGCTTGGTGGATCATGGCGGTGGATGACCGTCCCAAGGTGGCTGTTTGCGTTGCTTGCATGACTCGTTATCAGGACCTGATCAGCCAAGGCATGCTCAAGGCTCATGGCATTTATTATTTTGTGCCCGGAATGCTTAAGCATTTTGATTCCGAGGCGGTGATCGCTTGCGCTGCGCCCAGGCCGATGCTTTTCATGACGGGAGACAGCGACGGTGGATCACCCGTCAGCGGCGTCAAAGCAATCGGTGAGACGGTTCGGAAAATCTACTCGATTCACGGTTCCGAGGCGGAAAGCCAATTCGTAAACGAGATTTATGCCGGCGTCGGACATGTTTACCTTCCGGCCATGTGGAATAAAACCGTTGTCTGGATGGATCGGTGGTTGAAAGTGAAAAAATAGTTTCTTCGCTTAATTTTTCTCGGGTGTTCTGTCCAGTTGAACCCGGAAATCATGACCTTTTACCAACATCTCCTGAAGAATTTGGGCTGCCTCAGCGGTTTCCGCCTGAAGCGCGTCTCGTGCCTTGGTTATGTCTGAAATCATGACATTGATAAGTGGAACAAGGGCTTTGCGATTGTCGTGGAGAATCCCCGCCCAAAGCAGTGGGTCACTTCCCGCAATCCGTGTCGTGTCTCGAAATCCGCCACCAACAAAGGGCTTGTCGCTGTCGCGGGGCAAGCCCGCCAAAAGGAAAGCCACCAAATGAGGAAGGTGGCTTGTGGAGGCCAGGGCCTGATCGTGCGATTCAGGATCCATCTGAACAGTTCGGCAACCCAATTCATGCCAGAATCGTTCAACCTTTGCCACCGCTGAATCCGGGGCCTTTCCTGGGCAAACTACTGTTAATTTTCCTTCAAACAATTGGGCATCCGAATGGGAACAGCCGCTTTTTTCAGATCCAGCGATCGGATGACTTCCGACAAATGAAGCTCCCCCGGGAAGTATTGACCCCAAATGTTTGAAAATGCTTGCTTTTGTGCTCCCGATATCGGTCACGACGGTTTCCGGCCCGCACGCCGGTCCAATTTCCTTAGCCAATTCCGCCACTACTGGAACCGGACACGCCAACACAACCAAATCCGAGCCGCAGGCGGCGTCTAAGGCGTTGATTTCAATGCGATCGACAATGCCTGTGGCCAGAGCCTTGGCGCACGCCTTGGCGCAAGGGTCCCATCCTATGATCGAGCGAGTAATTCCCCGGGTTCGCGCGGCCATGGCCACGCTTCCCCCCATCATTCCAAGTCCTAAAACGGCAAGGGAGAGGCTCATGGTTTCTCCAGCCATTGCCTCATTTGCTTTTCCATCCTCTTGCGAAGGTCCTGCGTTAAAAGATTTCCATGATCTTTGCCCGGGTGTATTTCCACAATGGCATCCGACTTCAGCCGTCCAAGAGACTCTTTAAGGAGTACCGCCGCACCTTCCAAATAAAAGGTGTCGGCCGAACCGCAATGCACAACGATCTTGCCCTTTAGCTTTGGTGCCAAATCGATCCATTGTTTTTCAAGAAGCCTCCTGATGTCGTACCGTTCCCACGATTTCATCACCGCGGGATCCACCTTGCCGCTCATCCTGTCCCACAAAGGCCGAGGCTGCCCGTTGATTCCCTTGGGTCCGAACACGGCCTCAAAGGACCATAACTGCCCACCGCGTCCCATCACCACCTCCATGTCGGAAAAGTCGCGATAAAAAAGGACTGGTTGATTGTTGCGGCGGGCGATGGGCCTTTTCCTGCCGATTTCATCCACAAACATGGAAACGGCGGGGGCAGAATATAGGTCGATTCTCTGAAAATCGCGGAAATCCACTGGGTCGGGAGCCGTGCTCCATACTCCCTTGAACAAATCGGGATGGTTCACTTGCAGCCAAAGGCTGCTCCAGCCGCCTGATGAATGGCCTGTCACCACCCTGGCATCCGGCACGCATCGAAAGTTTTTTTCAATCGCGGGAATCAATTCCTTGGCAAGGGCCTGGCCATAAGGACCATTGTTGTCGGAATCGGCGAACACATGGTGTCCAAAAGGGCAATCCGGATCGAGCACAACCCAAATCGCTTCAAGACCGTCCAGTTTGTTGATTCCTTGTGCCAGTCGACCAAACGCACCGAAATGATTTCCTCCAAACCCGGGCACCTCGTAAACAGTCGGGTACTTTTTGCTCAGGTCTTTTCCATAATTTTCAGGAAGGGCCACGCCGGCTCGCAGGCGAACGGGCTTGCCGTGAAAATCACTGAGCAACTTACTGTCAATGCTCAGGAGCTTAACTCTTTCCGTCTCGTTGAAAGCCGTCTCTTTCCAAGTTGAGTCCAACTTGATTTCCACCGATTTCTCATCCCCACCACCCAAGGCTACCCGGGGAATAATCCCGTAAATGTTGCCCGGGGAGGTCGCGAAGCTTCGCCCCCCTTTATTCAGGTCCATCACCGCCTGAACCGTGTAGGTTTTGGCCGGAAGCTTCTCAAGCGAAACAGGAAATCCAAGGCATCCCGATCCCATTGTCAGCGGCTCACCGGCCTTCCAGCCCGTGACATCCATGGAGTAAAACGGTTCCGGGTGAAACCAGTCAGGCCCTTGTCTGAGCCGTTTGGTTTCGTTTTCAAAAAGCATCACATAAACACGCCCCGTGAATGGTCCCGGGTAATCCTTTTGGTTGTAAGTGATTTGAAATTTCGTTCCGCCAGCAAGGGCTGGCATGCTCACCATCAGCAGCCACAACAAGGCATTTACCGGTCTCAAGAACATTTCATGATCCTCATTTGCGGCCCAGGTTTTGCCATTGGCGCTCGGCGGAACTGGGTTGCACATAAAGGGGTTCCAAGTTTTCAATCGAGTCAGATTCGCCGCGCGTCAATCGTGGCAGTCCGACGGCGAGCAATCCTTCCAGCGATGGCTTTACGACAACCGCCTGTTCGGGACACCCTATCCATCGTTTGGCCATAGCCACCATATTCGGCGTAATCCCGATGTCGGACTTAACATCCAAGGGGCAGGTGGGTCTCCAGCCATCGCTTTCCTTCTGAAAAGACTGATAGTAGGTTCCTCCACGCAAACCGTCCGCCAAAATAGTCACCTTGCCGCTGTCATGGTTCACCTGCTCGGCAAGCCCCTGAAAGGAGGAGACTCCCACAATTTTCGCGTCCGTCGCGTAAGCCAAGGTGATGGCGGTGACCAATCCAATCCGAAGGCCCGTGAAACTCCCAGGTCCCCGGGCGACAATCACGCCCTTGAGCTCTTTTGGGCCGATCTTGTGCCTGCTCATCAGTTGGTTGATTTTGCCTGCCAAATCTTGCGCGTGCTTTTTCTCCGTGTTCAGTTCAACCGTATCAACGATCTTTCCATCCAGTGCCAACCCCACAAGGCCTTGGCGTCCCGAAGTTTCGATCAAAATCACTGGCCCGTTCATGATGAACTTGAGCAATCCTTTCATTGAATCAGTTCATACGCTACCGGGATGAAACGCGACGGCAAATGGATTGCTCACACCGACGGCGCCTCGCGGGGAAATCCGGGGAAGGCAGCCTATGCCTTTGTCCTCATTGGACCCGGCGGGGAAATTTTTCAAGAAGCCGACTGCCTCGGAACACAAACCAATAACCAAGCCGAGTACGCCGCTTTGCTTCACGCCCTGCGTCGTTGCGCGGAACTCGGAATTTCCACCATCGAGGTTCGCAGCGACTCGGAACTGATGGTGAAGCAGATGCAGGGTGTTTACCAAGTCAAGAATCCCGATCTCCGCGATTTGTTTCTTGAGGCCCGCAAGGCGGCGGCATCCTTGGGTGGCACCGTCACCTACACGCATATCAGGCGGGAAGCCAACAAGGTTGCCGACGCCCTGTGCAACGAGGCTCTTGATGGCAAGCCAAGGCCTCGGCCGTCCCCCGGGCAGGCGGAATCGGTTTTGCAAATCATGCCGGCTGAAGCTTTTGCGGCGGCCTCAGAATACCCCTCGGGCTTCATGCGGACCCTCGAGGCCGCCCTTGAGGAGATCAGGTCAGGCTCAGCGATGTCGGCCGAGAACCTTGCGCGGCGCTTGGCCCCATATCTCAGGCCCGGGCCCTGATTTGTTTCAACCTCAACGCTTGCCCAATGCCATCGAACCCATCTGAATCAGGAATGGAACCAGCTCATACAGGGTCATCGATCCCAGGCACAGGGCGAACAAGTACATGAATCCCGTGGCCTGAAAGCTCAATCCCGATTCCGGTACCTTTTGCGCATCGTCCATGACGCGGCTCCTGTGTGGTTTTCAAGGGGAAAGGAAGTTGCGGTTGATGTCGTTGTAAAACACCAGCGCG
>CAWUNZ010000109.1:0-10619 GCA_963923445.1 uncultured bacterium
AATGCGGTCAACGGTCTCGATGCCGTTGATTCCCGGCAGTTGCAGGTCGCAAAGCACCAGGTCGACCGGTCCTTCCTCCACGGCGAGGACCGCCTGCTCGCCCGTCGCGGCCACGGCGGTTTCGAAGCCTTCAGCCTCGAGGCACTCGGCGAGGCTCGACCGGATGACCGGTTCGTCGTCCACCACCAGAACCCGATGCCGATCAGCCTTCATGTCGCCGTCCCCGCCGCCATGGGTGTTTCCATCCGCCCGGGTGGCACCGCGGGCAGCACCACGCGGAAAAGTGCACCACCCAGGGATCCGGTTCCCATCTCGAGCCTGCCGCCATGTTCCTGGACAACCCGCCGGGAAAGGTAAAGGCCGAGTCCCGTGCCCTCGGGTTTGGTGGTCACGAACGGCTCGAAAAGCCGGCCACGGATCGATTCGGAAAGCCCCGGTCCGCTATCCTCGATTTCCACGAAGACCTCGCCCATGGCTGCCCCACCGCGAAGTTCCACCACGCCGTCGGCGCCCGCGGCATCGAGGGCGTTGAGGACAAGGTTGAGGAAAACCTGCGCCATCTCCCCCCTCACGCACGCGACCCTCGGGAGCGACTCAGGAACATGGTGCGGCCGCAGCCGCGAGCCGGGCCGCTTATGGTACTTCGCCACGCGCAGGGCCTCGCCCACCACATCGGCCAG
This sequence comes from uncultured bacterium, assembly GCA_963923445.1. Classification (GTDB taxonomy): domain Bacteria; phylum Planctomycetota; class Planctomycetia; order Gemmatales; family Gemmataceae; genus REEB421. The sequence continues at coordinate 681 of CAWUNZ010000109.1, forward strand.
CGAGCACGCCGATCGCTCCCGGCTGGAAGGCCTGCTGAATTCGGTAAGTTCCCGCAGAATGACCCGCATGCGCGCCAGTTCCCCAGCCATGAGGTCAAGCTTTTCCCGGGTTTTGTCATCGTGTTCCCGGCGCTGGAGCAGTTGCACCACATTGCTCACGCCCGTGAGAGGATTTCCCACCTCATGGGCTATGCCAGCGGCTAGTAGTCCGAAGTTGGCCATTTTCTCCTGCTGAAGCATCTGGGCCTGTGTTTCCTGCAACTGCCGGGTGCGCTCCGCGATGCGGCGCTCCAGATCCGCCTGGCTGCGGACCAGGGCCAGATTGAGCCGGCCCAACTCGTCGCGCGCCTCGCGCAGGCTTCGGCCAAGTGCCAGACCCGACCATGTCACCCACACAAGCACCGCCGGCACAAGCAGGGAACCGAGGACGCCGTCAGAGCTGTTGCCTGGCGTGGAGAACCAAAGCACTCCCCATGAAACGATGTGTGTCAGGCAGGTCAGCCATCCGACCACGGCCCGTTGACGGAGCACGCAGCAGAGAACCGAGAGAAAATAATAGTACCTGAAAGAACTAAGGGCGCCGGTGTCGAAGTAGCAGAGAAGGCCGATGAAAAGCGACTCCATCAGCGAAATGAAAAGAGGAAATCCGCCGAGGAAAATGCGGTCTCGCCTGAGGAACCATGTGTCGAGCAGGGTGAAGGCCAAGCCGACGGCGAGCAAGGCATTGAGCAGGGGAGCGTTCGCTGTGCCCGGAGTGAGGTTGGCGACCAGGTATCCGAGGATGACACCCACCCAGCGGATCTTGAGCACGATCCAGGCGCCGGCGTCCTCCTCCGGTCGGGCGGGTTCGGAAATGGCGTCTGGGCCGATCATGGAACCATCCCCGGCCTCGGGAAAAATCCCAAGGTCTTTATGAATTGAACCGGATGGTGTGGCGGGGCGTCAACCGGGGGGATGGGCCGTGACGCGGCCGATGGAGTGGTAGGCGAGGCCGGCGCGGGAAACGACATCGGGGTCGTAGAGGTTGCGGCCGTCGAAAATGACCTTGTCGCGAAGTTTCGCCGCCAGCACCCCGAAGTCGGGCGTGCGGAACTCGCTCCATTCGGTGACAATCGCAAGGGCATCCGCGCCGTCGAGGGCCTGCATGGGCGCCGTGGCGTAGGTGATCCGGTCACCCAGAAGCTTGCGGACATTCGGCATCCCTTCAGGATCGTGGACCTGGCAACGGGCGCCCGAGGCCAGGAGCGATTCGATCAGCACCAGCGAGGGTGCCTCGCGGATGTCATCGGTGCGGGGCTTGAACGAGAGGCCCCAAATGGCGAATGTCTTGCCGGCGATTCCACCCGGGTAATGCGAGGCGATCTTGGCGGCGAGGACTGTTTTCTGGTTCTCGTTGACCAGGTCGACCGAGCGCATCAACTCGCTGCCTGCGCCGAACTCTCCGGCCATGGAGATGACCGCGCGGATGTCCTTGGGAAAACAACTGCCTCCGTAACCGGCGCCGGGGAACAGGAACTGGAAGCCGATGCGGGAGTCGTGGCCCATGCCGCGGCGGACATCGTTGATGTCCGCTCCCGCCCGCTCGCAGAGGTTGGCCATCTCGTTGATGAAGCTGATCTTGGTGGCGAGCATGGCGTTGGCCGCGTACTTGGTCATCTCGGCGCTCAGAGGAGACATCACTAAAAATGGTTTTTCGGTGCGCAGGAACGGGGCGTACAGCACCCGCAGGGTCTCTCCCGTGGCGGCCTCGCGCACCCCCACAACCACCCGGTCGGGGCGGAGGCAGTCGTCGATCGCGGCGCCTTCCTTGAGGAACTCGGGGTTGCTCGCCAGGCGGACCGGATACTTGGCCCCCTTGAGGATTTCCAACGCCTTGTCGTTGGTGCCCACGGGAACCGTGCTCTTGATCACCACGATCTTGGGACCGTCGAGGTGCTCGCGGATGGAGCGGATCACCTCGAAGACGATCGACAGGTCCGCGCTGCCGTCGGCCGCCTGCGGGGTTCCGACGCAGATGAAGATGACCTCCGCCCCGGCGATGCCGGCGGCGAGGTTGGTGGTGAAGCTGAGTCGCCCCTCTCGGGTGTTGCGTTCGACCAGTTCCTGCAATCCGGGTTCATAAATGGGGATGCGGCCCTGGCGAAGGCCCTCGACCTTCGCCGCGTCCTTGTCGATGCAGGCCACCGAGTTGCCGAAGTCGGCGAAGCAGGTGCCCGTGACAAGGCCGACATAGCCGGTTCCCAATATCGCCAGACGCATGCGCAGGTCTCCCCGGGTGTTCCGGTCAGTGTATGGAAGCGGCATCCCCGGCGAACGAGGCCAGGATGTCTGAAAGCGTCTTGTCCAATGAAATGGCCGGTTTCCAGCCGGTTTCGCCCATGACGCGCGAGCAGTCGGCCCTGAAGTCGAGCGGGTCGCCAGGGCGCAGAAGGTCGGACCGCGTGCGCACCTCGACGCTGACCCCGGCCAGCGCGATCAGCCTCTCGAGCACCAGCGACATCGAAACGCTCATCCCGGAGCCGATGTTGTAGGGTCCCCCGGGGAGTCCGCGCCGAATCAAAAGATAATAAACATTGACAATATCGCGAACATCCGAAAGATCGCGGCGCGGTGCCAGGTTGCCGGTCTCGATCACCCCGGGCAGGCCCGAGCGGGCGATCGCGGCCACCTGGCTCGCGAAGCTGCCGATGGCGAACTGGGTGCCCTGCCTGGGCCCGATGTGGTTGAATGGTCGCGCCAGGATGATCGGAATGCCATGTTTCGCAGCCAGCTCGGCCGCGGCGGCCTCGCCGGCCAGCTTGCTGGCGGCGTATGGGCTGGCGGGCCCAAGGGGTGCGTCCTCCGACAGGCTTTCGCCGCCCGAGGGTGGGGCGTAGACCAGGCCGGTGCCCACATGCAGCACCAGAGGCTTGATCCCCGCCTCCGCGATGCCCGTCAAAAGGCCCCTGGCTCCTCCCAGATTATCATGCCAAGCCGCTGATGGATCCTTGAACGACTGGCCGGGGCTGGTCATGCCCGCCAGGTGGACAATCGCCTGGGGCTGGAAGGAGGCCACGACGCGCCGGATCGATTCGGGATCAGCGCAGTCGCCATTCACCAACGGCACGTTGGAAAGATGGGCCAGCGGGTCGGGCCATTTTCCCCCCCGGGAAAATGCCATCACGCGCCAGCCTGTTTCGGCCAACAGGCGCTCCGTCAGCCAACCACCGACAAAACCCGTGGCGCCGGTGATCAACACGCGCATCGGGTTTCCTCGGTCGACCGCGTCGGGCGCATCGGATCAGGGGGTTTCGGCGGCGACGCGCTTGAGGTCGGCGTCCACCATCCGGGCCACGAGTTGCGGGAACGAGACCTTGGGGGACCAGCCGAGCTTGGCCTTCGCCTTGGAAGGATCGCCCACCAGCAGGTCCACCTCCGCGGGGCGGAAGAACGCCGGGTCGATCTCCACATGGTCCTCCCACTTGAGGCCCACATGGCCGAACGCCAAGTCCACCAGTTCGCGCACCGGGTGGGTGTCGCCCGTGGCCACCACATAGTCGTCGGGCTTGTCCTGCTGGAGCATCAGCCACATCGCCTCGACATAGTCGCCTGCGAAGCCCCAGTCGCGGCGGGCGTCGAGGTTGCCGAGCTTGAGTTTCTTCTGCTTGCCAAGCTTGATGCGCGCCACCCCGTCGGTCACCTTGCGGGTGACGAACTCCTTGCCCCGGCGTTCCGACTCGTGGTTGAACAGGATGCCCGAGCAGGCGAACATGTCGAAGCTTTCGCGGTAGTTGATGGTGATCCAGTGCCCGTAAACCTTGGCCACGCCATAGGGCGAACGCGGATAAAGCGGAGTCGATTCCCTTTGGGGAACCTCCTGAACCTTGCCGAACATCTCGCTTGAGCTGGCCTGATAGAAGCGGATTCCCTTGGGGTCGAGGAGACGGATGGCCTCGAGCATCCGTGTCACGCCGATCGCGGTGAATTCGCCCGTGAGCACGGGCTGATTCCACGAGGTGGGCACGAACGACTGCGCCGCCAAGTTGTAAATCTCGGAGGGCTTGGTCCGTTTGATCAGGTCGATGATCGACAACTGGTCGAGAAGGTCGGCCTGGTGCAGGTGAATCCGGTCCCGCAGGTGGTGGATGCGCTCGAAGTTTTCCGTGCTGGCCCGACGCACCATTCCGTGGACTGTGTAGCCCTTTTCCAGCAGCAGTTCGGCCAGGTAGCTGCCGTCCTGGCCCGTGACACCCGTGATAAGCGCTGAAGGCATGAGCTTTTCCTGTTACACCAAGGCCTTGGCAGCGGGTCAAACGCCCCGATGCCCGTACTGGGACTGGTAATAACGCCTGTAATCCCCGGACCGGATGCGTTCGACCCAACCGGAATGGGCGCGATACCAGCGGACTGTATCGGACAAACCTTCCGAAAAATCAACCCGCACCTTCCAACCCAACTCCCTTTCCGCCTTGGCGCAGTCGATGGCGTAGCGTCGGTCATGCCCGGGACGGTCCGCCACATGGCGGATCAGGCTTTCAGGTCGTTCCATGAGCCGCAAAAGAGTTTTCACCAAGTCGATGTTGGTTCGTTCGCATCTGCCGCCGAAGTTGTACGCCTCGCCCGCCTTGCCGTGCCGGTACGCCGCCAGAACTCCGGCGGCATGGTCGGTCACATGGATCCAGTCGCGAACCTGCAGGCCATCACCATAAACCGGTATGGGCAGGCCCGCCTCGATATTGCTGATGACCAGGGGAATCAGTTTCTCGGGGAACTGGTAAGGGCCGTAGTTGTTCGAACACCGGGTGATCACGGTGTCAAACCCGTGGGTGTGGTGGCAGGCGCGCACCAGCATGTCGGATGCGGCCTTGGAGGCGGCATACGGGCTGTTGGGTGCCAAGGGTGTGGTTTCGGTGAAGAAACCCTCATGGCCCAAGCTGCCATAGACCTCATCGGTGGAAACATGGACAAAACGGCGAACCTTGGCTGCCCGGGCCGCGTCGAGCAGCGTCTGGGTTCCCATCACATTGGTGCGAATGAATGGGCCGCTGTCGAGAATGCTGCGGTCCACATGGCTTTCGGCCGCGAAATGAAAGACCGCCTCGACGCCGTTTTCAGCCAACAATCGGTCAACCAGGGGGCGATCGGTGATGTCCCCGTGAACGAAGCGATAGCAAGGATCCTTTTCCAAGTCGGAGAGGTTGGCAGGGTTGCCCGCGTAGGTGAGGGCATCCAGATTCACAATCGTTTTGTCTGGTTCGGCTTGCCTGAGCATGCGGATGAAGTTGCTGCCGATGAACCCGCAGCCACCCGTGACCAAATACCCCATGAGATTTTGCCCAGTTCGATCAATGGATCAATGTTTGGTGGCAAACTGCCCCAATTGGGCCCTCAGCGCAATGCGAAAGGGGTGGGAGATCACTTATTGTTGGGAATTGGGCCGAAAATAGAGGGTGGCGGGGCTTCAAAAGCCATGTCATGCCCGGTGCCGGGGTGCTGGAATGCGAGTTTCCAGGCATGAAGGGCCATTCGAGGGCCTTCCCCCGAACCGTAAACCCGGTCGCCCGCCACGGGACAACCCAAACTGGCCATGTGCACCCGGATTTGGTGCTTGCGGCCGGTTTCCAAGGCAACCTCCATCAAGGTGATGCCCCGTCGTGTTGCCAGGGCCCGATACCGCGAGATGGCGCGCTTGGCCCCGCCACCCTCTCGTGGCCGAACCCTGACCTTCAGGTCGTCCCCTTCCTCCAAATAACTGTCGATGGTTCCCTCGAGAGGGTGGGGGACCCCGGAGCAGAGGGCCAGATAGACCTTGGAGACATGGTCCCAACCTGCCTGCAAACGGTCACGCATCTCGGCGGACCGGGCAAAAAGCAATAGGCCGGAGGTTTCCCTGTCGAGGCGGTGGACCACGAACGGTCGGCCACCCCGGTTTTGTTCCAGCCATTGCCGCAGGCGGGTGAAGGCGGTGTCGGTTGTGTTGGTTTCAGTGGCCACGCTGAGCAGGCCGGCCGGTTTGTCCACCACAATGATGTGGTCATCAAAGTGAACGACGGGCACCCTGCAGCCGGGTCGGGAGACATCGGCCGGGGCTGCCGCGCGGGGAAGCAGGGCGAGTGTGTCGGCGGGGCCGATGGCGTGATCGTGCCGGGTGACGGCGGCGCCGTTGACCGCGATGCGCCCCATGCGCAGTAACTGGGTGACGCGCCCCTTGGGCATGGAGGCGCCCAACGCCTGATGCAGCCAAGGCAACAGGGCCGTGGAGGCCTTGGGTGATGGAATCGGATTGCCCTTCATGGGAAATGACCCGGCTTTGCTACTGGCCCGGGTACTCGATGACGGCGAGGCGCTTGAGTTCCGAGACCATGCGCTTCATCTCGCGCTGGGCGATCTCCTCGCGAAGCTTGCCCCGGATCTGCTTTTGCGTTTTCTCGTCGAACGGCTTCAGCCCGGCGAACTCGCGCGATTCCACCCGGGCGATGTGGTAGCCGTTGCGGAGTTCCACCACGGGCAGAAGTTCGCCCGCCGCCGCCTTGAAAAGAAGCGTTTCCATCTCCGGCGGCTTGATCTCGCCACGCTTGCGGCCCATGCCCTCGCCGTCGCGCAGGGCGCTGTCGCCGTGGCAGTACTGCTTGGACAGGGACTTGAAATCCTCGCCGCCGCGGATGCGGGCGTGCAGGCTTTCGGCCAGCCTGAGGGCTTCCTCGCGTGTCTTGAACGCGGCGGCGGCGATGAAGATGTGCCTCCAGACCACGCTGTCGGGCACGGTGAAGTCCTCGGGATGCGAATCGTAGTATCCCCGCAGGTCGGCGCCGCTGATGCGGTCGGTCATGGGCATCACGCGCTGCTGCATGTAGTTGACGGCGATGAAATTGCGCTCCGACTGGCGGCGCATCAGGTCGAGGGGAATGCCCTGGGACTTGAGCATGTCCTGGAACTCCTCGTCGGAAGCCGCCTTGCTCCTCTCGCGGATATTGCGGATATTTCTTTCAAAATCCTTCCCGGCCATCTCCTTGAGCTTGTCCATGAACTTCTGGGCCTGGGGGTTCTTGCTGAGCTTGGCCATCACATCCTGAACGATCAGCTCGCGGTCAACCAGCAGGTTCACCGCCTGCTTCCGGCGCGCGGCCATGCTGTCGCCCTCGCCGCCACCGCCCTGCGCGATCGCCAGCCTGACCTCCTCCTCGAGGATGGCCTCGCCGTTGACCACCGCCACGACCACGCCGCCATCGTGCAGCCTGCCCAGCTCAACCGGCTGGGGAACCCCCAGCTTCGCGGTTCCGGCCGTCTTGACGATGGGCGGTTTCGGTGGCCCGTTCGGGCCCGCGGGAGCGTCCTTGCGTTCGGGAAGTGGAGGGAGAAGCAGGGGGCCGGTCTCGGGCTTGTCGGGCATCTGCGAGCGGACAAGGGCCTGGAGGGCCTCCTCTTCCTGCTGCCTGCCGGCGCCGGCGGAATAGACATTTTGGCCACGGCCGAGCTTCGAAATGCGCTCGGCCAGGTCGGTCGGCATGGCCCCTTGGGAGGTGAGCTGGCGCATGGCGGGCGATTGGCAGCCAACCGCCACGATTCCCAGCAGCATCAGGCCCGCCCGGGCCATCGACCTTGTGCCGCCAGACATGCGTGAAACTCCCACCCGCGGCTGATCCGGGTCCATGGCCGCGGGGTCCGGTTATCCGGTGGAGGGCATCGGGGTCAAGGGAAACAGGCGGGGATCTGTCGTCAGGCCAGGGAGGAGTCTCGTTCCTCAATGCCCGGGGAGGTGGGAAAGCGGTCTTCCAAGGCGCGCGCCATCTGGGCCAGCGTGTCGCCCATCCAGTCGTAAGTCAGGCGCCTGCGGACATTTCCATGAAGGGCTCGCCCCCCGAGGAACAGCGCCGCGCCATGCCCCTTGAGCCGGGAGTGCAGGGTTTGCAACGAGGTGGCGAAGGCATCCTCGTCAGCAAGGTGCGTGCAGGTGAGCCAGACCAGATCGGCGCCCTGGTCGCGGGCCACGGAGGCGAGGGAGTCGAACGGGGTGTTGGGCCCGAGGTTGAGCACGCGCCAGCCGCGTTCCAGCAGCATGATCTCCACCAGAAAGTTGCCCAGCATGGAATGATCGCCGGGGGGGCAGGCGCCCACGGCAAGTCGCTGCCTGCCCGCCCCGGCGCGGGTTCCCACCGCCTCCTTCCAGCGGCCCAGGGCGTCGTTGATGGCGCGGGTGGCGAGATGTTCTTCCGCCACATCCAGCTGGCCTTCCTGCCAGAGGCGGCCAATCTCGTCCATAAGGGGGAAAATGACCTCATCCCCCGCCATCTGCAAGCTCATGCCTGCCGTGCGGGCACGGTCGAGGGCGTGGGTGATCTCCACGGGTCGGCAGTTGCGGGCATGGTCGAGAAGTTCGCGATAAACCGAGGCAGGATCAGGGACATTGCCCGAGGTTCCCTGTTTTTTTCGGAAAAAATCGAGATTGATACCGCCAGAGATGCCACCCCGGGCCAATTCGAGCAGGTCGGAAACCTTCAGCCGACGGTGCCCACCCGAAGTTTTCACAGCTGGCAGCGTGCCGTCGTCCACCCACCGCTTGATGGAGGAAACGCTGACACCGAGGATCTCGGCGGCGTCGCTGACAGTGACAATATCGTCCGGTGAAACAGCCATAATGCCCCAAATCGGCCAATTCGTTCTTTGATACTACCATTTTCTGTCGGCTGATTTCCAGACGCAATGGTCTTTTTACAAAAAAATCTGCTTTTTCTGGCTTGGCGCACAAGACGAGGCCGATGGTGGAAAAATGTGAACGAGGAAAATCGTTCACAAATCGTTCTTTTTCTCTTGACCGTTGCGACCGCTTTCAGCAGATTAAGTGAGGTTGTTGAACTTTTTGAACGATTTGGAGGGCGTGTCAGATGGCCACAACCGTGACAAGCAGTCCCAGCAAGGAAGAACGCGAGCGCGCCGAGGGCCTTTACTTCGTGGTGCATCCGTCGTTTTTCGAGAGAGGCGCCAACGGCATGTATGGTCCCGATGCCTCCGTCACTCCTTATTCCGGTTCCTACATGCCCGACGAGGTCACCCGCCAGTGCTGCCAGCGCATGCACTATGCCGCGTGGCGACTGAGCAAGGAAAAGGCTCCCGCCAAAAGGGCCGTCTGGAAGCAGCACTATTTGTCCATGCGCGACCTGGTGGTGCTGGGCAACCGCAAGCTGGTGTTCCGCGCCGTGAGGGGATGGTTGTCTCACGGGACCGATTCGGACGACCTCACCGGCGAATGCCAGATCGTGATGATCCGCTCGGTCGCGGCCTTCAACCCCTGGTTGGGCATCCGGTTCAGCACTTATGCCTACACCTGCCTCATGCGGGCCCTGTCGCGCATGTCGCAGAAGACCAAGTCCGACCGCATGTCCAAGGCGGTGGCGCTTGACCAGTTCATGGAAGTGGGCGAGGCGCCCGCCACGGCCAGCGATCCCGGCCTTCGTCATCAGGCCTGCGTTGAGGATTTCTTCCGCGAGGGGTGCGACCTGCTCACCGCCCGCGAGAAGGAAGTTCTGGTGAACCGGTTCCTGTCCAAGGACACCACCGGCCGCTCCACGCTGGAGCAGGTGGGCAAGAGACTCGGGCTTTCGAAGGAACGGGTCAGGCAGGTCGAGACCACGGCACTGCTGAAGCTCCGCGCCGCCTTGGCCTGATGCGATTACTTGATTTCCTTGATGTAGATATTGCGGAATTCCACCGGATCGGTGTGACCGCAGAACCCGAAATACCCCCGGGGGCTTAACAGCCCCTTGGGCGGTTCCTTTCGCATGAAGGACTTCACCTCCTTGACATCGCCATCGAGGATTTTCTGGCCGTTGAGGATGACCACCATGGTTGTCCCCCTCACGGTCACCTCCATGGTGTTCCACTGGCCGACCGGTTTGTCGTAGCCCTTCTTGGCGGCGATCAGGCCGTAGCTTGAGCCGTTGAATTGGCGCGGGTCGAGCTTGG
>CAWUNZ010000110.1:0-10610 GCA_963923445.1 uncultured bacterium
TCCTGGGGGCTTTTCACCATTGCCGCCACGGTGCCCATCGCGCTTCTTGTGAGCGGATACATGTATTGGTTCAGGCCAGGCAAGGTCATCGAGGCCAGCATCCTGGGCGGGGCCCTTGTGCTGGTTGCAACTTGGGCAGGTAGCCTGATACCGGGATCTCCGTTGGAACCATGGTTTCAGCTCGACAGAACCTCCACGGTGGTCGTTCTTTGCTCATATGGCTTCATCGCATCCGTGCTCCCCGTCTGGTTGCTTCTCTGCCCGCGTGACTACATCTCGAGCTTCCTGAAAATTGGAACGATCGCCCTATTGATTGTCGGCACCTGTTTGGCCAATCCGACCTTGGCCCACAGGGCGATCGAGCCCACATTCGCATCCGGCGGGCCTACTTTTCCAGGAACAATTTTTCCATTCGTTTTCATTTGCGTGATGTGTGGCGCCATTTCTGGTTTTCATGCTCTCGTTTCAAGCGGCACAACTCCCAAAATGGTGGATCGGGAGTCGGATGTCCGTGTCATCGGGTACGGGTCCATGCTGCTTGAAGGGGTTGTCGGTATCGTCGCCCTTATCGCGGCGGCATCGATCGATCCCAGGCTTTATTACGACATCAATGTCGATCTGCGGATGGTTGAAAAATTCCAGCCACAAATAGACGCTCTCCATCGCGAACTCGGGGAGGCCGGAAACCTTGCCCACCTCGACCTCGGAACAGTTGAACAACGGGTTGAGGAAACCCTGCGCGGTCGAACCGGTGGGGCCGTCACCCTGGCGGTCGGGATGGCACAGATCCTGACACGACCACTTGAACACCTGGGGTGGGAAGAAAGCGCCGTGGCACCTTATTGGAAGTATTGGTTCCACTTCGCCATCATGTTCGAGGCGTTGTTTATTCTCACCACAATCGACACCGGAACCCGCATCGCGCGATTCCTGCTTCAGGAAAACATGGGCAAAATTCGTACCGGCTGGGGGCGTACTGATTGGTTGCCCGGAGCACTTTTCTCAAGTTTGATGATCACTGTCTCATGGGGTTGGCTGGTGGCAACCGGTTCCATCGACACTATCTGGCCCATGTTCGGCATCGCCAACCAGCTTCTCGCCGTGGTCGCCCTGGCTGTGGTCGGATCTTGGCTCATCAAATCAGGTCGAGGCCGGTATCTCCCTGTGGTGGCCATACCCATGATTTTCGTTTTGTGCACCACCATGTCGGCGGGAACCATCATGGTTGGCTACCGGTTTCCCGACATGATTCGCGATCCCAAGAGACAGACTCAAGGAATCCTGAGTCTGGTGGCGACCCTTTTCGTCATCATTTCAGTTTTGGCTTTCCTTGCCATCGCAGCAAGCAAATGGGTTGTTTGGTTGACAAGTCGTCAAGAAGTTCAAGATCCAGCGGGGGGCGCCGCCGGAACCATCGGATCAACGGGCACCCCTCCAGGGGCGGGTTGACCCGCGGGCGCTTGCTGACGGAATGCGGTGAGGTCTTGACGACGAATCGCGATACCGGATTTGCCATCCGACCGAAGGCCCATGGTGTAAACGCCAAATTTGCCGCTAACCGTTTCGGCCAGATAAAGGGCGCTCTGATAGCCGTTGACCATGCCCGTGGTCATTAGAAAGTGAACATTTTGTCTGGGTGGGATTCCAAACTCCTGCACCAAATCCAACTCGGCCCACCCCGTGATGGTTCCAGAGGCTTGGTCAATCACCGTTCCCAGCAATCGACCTGTGCGATAATCCAGCATCCAGACACCATCGGTCGGCACCCTGCGGTTCACTAGAACCGTCCCGGTGGTCATGATGTAGTCTTCATGGCGATCGTTGGCGGCCCAGACATGGTTCACGGTCCCCTTGGTGAGCCACCAGCCCCCCGTGACTCCCATGGCAATTCCAACCACAAGCGTGGCAAGGCTATTGATCGCTAGTCGCATTCCCATGGCAAGGCACCTCGCACAAACAGCTTGAATGGCTTTTGGTGCGGGGTGATAAGGTTTCGGGCCACCCAAGGCAACAGATCTTTGGTTTTCTCTTCGATCGTTGCGGACTAGAAGGTTGCCTGACCATTCCAATGAGTGGTATCATTGAATGTCGGATAGTGAGAAGGCCAGCCTACTCAGGAATGAAGCCATGACTCCATTGACCGGTTTTTTCAATCTTGGCCCCATGGAAATGATTATCCTGCTTGTCGTCGGGGTAATGATTTTCGGCCGCCGACTTCCGGAAGTCGGCCGGTATCTCGGCAAGGGAATTGTTGAATTCAAGAAGGGAATCAAGGGGATTGAGGACGAGATGGAACCCTCGATCACGCGCGTGGAAAACCAGCCTGCCGAAGCACCCCGCCCCCCTCAAAAGGTTGCTGCGACCGCACCGCGCTTCGATGACTCCCCTGCCCCTAAAGGCTGACCTTCCCTTCCAAGCTCATTGCCAAGCGGCTACGATTGAATCAAGGGCGCTTAACTCAGCGGTAGAGTGCATTCTTCACACGGATGAAGTCACAGGTTCGAATCCTGTAGCGCCCACTTGCCTTAAAATCGGCTTTTACAAAATTAACTCAAAACACCCCCTCTTCACAATAAACTAAACCGGGCGCGCCGATTGCGCCGATTACTCCAGCGCAGGCCTGAGCAGCATTCAGGCCAAGGCAGCGGAGTTCGTCGCCATGGTTGTGAGCGTGAAATCCCGATTCACTCGGCGTACCCGTTGGTTCTGTGGCGTGATGACAGCGCTTAGCATCCCGCTCGGTTCAGGGTGCACGCCCATGCGGGAATATGTTCACAACGGCTTCAAGGTGGGCCCCCAATATGCCAAACCGCCTGCCCCAGTGGCCGAGCAATGGATTGAAGGAGCCGACACTCGGGTTTCAGCCAATTCGGACGAGCACCGAAAGTGGTGGTCCTCATTCAAGGACCCAAATCTCGACAGCCTGATTTGCATGGCTTCACAGCAAAACCTCAGCCTGCGCGAGGCGGGTTTTCGGGTCCTTGCCTCAAGGGCGAAGCTGGCGATCTCCGTGGGCGAATTTTTCCCTCAACAGCAGTCCTTCAATGCCGGATTTCTGCAATACGGGCTGAGCACTGCGGTGGCCAACAGGCAGTTCATCGCACAAGCCTATTACCCCCTGTGGAATTACGGGGCCGGCCTTGCTTGGGAACTTGACTTCTGGGGACGGTACCGCCGGGCCATCGAAGCCGCCAGCAACTCGCTCGACGCCTCGATTGAAAGCTATGACAACATGATGGTGATCCTGCTTGGGGATGTCGCAGAGTCTTACATCAGGATGCGCTTCTTTGAAAATCAGGCTGAGATTGCCCAGTCTGTCGCGGCATTTCAAAAGGAATCGCTCACCATCGCCCAGGCAAGGTTTCGAGGCGGCTTGACAAGCGAGGTCGATGTCGACCAGGCCCAGGCTGACCTTAGTAAAACCCTTTCCGAAGTGCCAAATTATCAAGCTTATGCAAGAATTGAAAACAATCGCCTTTGCAACCTGCTGGGCATCGCACCCGAAGACCTTGAAAAGAAAGTCGGAAAAGGCCCCATCCCTAGCGCGGGCAATGAGGTCGTGGCCGGCGTTCCAGCCGAACTGCTTGCAAGAAGACCTGACATCAGGCAGGCGGAACGGCAAGCCGCTGAAGCGTGCGCCAACATCGGGGTGGCCACAAGCGAACTATATCCACACATTTCGATCGTTGGCAACTTCGGCTGGGCGGCGCTGAATTATGGAAATCTTTACACCCCCCAAGCTTTTACTGGAAGTGTAGGCCCGTCATTTCATTGGAATGTTTTCAACTACGGCAGGCTTGTGAACCATGTCCGCCTTCAAGACGCGAACTTCCAAGCGGCTATCGCCAATTATCAGCAAACCGTGGTCAAGGCCGGCGCTGAGGTGGAGGACGGAATGATCCGCTTCCTCAAGGGACAGGAAAGAGCAAAGGAACTCGAGACAGCCGTTGCAGCAGCCAGGAAGGCGGCAATTATCGCTCAAGCCCAGTACAAGGCGGGAACGGTTGACTTCAACAGGGTGTCGCTCCTTCAGGAAAAGCTTCTCGAAAGGGAACTCAATCTCGCAAGCGCCCGTAGGGAGGTCGCGGCGGGGTTGGTGATGACCTACAAGGCCATGGGCGGAGGTTGGCAGATAAGACTGGATGGATGTGATTCGGAAACCCTTTCTGAAAATGGATCAAACCCATCATCGGAAGGCCTTCCCAAGCCAAGGCGCGATGATCCCGAGGCCAAACCTGCACCATCAACCGGAACCAACCGTTAACCCAAGGAGTCGGAAATGCCTGATGCGCTTTCCTGGCAATGGCTGTTGGCCATGTCGATGTGGAATCCGTTACCAAAACACGGTTCCCCTTCGGCCAAAGGTTGTGATTCCTACTGTCCCAAACCATTGCCATTGGTCGCACCCTGCAAGGTTTGCCAATGCGATGATTACGCGGCAAAGCCATTGGTTATTCCGGTTCGTGAATGCAGGGGCACGCCCGCATGCCAGGACAAAAAGCCCTTCCCCGTGCTGCGGGCCAATAACTTCAGCGGAACAGTCCAGCACGACAAGTGCGCTGGTATGGACTTTTTCGGGCTCAGGCTAAGGCCTTGATCGGTTTAATGACCATGCGGATTTCCGGAACCATGCGTCTCATGGGTGGTTGAAGCGCTAGGTTCGCCCCCGAAAATCCGCTGTATCACAAAGAAGAATACAGGGGTCAGGAATATCCCGAAAATGGTGACCCCCAGCATTCCGCTGAAAACCGCGAGGCCAAGGGTCCGCCTCATCTCCGCGCCGGCACCTGTCGCCACCACCAAGGGAACAACGCCGAGAATGAAGGCGAAGGATGTCATCAGGATCGGCCGGAGCCTCAGCCTGCACGCTTCCAAAACCGCCTCCCTGGGTTTTTTGCCGCACTCGCATTGCTGCTTGGCGAATTCGACAATCAAGATGGCGTTCTTACTAGCCAAGCCAACAAGCACCACGAAACCGATTTGGGTGAAGATGTTGATGTCGTTTCCGGACCACCTGACGCCCATGATGGAACATAACAGGCACATGGGAACGACAAGGATGACAGCCATCGGAAGGCTCCAGCTCTCATATTGAGCCGCCAGCACGAGAAAAACAAAAACCACAGCAAGGGCGAAAACAGCCATGGCTGTGCTCCCTGCCTGCTGCTGCATATAGGAAAGTTCCGTCCATTCAAATGACATGGCCTTCGGCAGTGCCTTGGAAAGAATGGATTCCATTTTGACGACGGCATCGCCGGAACTTGTTCCGGGAAGGGTATCTCCATAAATGGCGGATGCCGAATACATGTTGTATCTGGTCAGCATCACCGGTCCCCGGGATTCCCTGGCATTCACCATGGTGCCGATAGGAACCATCAATCCGTTCTTGTTGCGAACCTTGATATGGCGAAAATCATCCACATTGGCCCTGAACTGCGCGTCAGCCATGACATTCACTTGCCATGTCCGGCCGAATTCATTGAAGTTGTTCACATAATACGATCCAAAGAAAGCTTGCAAGGAGTTGAAGAGATCCCCGAGTGAAACGCCCATTGAAATACATTTATCTCGGTCAATATCCAAATAAATCCAAGGTGTGTAAGCTCTCGAGTTGGTGAAAAGCCCGGTGAGCCCCCCTGCCCTGTTGCCTTCAAGGACCACTTGGTCGCTGGCCTGCTGAAGCGACGCGAGGCCCAACGGTCCCCTGTCCTCGATCATCACCTTGAATCCGCCGGCGTTGCCAAGTCCGTCCACGGCCGGAGGACCAAATACGCCCACGGTGGCATCACGCACCTTGGCCCGCGCCAACGACCTGATCTCGGAGGCGATCTGATCGCTGGACCTGCCCTTGCGCTCCTCGAACGGCTTGAGGATCAGGTTCATCGATCCGTAGTTGGGAGAATTCGCGCCAAGGAGAATCGATTGTCCGGCGACAGTCACGGCATGATCAACCCCTTCAACCTCCCTCGAGATTTCCAGAAGCTTTTCCATCACCTCCTCGGTTCTTTGAACGCTCGCCGAATCGGGCAACTGGACATTCACCAGGAGGTAGCCCTTGTCCTGCTGGGGAATGAAACCCGAGGGGGTGTGGGCAAAGCCCCACCAGGTCGCGTAGAGCAAACCACCGTAAACAACCAAGACGAGAAAACTCAGCCGGAGAGAAATGCCGACAATCCGGGTGTACATTCCGGTGCACAGGTCGAAGAATCCGTTGAACAGCCGGAATAACCAGCCGAATGTGAAGTCCAGGATTTTGGCAGGCAAATCCTTTTTCGCACCATGAGGCTGGAGAAGAATCGCGGCAAGCGCGGGTGAGAGCGTCAACGAATTGAACGCGGAAATCACGGTTGAAACCGCGATCGTGATGGCGAACTGCCTGAAAAACTGCCCGGTGATTCCGGTGATGAACGCACAAGGAACAAACACGGCGCAGAGCACCAGTGCCACCGCGATGACAGGACCCGTCACCTCCTCCATCGCCTTGCGGGTGGCATCCCGCGGCGAAAGCCCTTCGGCAAGCCAACGCTCGACATTCTCGACAACCACGATGGCATCGTCGACAACGATGCCGATGGCTAGAACCAATCCGAACAAGGAAAGGTTGTTGAGGCTGAAACCCATCGCGCTCATCAACGCGAAGGTGCCGATCACCGCGACGGGAACGGCGACGAGCGGAATGACAGTGGCTCTCCAGTTCTGGAGGAAAAGAAGCACCACGATCGCGACAAGAACGATCGCGTCTCGAAGGGTCTTGAAAACCTCGATGATCGATTCCTTGATGAAGGGCGTGGTGTCGTAGACGATCCTGTGCCTGATTCCCGGCGGAAATTTCTTTGCCAGCTCCGTCATTTTGGCATACACGCCCTCAGCGGTTTGGAGGGCGTTGGAGCCAGGCAATTGGAACAGCGACAAGGCCACGGAAGACTGACCATCCAATGTGCAGGTTTGGTCATACTGCTGGGCGCCAAGTTCAACCCGTCCCAGGTCCTTCAGCCGAACAACGGCGACCTGGGTCGATTGGTTTTCCACGGTCCCCTCGTTCCCGACCTTGATGATCACATTTCCGAATTGTTCGGGATCAACGAGTCGCCCCAGCGTGTTGATGATGAGTTGGAACTGCTGGCCCGAGGGAACGGGCTGCTGACCGATCGAACCAGCGGCAACCTGCAGATTCTGTTCCTGAAGCGCTTGGACAACCATGTCAGAGGTGACACCCAAAAGGGCCATCTTGTCGGGATTGAGCCACGCCCGCATCGAGTAGTCCCGCTCACCCATGAAAGTGACATTGGCGATTCCAGGAAGCCTTAATAATTCATCACGGATTTGAATCATCGCGTAATTGCTCAGCTCGATGCTGTCCCTGACAGGTTTGCCGGTCTTGGGATCGAGGTCCGAAACCAGGTTCACGATCATCATCGTGCTGGGGGAGATCTTCTTGACGGCCACGCCTTCCCGTTGAACAAGATCCGGAATGACTGGCAATGCAAGCGAAACGCGGTTCTGGACCAACACCTGGGCCATGTTGGCGTCCATACCCGGCTTGAATGTCACCAGCAGCGTGTAATTCCCGTCGTTGGTGCACTGCGAAGCCATGTAAAGGGCATTCTCGACGCCTGAAACCTGCTGCTCGATCGGCGCCGCGACCGTGTCGAGAACTGTCTGGGAATTGGCACCGGGGTACAACGCCGTCACCAACACCGTGGGCGGGGTGATGTCCGGATATTGGGCCACTGGCAGGGAAGGAATGGAAACAAGGCCCGCGATCGTGATGACGATCGAAAGAACAGAGGCGAAAATAGGCCGGTCAATGAAGAAGTGGGAAATCATGATTCCTGGTGTCCCTCCACCGTTTTCTTCCTTTCGGAAGCCTCGTCACCTTTCATGGAAACCGCCCTGTGCGCGGCGGAGGAAAGGCCAAGGGTGCAGAAAGCGAGAACCGTCCTGAGGAATGAACCGAATTTCCTGGCAGTAGGCCCGTTGAATTCAGGCCGGTCTCCGAGCGATTGAATGACATAGAAAAACACGGGAGTAAAAACCAAACCGAAGATGGTAACCCCCACCATTCCGCTGAACACCGCAACCCCCAGTGCCCTTCTCATCTCGGCGCCCGCCCCCTTCGCGATAACGAGTGGCAACACCCCGAAAATGAAGGCAAAGGATGTCATGAGGATCGGACGAAGCCTGAGTCGGCAGGCCTCCACCGTGGCTTCGGCAAGCGGCTTGCCCTCATCCCTTAACTGCTTCGCGAATTCCACGATCAGGATGGCGTTTTTGCTGGATAAGCCGACAAGAACAACAAAACCAATCTGGGTGAATATGTTGATGTCCATCCTTTCGGCAGCAACACCAACCACCGCTGAAAACAGGCACAGCGGCACAACCAGAATGACGGCCAAAGGCAATGTCCAGCTCTCATAGAGAGCCGCTAGCACAAGAAAAACAAAGAGAATCGACAAGGGGAATACAATCTTATTCCGCCAATCAGCCGCCTCCATCCGCTGAAGCAGGCTTAATTCCGTCCATTCAGTGGACATCGTCTTCGGCAAAGTCTTTTTCGAGATCTCATCGACCAAGCTCATTGCCTGAGTGGAACTAAGAATCCATGGAAGGGCGATTCCATTGACTGGAGCGGACCGGAAAAGGTTGTAGCGGAGCACCATTCCGGGACCGATAGTGTCCGACATGGTCACAACAGAACCCAACGGCACCATCTTTCCCGAGGAGTTGCGCACTTTAACAAGATTGATATCGGGAACCCGCGAACGGAACGGAAGGTCTGCCATGACATTGACCTGCCAATACCTCCCGAATGCGTTGAAATTGTTGACATAAGTTGAACCAAGGCATGTCTGGAGTGCGTTGTTGACATCACCAATGGCCACGAGAAGCGAACGAACCTTGGAGCGATCGATATCCGCGAACAACTGCGGCGCTCCGGCGCTGTACATGCTGAAAAGACCAAAGATTCCGGGAGCCTTGCGACCCTCGGTGATGAGCCTTTGGGTCTGCCTGTCCAATTCTCCGGAACCCGAATCAGACCGATCCTCGACCATCACCTTGAACCCCCCGGCCGTGCCCAAACCAGGTACGGGAGGCGCGCTGAAAATGGTGACGGAAGCGTCCCGGATTTGTTCCTTGAGAGCCTGGCGAAGGCTGGCCATGATCGCGTTGCCGCTGAGAGCGGGGTCTCGCCGCTTTTCAAACGGCTCCAAAATGACAAAGAGCGAACCGTAATTCGATCCGCTCATGCTCAGGAGAATGTTGAATCCCGACATGGCGACAGTGTCGAGGATTCCCGGCCTGCGAATCTTCCCCTCGCCATCAGAATAAAGAATTACACTCTCAATTTTATTCATCACCTCGCGGGTTCTCTGAAGACTCGCTGATTCCGGCAATTGGATATTCGCCAAAAGGTAGCCCTGATCCTGGGTCGGAATGAATCCCGTTGGAACCTTTTGGAAAAACCAGCCCGTCGCGCCTAGAAGCATCAAATAAACAATGAGGACCGGAACGGTGATCCTCACAAGAAAGCGAACAGAACCGCCGTATGCGAGGCCCGCGAAGCTGAAGAAACGGTTGAACAAGGCGAAGAACCATCCTCCCGCAATGTTGATGGCCCGTTGCAGAATGTCAGGCTTGGCTCCGTGCTTTTGGAGCAATATTGCGGCCAAGGCGGGCGATAATGTCAGGGAATTGAACGCGCTGATGACGGTGGAAACAGCGACAGTCACGGCAAATTGCCTGAAAAATTGACCAGTGATGCCGCTGATAAAAGCGCAAGGTATGAAAACGGCGCAAAGCACCAAGGCTACGGCGACCACCGGTCCGGTGACTTCCTCCATGGCCTTGATGGCCGCGTCCCGGGGGGCCATTCCCTCGGCAAGAAGTCGCTCGACATTTTCAACGACAACAATCGCATCGTCGACGACAATACCAATGGCGAGAACAAGACCGAAAAGCGATATGTTGTTGATTGAAAAGCCAAGGCAAGCCATCGCGACAAAAGTACCGACCACGGCAACCGGAACCGCTATGAGAGGGATCACTGTGGCGCGCCAGTTTTGGAGAAAGACAAGGACCACAACCCCGACAAGGAACACGGCATCCCTCAGCGTGGAAACCACATCCATCACCGATTCCCGGATGAACGGGGTCGTGTCATAACTGATCTTGTATTCAAGGCCGGGAGGAAAACGCTTCCGAAGGGCCGCCATCTTCGATTTGACACGCTCCCCGACATCAAGGGCGTTTGATCCAGGGAGCTGATAGATGGCGAGCGCGACCGAGGGTTTCAAGTCGATCGACGCCTCCTGATTATAATTCTGGGCACCCAATTCAATGCGCGCGACATCTTTCAGCTTCACAACCCGAGGTGCCACGGAATCGGTACCCCCCGTCACCGACCTGACGATGATTTCCCCAAATGCCTCAGGTGTTGAAAGGCGGCCGACCGCATCAATTGGCATTTCAAGCATTTGGCCCCGTGTAACGGGCTGCTGACCTACCATTCCGGGACTGATCGCCCGATTTTGTATGGCTATGGCTTGATTAACCTCCTGGACCGTCATCCCAAGGGATGCGAGTTTCTGAGGATCAAGCCACACCCTGAT
>CAWUNZ010000111.1:0-10508 GCA_963923445.1 uncultured bacterium
GCCTCCAGAAGGTCGCGGCGAACCCGGTCGGCCTCCAGAAGGCCGCGGCGAACGCAGGCCCGGCGCCGAACCCGGTCGGCCTCCCGAAGGTCGCGGTGAACCAGGTCGCCCGCCCGAAGGCCGCGGCGAACCCGGTCGCCCTCCCGAAGGCCGTGGCGAGCGCAGGCCCGGCGCCGAACCCGGTCGGCCCACCCCGCCCAACCGCGACTGACCGTCCCTGAACACGGGGACGACGAAACGACCCTTCACCGGGCCGGACTCCTGCGTCCGGCCCGCTGCCGTTTCCGTAACAAAATCCTCGTTATCCGCGCGCACCCCTCGCAGGAACAGCCACCATGAAGCACATCCTCGCCCTCGATGAGGGCACCACCAGCGCCCGCGCCATCGTGTTCGACGCCCAAGGCCGGGTCGTCAGCCTGGCGCAGAAGGAATTCACCCAGCATTTCCCCCATTCCGGCTGGGTGGAGCACGACGCGCTGGAAATTTGGGCCGCGCAACTGGGCGTGGCGGTCGAGGCCCTCGGCCGCGCCGGGTTGTCACCCGCCGACATCGCCGGCATCGGCATCACCAACCAGCGCGAAACCACCGTGGTGTGGGACCGCGCCAGCGGCGTTCCCGTCGGCCCGGCCATTGTCTGGCAGGACCGGCGAACCGCGACCATGTGCGAGCGCCTGGTGGCCGAGGGGCACGAAAGCCTGTTCCGCGACCGCACCGGACTGCCGGTGGACGCCTACTTTTCCGGCACCAAGATCGCCTGGATCCTCGACAACATTCCCGGCGCGCGGGCCCGGGCCGAGGCCGGCCAACTCGCCTTCGGCACCATCGACTCGTGGCTGGCGTGGAAACTCACCGGCGGGGTCGTTCACGCCACCGACGCCAGCAACGCCTCGCGAACCCTGCTGTTCGACATCCACCAAGGCCGCTGGGATGATGACCTGCTCCGCCTGCTCCGCGTCCCCGGGTCGATGCTGCCGGAGGTGAGGCCCTCCAGCGGCGTCATCGGCACCGCCACCGTGGCCGGCCTGGCCGGAATCGCCATCGCCGGCATCGCCGGCGACCAGCAGGCGGCGCTCTTCGGGCAGATGTGCTTCCGGCCCGGGCTCACCAAAAACACCTACGGCACCGGCTGCTTCATGCTGCAGAACACCGGCGAGAAGCCCGTGGTGTCGCACAACCGCCTCATCACCACCGTGGCCTGGAACCTGGCCGGCAGGACCAGCTACGCGCTGGAGGGCGCCGTCTTCGTCGGCGGGGCGGTGGTGCAATGGCTGCGCGACGGTCTCAAGCTGATCCGGTCCGCCGAGGAGGTGAACGCCCTGGCCGCCACCGAACCCGACAGCGGCGGCGTCTTCGTGGTGCCGGCCTTCACCGGCCTGGGGGCGCCCCACTGGGACCCGCGCGCCCGGGGCACCATCGTCGGCATCACCCGCGCCACCACCGCCGGGCACATCGCCCGCGCGGCGCTGGAATCGATCGCCTTCCAGTCCGCCGACCTGCTCAACGCCATGCGCGCCGACGCCCCGGTCCCGCCGGGGGAGATGCGCGTGGACGGCGGCGCCTGCCGCAGCGACCTGCTGATGCAGTTCCAGGCCGACCTGCTGGGCATTCCCGTCGCCCGCCCCGAGGTGACCGAAACCACCGCCCTGGGCGCCGCCTACCTGGCCGGCCTGGCCACCGGCGTGTGGAGGACAACCGACGACCTCGCCGGGCAGTACCGGGTAGAGCGGCGCTTCGAGCCTGGCGCCGCCTCCGCCCGCGCGCGCGAATCGGCCGCCACCTGGTCGCGCGCGGTGGAACGCGCCAAGGGTTGGGCCGTGCCGTGACCCGGGCCGGGGCGTTCGAGCGGGCCGGAAAAGGCCCGTGGGACATCGTCGTTGTCGGCGGTGGCGCCACCGGCTGCGGCGTGGCGGTGGATGCCGCCTCCCGCGGCCATTCCGTCCTGCTCCTGGAGGCCGACGACTTCGCCAAGGGAACCTCGGGGCGCAGCACCAAGCTGGCCCACGGCGGGGTCCGCTATCTGCAACGGGGCGAGTTCCGGCTGGTGGCGGAGTCGCTGCTGGAACGCAAGCGCCTCCTGCTCAACGCCCCGCACCTGGCCCGCGCGCAGGCTTTCCTCGTCCCCGCGTACCGGTGGTGGGAGATCCCGTATTACGGCTTTGGCCTGGGCCTGTACGGCCTGCTCTCCGGTTCCGCCGGCATCGGCGCCTCGAGGCGACTCGACCGACGCGAGGCCCTTGAACGCGTCCCCACCGTTCGCCCCGAGGGCCTACGCGGCGGCATCCTGTACTTCGACGGCCAGTTCGACGACGCCCGCTTGGCCGTCGCCCTGGCCCGCACCGCGATCGACCACGGCGCCGTCTGCCTGAATCACGCGCCGGTGACCGGCTTGGCGCGCGACTCGGCCGGACGCGTCGCCGGGGTCCGGTTTTGCGACCGCGAGACGGGACGCGCGCACGAGGCCACCGGGCGGGTGGTGGTGAACGCCACCGGCGTGTTCTGCGACTCCCTGCGCCGCCTGGACCGGCCCGACGCCCCGCCGCTGGTCTCGCCCAGCCAGGGGACCCACCTGGTGCTCGACCGCTCGTTCCTGCCGGGCGACACCGCGCTCATGGTGCCGCGCACCTCCGATGGCCGGGTGCTGTTCGCCATCCCCTGGCAAAACCACGCCCTGGTGGGCACCACCGATGTCGCCATTTCCGAGCCAACGCCTGAACCGCGCGCCACCGAGGCGGAGGTTGACTTCATTCTGGAAAACGCCGGCAGGTACCTGCGGCAAGCCCCCGCCCGGGGCGATGTGCTGGCCCGGTTCACCGGCATCCGCCCGCTGGTGAAGGCCGCCGCGGGTTCCACCGCCGCCCTCAGCAGGGACTTCATCACCCGCGAGGAGAACGGCCTGCTCACCATCACCGGCGGCAAGTGGACCACCTACCGCGGCATGGCGCAACGGGCCACCGACCAGGCGGAGGAGATCGGCCGCCTGCCCCGCCGCCCGTGCCGCACGGCCGACTTGCGACTTCACGGATATGTGGAAGCCGCGGGCGACCCGTCCGACCCCCTGGCGTGCCACGGTTCCGAGGCCGGCGGCATCCGCGACCTGATGGCAGCGGAACCGGCGCTGGCCGCCCCGCTGGATGAACGCTTTCCCTATGCCGCGGCCGAGGTGGTCTGGGCGGCGCGGCGCGAGATGGCCCGCACCGTCGAGGATGTGCTGGCGCGCAGAATGCGCGTGCTGCTGCTCGACGCCCGCGCCGCGATGCGGATGGCCCCGGCGGTGGCGCGCCTGCTGGCGGCCGAACTGGGCCGCGACGCCGCCTGGGAAGCCGACCAGGCGCGCCTTTTCAACGACCTGGCCCGGGGCTACCTGCCGGACTAGCCAAGCGCCCGGAACAGGGCCGCGGCCAGCAGGCCCCCGATGACGGGACCGGCCACCGGCACCCAGGCGTAGCCCCAGTCGGATCCGCCCTTGCCGGCGATGGGCAGCACCGCGTGGGCCAGGCGCGGCCCCAGGTCGCGCGCCGGGTTGATCGCGTAGCCCGTCGTGGCGCCCAGGCTCAGGCCCACGGCCCACACCACCAGCCCCACCAGAGGCGCCTCCCCGATCCCCGGGCCGGCCTTGCCCACCGCCGAGGCGATGAAAACCAGCGCGAATGTCCCGATCACCTCGCTGGCAAGGTTGGCCGCCGGGTTCCTGATCGCCGGGGCGGTGCAGAACACCCCCAGCTTGCCGGCGGCGTTGTCGGTGGCGGCCCAGTGGGGCAGGTAGTGCAGCCAGACCAGGCAGGCGCCGCAAAACGCCCCGCCGAACTCCGCCGCGATCATCCCGAGGCTTGCCGTCAACTCCCCCTTCCCTTGGGCGATGTCGGCCAGCGGACCGACCGGGTTGAGCGCCCCGGGCGCGCCCAGGGCCTTGGCCACGAAAATGCCGCAGGCCACCGCGAACGCCCAACCGGCGGTGACCACGATCCAGCCGGCGCCCTTGGCATAGCTTTTTTCCAAGGTGACGGCGGCGCACACGCCGCCCCCCAGCAGGATGAGGACCAAGGTTCCGAAAAACTCGCCGACCATGGGGGGAGGCTCCTTCAGACGCGGGACAATCATTCGCCATTGCTTGTATAGTGGACGCCGTGGCCGCCGGCGCCCCGCCGGCCTTTCACCCCGGGCACCGGTCGCGGCGAACCATGAACCTGAAAATCCATCCGCTTTGGATCCTGGCCTGCCTCGGCGGCCTGGCTTTCCCTTCCACCGGCGCCGGGCAGGCCGGGTGGAAGGCCGGCGCGGCCAAGGCCGTCATCACCCCCGCCGAACCGGTGTGGATGGCCGGCTACGCCGGCCGCGACGGACCCTCCGACGGCGCCCTCACCGACATCCACGCCCGGGTGCTGGCCCTGGCCGACTCGGGCAACAGGCGCCTGGTGATGGTCTCGCTCGAGCTGATCGAGATCCCCGCGACGCTGCGGGCCCGACTGATCCGCAAGGCGCGCGACAGCCACGGCCTGGGGCCCGACGAACTGCTGCTGAATGTGTCGCACACCCACGGGGGGCCGATGCTCTCCGCCGCCACCATCGCCGACTGGGGCGTCGACGCCGCCTGGGGCGCCCGCGCCGAGGCCTACGCCGACCTGGTCGCGGCCCGGGTGGATGCCGCCATCGCCCAGGCGCTGGCCCGCATGGCCCCCGCCGCCGTGTCCCATTCCAAGGCCCGCTGCGGCTTCGCCATGAACCGCCGCCAGCGCGGCCCATCGGGCTTCCGCCTCGGGCCCAACCCCGACGGCGCCGTCGATCACGAGGTTCCCGTGCTGTCGGTGGGCGCCCCCGGCAAGCCGCCGTTGGCCCTGGTCTTCGGGTACGCCTGCCACAACACCGCCCTGGGCCCCACCCGGAAAATCAACGGCGACTACGCCGGCTTCGCCATGCAGCAACTGGAGAAGGACCACCCCGAAACCGTCGCCCTGTTCCTCGCCGGTTGCGGCGGCGACCAGGACCCGGCGCCCCGCCGCGACGAGGCCGACGCCCGCTTCAACGGCAGGTCGCTGGCCATGGCGGTGGAGGCGGCGCTCGCCGCCGGACCGGCGCCCCTGGCACCGTCGCTTGCCGTCAGCGTCGCCACCTGCCCGCTGCCCTTCGCCCCGCTGCCGCCACGCGCCGAGATCGAGGCCCGGGCCCGCTCGGGCAACGGCTTCGTCTCCAGGCACGCGCGCAACATCCTTGCCCGCTGGCCCAACCCGGGTGACCAACCCGACGATTTTCCCTTGCCGGTGCAGGTGGCGAACCTGGGGGGAAACCTCCTCCTCGTGGCCCTGGGGGGCGAACCGATGGCGGACTACGCGCTGAGGCTGCGACGGGAACTGGCCGCCCCGGGCCGGGCCGTGTGGGTGGCCGGCTACTCGAACCTCGTCTCCTGCTATGTGCCCACCCGCAAGGTCCTCGAGGAGGGAGGCTACGAGGGCACCGAGGCGGTGATCTACCAGTCGCTGCCCGGACCGTTCCGCGCGGAAATCGAGGAATCGATCATCGCCACCGCGCTGCGCCAGGCCGCGGCGACCTCAAGAAACCGCTAATTTTAGATATGGATCGTCAGCCATCCTCAAGGCCGTCAAACAGCGTCCGCTCGGGCGGGGGTTTGGGCCGGACGCGCCTTGGCCTGAGGTTCCTTTCAGGCCGCCGCGACCCGTGCCGGGCATACACGCCCGGCGTTTCCGAACGCGCCTCGGCCGTTTTCCGGATGCCGTAGAGAATGTCGGCCATGCGCCTCGCCCGGGGCGCGAACGGCACCACCGGCGCCGGGTAACCCGCCGGCATGTCGCCATCGAGGATCCGCTGAGGCGCCGTGTCCGCCAGTTCCGGCACCCATCGGCGGGTGAAGGCGCAGGCGGGATCCTGCTCGGCCAACTGCTTCGACGGGTTGTAGATCCGGATCGCGTTCCAGCCCACCACGCCCGCCTGCATCTGGAGTTGCGACAGGTGAATGCCGGGGTCGTAGTCGCGGAACACGCAAGCCAGGGGCGGATGGATCAGCCGCCAGTCGAGGTGAAGCACATGGCAGGCGAAGCTGACGGCCATCGCCCGCATGCGGAAATTGACAAACCCCGTCGCCGCCAGGCACCGCATCACGGCATCCACCAGCGGGTAGCCCGTGCGCCCCTCGCGCCACGCCTCGAGCCAACGCGGATCGTTCTCGTAGGGAATGTCGCGGTAGCAGGGGTGCGGGCCGCGGAACTCAAGGGCGGGTTCCGACTCGAGCCTCTGGGTGAAGTGGTCGCGCCAGGCCAGCCGGCTCAAAAAGGCGTTGATGCTCCGCCGCCAGCGGGGCGTGGCCGGGTCGGCCGGGTCGAGCGACCGCAACCTCGCTTGCGCGGCGTGCCACGCCTGCCGGGCCGTGACGGTGCCCCAGGCCAGGTGCGGGCTGAGCCTCGAACCCGCCTCGAACGCCGTGTTGGGCGAGCTGATCCCTCCACGGTAAAGCCGGCCCCGCCTGCCGAGGAAGTCGTCGAGCGTGGCCTGCCCCGCCTCCTCGGAAACCTCCTGCCAGTCGGGCTGTTCATGGTAGGCCCCCAGCGCGGGGAAACCGGTCGCCGCCGCCAGCGCCCGGGCCTCGGCGGACTGGCGGATCTCCGGCACAGGCAGCGGTTCCACCGAGGCGATGCGCGACAGCCAGAACTTCCGGAACCGGTCGCGGTTGATCCCGCCACGCCTCACACCCGACTGCGGATACTCGCGGTATTCCACCCCGTTGGCCCGGCACCATGCGGCCACGGCCCGGTCGCGGCGGAAGGTCAGGTCGTTGCCCACCTCCTCGTGCGACAACAGCGCGGTGAACGGCCATCGGCGGTGCAGCTTGGCCAGTTTCTCCACCGCCTCGCCATGGGCGATGACGATATCGGCGCCCCGGGCCCGCAGCGACCGCCTCAGCCCCGTCACCGCCTGCCACGAGGCATGCGCGTGCATGGCCGAGTGGTCGGCGCCACCGGTCACCGAAGGCTCGACGCAATGAAACGGCAGCAGGTCGGCTTCCATCGCCAAGGCGGCGGCCAGGCAGGCGTTGTCCGCCAGCCTGGCGTCGCGCTTCACCCACCACACCGCCACGGGCCGGCTCAATGGTGCAGCCTCCCCTTGCGCGCGGGCGAACCGGTGAGCTGGGGACAGACCTTGTCCCAGTAGCGGGAAAAGCGCCTCGGTTCGTCGTCGTACCGGGCCAGTTCCGGCGCCTCGTGCTCCACCACCCGGAACCGCTCGGCCAGCCTTCCGGCGGCCTCGGCCACCGCCGGCTCATGGCTTTTTTCCACATGAATGGTCGTCGCGCCCGCCGCTTCCGCCGCCCGGCCCACCGATTCCGCCCAATCGCCCGCCAGCACCGTCAGCGGGTTCGGCATGCGCCCGGCCATGTCTTCGAGGCCGTCGAGCATGAACTCCACCCGGTGCCGGGCCGGCGGTTCGGAGCGCATGGCCAAGGCGTCGAACACGAACACCACGGGCGCGACGGGGTTGGCCGCCACCGCCGGCGATGCCCACGACATCGCCCCGTCGTGCACCCAGGCGATCTCCGTCGCCCGGGGCATCGCGGGGGCCGGTTCGTCGATCCACGGGGCGGGTTCCGGCCCGGAGGCGTCGCCTCCCCGGCCGGCCAGGGGCGCCAGCGACCCGGCGAACAAAACCCTCTGGAGATCGGGATAAGACCTGTCAAACGGGCAGGCCGCCCGGCAGCCTTGGCACCACCGTCCGCCGCTGAAACCCTCGATGTTCTCCCGGTTCATGAAATACGGCTTGGAGGCGAAGGTGCCTTCCACCCACTGCCAGCTCGAGGAGTTGCTCGCCGTGTCGCCGTCGAGCAGGAAGCGCCGGAACAACCGGGCACCTTCGCGCCAGTCGAGGCCGCGGAAGTGGCACCAGTAGGCGGCGAACCAGAGCCGGGCATGGTTGTGCAGGTAGCCGGTCTGGTACAGGTCGCCAAGCATGCCATCGACGCACGGCAGGCCGGTGTCGCCGGCGATCATGTCCAGCGGCGTCCGCGCATCGCGCGCCACGGCGTGCTTGGGTTCCTCGATGTCATCCCCGAGGCCCCGGCCATGCCAGGCCAGCACCTTGGCGAAGAAGTCGCGCCAGGCCAGTTGCCGGGTGAACTCCGCCAGCCGTTCTGGCTGCCCGGGGAACCTCTCCCGCAGACGGGCCAGCACCTCCGGCGCGCTGATCATGCCGTGCCTGAGGTAGGGCGACAACCTCGAGACGGGGCCGTCCAAATGGTTGCGGCCCTTGCCGTAGCCCGCGGGGTCGTAGGAATCGAGCAGCCTGAGGGCCTCGGTGCGCCCGCCACGGGGAGGGCTTGCCATCGGCCCTCCGGTCACCAGGCCCCGCAGGCGTTCGATGATGCCGCGGCGGTCGAAATGGCTTCCAGCTTCCATGTCTTACTGATAGGGCGGTCTCCCGATCGGCATCCGGCGGCTGAATGGTTCCCCGATATCCAAAAGAGCCCCGAACGCAGGCGCAAAGCGCCGGAGTGAGCGGGTCAGGATTCCCATCTCCACCCTCTCACTCCGCCTTCGGCTCCGTTCGGGGCTCTTTTGGCCCGGAAAGTCTCACCGCAATCTGCCCGGCGCGCGTTTTGGCGAATGCCGAACAAGCAATCGGTTATCATCGCCAGCCAACGAGGGGGAGCGGATTCAATGCGATACGCGGCGTGGATCGGCGCCAACCTGTTCGCGTCATGGGCCGCGCCGCTGGCGGCATTCGGTCTTTTTTCGGCCATTGGCCCTCCCGAGCTGATCGCCTATCCCGGAACAGCGCTCATTGTCGGACTCATTCAGTGGGCCGTTCTGAGCCGATGGTTCGGCCTGCGCTCGTGGTGGTGGATCCCGGCCACAGCCCTGGGCTTGGTGGCATGCCTGCACTTCTCGTGGTTCTTCCTCCTGGCACCGGGCCTGACCAGCGGCCTGGCCCAGTACGCGCTGGTGAAGCGCCGCTGGCCGAGGATGGCGGAACTGTGGGTGGTGGCGGCCGCCACGGGTTGGGCCGCCGGGCTGATCATCGCGGGAATGGTTGTCGTGGCCGGCTCTCCGTGGGGAATGATGGCATCCGTTTCAGCCTCGGCCACGCTTTACGGATGCGCCACCGCGTTTGCCATGGCTTCGCTCAAGCGGCTCAACCCAAACGAGCCCGCGCCCCTTTTCGCCGCCGGAAAAGCAGCCCGAATACTGGCTACCGTGGTGAGCCTGCTGGCGTGCGCCGCGGGGGCGTGGATCTGTGTCACGATGCTGGCGCGCTGAATCCGGGTGCCAGGCCGGCGTTGGCCAACGGTCAAAATGACAGCTTCAATCCGCCAGCCTTGCCCCGGGCCAGACCAGGTCGTTGAGCCGGTCCACAGGCTCGCCGGCGGCCCATGCCATGCTCCGCAGCAGAAGCACCCGGAACAGCGGATCGTCAAAGGTCCAACTGTAATGCCCGGGGATCAGCCCGACCACCCGCCCCCTGCCGGCCTCCTTGGCCCAGACCTGCGGCCAGTCCTTACCCTCCTCGCGGGCCCGCGCGAGCACCAGAACCCGGTCCTCGCGGCCCGAGAGGCGCCAATAACTCTCATCGTGGATCCGCAAATCGGCAATGTTGCGAAGGATGGGATGCCCGAGCGCCTCCTTCTGCGGCTTCAGGGTCAGTTCCCCGTGCCGGTACCCGATGCCGCCGCCCTTGGCCGCCAGGCCGACGCGCTCGGCGAAGGCCTCCGCCTGCCCTCGGCCGTCAACGGCCCAGTGGAGCAGCACCACGCCGCCGCCCCGGGCCAGGAAGGCGTCGAGGTCGCCGGCCCGTTGCGCGTTCCAGTCGCCCCGTTGAAACAGCACCATCAGCCTGGCCTTGTCGAGTTGCCCCGGCTTGGGCCACTCCCACGCCGTGTCCACCTCCACGCCCGGGGACATCGCCATCAGCCGGCTCCAGGCCTTTTGCCAGGCCGGGTAATCATGCTCCTGGGGGCCATGATCCTTGGGTCCGGCGACCAGCAGCACCGGCAACCGCCCCGCCGGGGCCTTGTTTTCAGGCGCGCCGGCCAGGGCCTTGTTCACCTCCGCGCGCGTTCGCGCCGGGTAGGGAACAGCCTTGCCCCCCAGCGGCATGCTCACGGAGTCCTGACCGAGCGCCACCAGCAATGCGGCCAAGATCGTCATGGGCGGACAACTCCATATCTCCTGATTTGGGAGAATCTGCCATCAGTTCCTTACGAGTTCTTTCTCGTTTAGGGAATTTGTAACTGTGACATAAGCCACAACGGGCATGACCGCAATCGCCCGTATGACGCTTACGGCGACCCTTTTTGTCGTACCTTTCGGTATGGCAACGCACAATACCCTCCCATCACCACCAACTTGAATATTCAACAGTATATCCTTCGTTGATTGCATCCCATGCGAAACAACACCCGGGAACGACCGCGGCAAGGCGAAACCGTCGGAGTTGCCGAGTTTAATCGGAAACCGGTTCGCCGCCTATGGCGGTGGAGAAGGCGCGCCATGAGGTCTGCGAGACACTAT
>CAWUNZ010000112.1:0-10478 GCA_963923445.1 uncultured bacterium
ACCCGCACATCGTGCCCGAGGGATTCCCCGTGCAATACGACCCCAAGTCGATGCCGGCCCAGCCCAATTTCCTTCCCCAGCATCCGTTCGACAACGGGGACATGGCCATCCGCGACGAGTTGCTCCTGCCCTGGCCCCGCACCCCCGCGGCGGTCGCCGCCATGAACGCCGATTACTACCGGTATGTCTCGTATCTTGATCTTCAGGTGGGCCGAATCCTCGATGCCTTGGCGAAGTCACCCCATGCCGCCAACACCATCGTGGTGTACGCGGCCGACTCGGGGGTGGCGCGAGGCGCCCATGGCCTGATCGGCAAGCAGAACCTCTACGAGGAATCGATCCGGGTGCCGCTGGTTATCTCCGGCCCCGGGATCGCGAAAGGAAAACGGACAGGGGCGATGTGCTACCTGTTCGATGTGCTGCCCTCGCTGGGTGAGTTGTGCGGGGTGAAGGGACCGGGCACCAGCGAGGGTGCCAGCCTCGCGCCGATCCTGAAACAGGGTGACGGACCCGGAAGGCCCCGGCTGGCGTTCGGCTACCGGAAGGTGCAGCGCGCCCTTCGCGACGGTCCGTGGAAGTTGATTCGCTACCCGGAAGTGAACCAGACGCAATTGTTCAACCTGGACAATGACCCCCACGAAATGTCCAACCTCGCGGACAATCCAGCGCATTCCGGGCGCGTGAGGGAGATGATGTCGGCCCTCGCCGCCGACCTGAAGGCCTTCGGCGACACGGCCTCGCTCACGGTGGAGAACCCCAAGCCCGCGGCATGGTTTCCGCCCCGGCCCAGGCGCGGAGGAATGAACCCGTGATCGCCGCCATCGCGATCGGATGTTTTCTGGCCTCGGGGGCGCCCAGTCCCAACATCGTGGTCATATTGGCTGACGACCAGGGTTGGGGAGACCTTGGAATCCATGGGAACACCGCGGCGCGCACGCCGCACCTGGACAGCCTTGCCCGGCAGGGGGCGCGCTTCGACCGCTTCTTCGTGCAACCTGTCTGCGCGCCCACCCGCGCCGAGTTCCTCACCGGCCGGTGGCATCCGCGGGGGGGAGTCCACGGCGTGTCCACCGGCGCCGAGCGCCTCGACCTCGACGAGCGCACCATCGCCGACTTTTTGCGCCAATCCGGATATGCCACTGGCTGTTTTGGCAAATGGCACAACGGGTCGCAGTTTCCGTATCACCCGCTGGGCAGGGGTTTCGGGGAGTATTACGGCTACACCTCGGGGCACTGGGGCGACTACTACAGCCCGCCGCTTGACCACAACGGCCAGGCGGCCAAGGGGCAAGGCTTCCTGACCGACGACATCACCAGCCATGCGATCGGCTTCATCGGCCAACAAGCCAAGGCGGGGCGACCATTCCTGTGCTATCTGGCCCTGAACACCCCGCATTCGCCGATGCAGGTTCCCGATCCGTATTGGAACCGCTTCAAGGAAGCCGCCCTGCCGCCGGTGGATTCGCCGGGCGCGGACATCATGCACGCGCGCGCCGCGCTCGCCATGGGCGAGAACATCGACGACAATGTCGGTCGCCTGCTGGGCGAACTCTCCGCCCGCGGCATCGAACGCGACACCATCGTGGTTTACTTCAGCGACAACGGGCCCAACGGCGCCCGGTTCAACGGCGGCATGCGCGGCATCAAGGGCACCACCGACGAGGGGGGCACCCGGTCACCCTTGTTCATCCGCTGGCCCGGGCGCGTGCCCCCCGGAACGGTGGTGAAGCCGATCGCCGGGGCGATTGACCTGCTGCCCACCCTGGCCGACCTAGCTGGCATCCGGTTGCCGGCTCATAAACCGCTTGATGGCGTGACCTTGGCGCCGTGGGTGCTGGGCGGAGGCGCCCCGGCGCCGGACCGCCTGCTGATCGCGCACTGGGCCGGCCGGACCTCGGCTCGCAGCCAAACGCATCGCCTCGACGCCCAGGGCCGGTTGTACGACATGGATGCCGATCCGGGTCAAAAGACCGATATCTCGGACCGGGAACAGGCCACCAAAAAACGGTTGGCTGACGCCGTGGCGCGATGGCGTTCCACCGTTCTGGTGGAGACGCCGCTGTTGGACAACCGTCCCTTCCCCGTCGGCCACAAGGCGCTGGCCCGGGCCGTGCTCCCCGCCCGGGACGGCGTGCCCCGCGGCGGCATCAGGCGCAGCGCGCAGGCGCCCAACTGCTCGTACTTCACCCGCTGGACGAAACCAGAGGACCGCATGACCTGGACCGTCGAGGCGGCGGAATCGGGCCGCTACGAGGCGATTTTGCACTACACCTGCCCGGCCAAGGATGTCGGCTCGGAAGTCCGGCTGGCCTTTGGCGACTCCATTTGGAAGGGGGCCATCACCGTCGCGCACGATCCCCCGGCGCGGGGCGATGAGAACGACAGGGTTCCAAGGCGTGGCGAGTCGCTCGTGAAGGATTTCAAAATCATGTCACTGGGCGAGGTCCCGCTTCAGGCTGGC
This sequence comes from uncultured bacterium, assembly GCA_963923445.1. Taxonomy (GTDB): domain Bacteria; phylum Planctomycetota; class Planctomycetia; order Gemmatales; family Gemmataceae; genus REEB421. The sequence goes on from CAWUNZ010000112.1 coordinate 2,462, forward strand.
AAGGGGTCGTTGGAACTGTCCGCCACGCGCATACCGGGGACCCAGGTGGCCGAGATCCGCGCGGTGGAACTGGTGCTCAAGCCATGAACCGCGCGTGGTTGCTTCTGATTGGATTTCTGGTGACCACCGCCCGGGGTGAGGAACCGCAACCCGTTCGCCAGGCGACAAGTCGCGCCGTTGATATCGTGAACAAGGCCGCGGTGGGCCATGCCGAGAACCGCGATTGCTTTTCCTGCCACCAGCAATCGCTTCCGCTGCTGGCATTCGCCACAGCCTCGAAGGCTGGACTTGCCTCAGCATCTGGGCACAGCAAGCGGCAACTCGACCACACCATCGCCTTCGTGGATAAAAACAGAGAGAATTATCTTTCAAACAAGGGCACCGGGGGTCAGGTGGATACCGCGGGGCACATTCTCCTCGGTCTCGCCGCGGCTGGTCATCCGCCCGACGCCAACACCGACGCCATCGTTCACTACCTGCTCAAGCGCCAAGCTGAGGACGGGCATTGGAACTGCTCCTCGAACCGTCCACCCTCGGAGGCCAGCCATGTCACCACCACCTGGCTGGCGTCGGCGGGCCTCAAGGCCTACGGCGAGTCTCGAGCCAAGGAAAGCAAGACGGCCATTGAAAAGGCGCGGGATTGGCTTCGCAAGGTAAAGCCAAAGGACAACGAGGACCATGCCTTCAGGCTGATGGGCTTACGGGCCTGCGGCGAAGGCCCCGTTGAAACGGCACAGGCTGCCGCAGACCTGCTGGCCAGGCAACAAACGGATGGTGGATGGAGCCAGACGCAAGGGATGGCGAGCGACGCGTACGCCACGGCGACGGCGCTGGTGGCATTGCACCTGCCTGCGACAGACAAGGCTCGCGCCAAGGCCAACGCCTACCTGCTGGCTTCGCAGAAGCCTGATGGATCCTGGCATGTCGCCTCGCGTTCAAAACCGTTCCAGAAGTATTTCGAAACCGGGTTCCCGCACGGCAAGGACCAGTGGATCTCGTCCACGGCCACGGCTTGGGCCATTGTCGCCCTCGCGCAAGGAAACGATTGATGCGCCGGGCACCGCGCGCGATCCTGATCACCGGCGCCGGCGGATTCGTGGGCATGGCCCTGGCAAAAATGCTGGTGGCCCGTGGTGACAGGGTCAGCCATTATTCCAGGCGGGAATACGCCGCCCTCGGCGCGATGGGCGTCACCCAGCATGTTGGTGAGTTGGAAGACACTTGCGCGCTGGCCCGGGCCATGAGGGGTTGCGATGCCGTGGCCCATGTGGCGGCGAGGGCCGGGGTGTGGGGAACCCTCGGCGATTTCTGGCGGCCGAATGTGCTCGGCACGCGGGCCGTTCTGGCCGCGTGCCGGCAGGCCGGCGTGACATCATTGGTGGTGACCTCGTCCCCCAGCGTGGTGTTTCATCCCGGCGGGCATGAAGGCGCCGATGAAAGCGAACCTTACCCCGACCGGCATGGCTCCCTCTATTCGCGCACCAAGGCGATCGCGGAACGCGAGGCCTTGGAAGCCAACGGGAATGATCTTGCGGTGACGGCCCTCAGGCCGCATTTGGTGTGGGGGCCTGGAGACCCGCACCTTTTGCCCCGCCTTTACTCGAGGGCCCGCGCGGGCAGGCTGGTGCGCCTGGGGTCGGGCGGGCTTGTGGATACCACCTGCGTGGCCAATGCCGCCCACGCGCATGTGCTGGCGCTCGACGCGCTGGCCCCGGGCGCCCCGTGCGCCGGCAAGGCTTATTTCATCGCCAACGGCGAGCCGCTGCCTCTCTGGGACCTGATCGACCGGCTGCTGGCGGCCGAGGGACTTCCCCCCGTGAGGCGAACGGCGCCGGTGGCGGTGGCCAAGGCCATAGCCACCATGGCGGAGTGTGTGTGGGGCTGTTTCTCCTTGCCGGGAGAACCGCCGACCACGCGCTTCGTGGTGGATGAACTTTCAAGCCCGCACTGGTATTCGCTGGAGGCGGCGCGCCGCGACCTGGGCTACCAACCCGTCGTTACCTTGGAGCAGGGACTGGCCGAATTGGCGCGAACGCGGGTTGGCGTCGCCCCCCTTGCCCGATAACGGTTCATTCCGGAAGCACCGACAGGTGCTTTTCCACCGCCTCGAGCACTTGGTCGATGGTTTGGGCCTGAATACGGTGGGGAGGTTCCCACGCCACCCAGCGGTGGCCATGGTGCTCGGTGGAAACAATTTCCGGCATGTGGTTCAGCCAACCCAGGAAGATCACCAGCACCTTGTCCCTCGGACCCGGGCCGAAGCGGTGCGTGGGCACGCGGTACCTCAACTCGAACCGGAAGGAATGATCCACGATCACATCGGCCCGGGGAATGCCCGTCTCCTCCTCCATCTCCCGCAAGGCACCCTCCAGGTCGCTTTCACCCGGTTCCAGATGGCCCTTGGGCAAATCCAGCCGGTGGGGGTGTTCCATCAGCAGGAAACGCGGCGGCGCCCCCGGAACCATCAGCAGGAATCCCGCGGCGCGGATGGGGGTGTCTTCCGATTCGCTCATGCGATGAGATCCGTGATGGCGGAAAGAATTTCCCGGGAATCGGCAAACGATGCCAGCCGACTCTCAAGCCGCCCGAGACGATTATTCTCCCCCGCGGCCAGCATGTGAAGGGCCCACGCCGTGAGCAAGTCGGCACCCGCCCCGCCGTGGCGTTTCCACCATGCCACGGGCACCCTCAGGCGCATCAGCGGTTCGCCGGCCAAGGGCCGGAAAAACCAGGCAGCCACCTCGCCGCTCCCCAAAACCGCTCCTCGGTGGCCGGGCGGGATGGTGTAAGCGCCCGCGAAGTCGGCGGCGGCAGGGTCGCCCGCGTCGGTCCAACCCGCCCTGAGGATTGAATCCAAATCGGACCTGTTATTGATGATGTTATCGAGTGCCCCGATTGAGCCCCGAACCATGAGCGGCCTGTCGATGCCGGGAATCGCCGCCTGCTCCAGAAGCGCCTCGAGCGCGTGCCGGGCCTTGAAGAGCGCTTGCCTCGCCTGCATTTGCGGATCGGGATGGGCGGCGCGGCGGCGACGGATCGGGTTGGGGTGGGGGCTGACGGCGGGCAATGGCGCCGGGAAAACGGATATTCCCCGCTCGGACAGGCGCGCCGCCAACGATTCGGCCGCGGCGAGGTCGAACGCGTCGAGACAAACGGCGGCGATCGCTTCCGACTCGATCCTTGGATCGTCATTCCTGCCGGCGACCAGACGGCCAACCCACGCCGGAGCGACCAACCCGGTGGCCACCCTCAAATGAACCATGCTTCCGGACATGGCCCCGGAAACCACCGCAAGGTCATGGGGCGGGATAGCGGGATCGATGGGCCGGGTGCTTTCCGGCAGGGATTCTCGATTATGCCTGAGGGCCTCAACCTCGCGGCGACGCCGGTCCAGGACCTCGGGAACGGCGTCTTCGCGGGGAATATCCCTCACGCGCCACCCGGCCATTCCCGCAGGCGCCGCGCCGCGGCCTGCCGACTCACCTGCAACCGGACCGCCATGCGGGTCACCGCCCGTTCAAGGCCGATTTCTCCCCGCCGGAGCGGTGCCGCTTCCGCTTCGACCATCTCCCATGGCATGAGCAGTTCCGCGGCGAAGGCGTGCGCCTCGACCTCGCGCGGGTCTTCCGGTTCGTCATCCAGCGGAACCGGGCCGGGACGAGCGGTGGCGCGTGCCAGGGCGCCACCACCATGAAGCATGAAATGACCGATCTCATGGGCCAGGCTGAACCGCCGGCGCGCGAACGGATCGTCGCGGTTGAGAAAGATGAAGGCCCTCGAACTGTCGCCATAGACAAAGCCGGCCAGCGCCCTGCCGGGCCGTTCGCCGGTCACGGGAGCCGAAAGGCCCCTCTTGGCCAAGTGGCTGGAAACGGAGGCGGGAGTCAGCCGCCTCACTTCAACAAGGCAGAGGGGATGCCCATCCACCATCTCGGTCAGGGGAACGGCGATGCCGGCGGCCTTGAGGCCGGCCCAGTCGAATCCGGCGCGGGTGACGAACTCCGCCACGGAGCGCCTGATGCGGTTGATGTCGCACACAAACCCGCGGTCCGCCATGGCATCATGCCTCCCGTGGAAGATCGCTCAAGAAGATTTTTTCTTCCCCTTGCGCACGGCGCGCGCCGCCATGAGGGCCACCCGCTGCTCCCCGCCCACGCCGAGCAGGAGCGCGCTGGCCTGCTCCAGGAATTCGCGCGCGAGTTGGCCGGTGGCGCCCAGGCCCAGCCTTTCCCAAAGGCCGCGGACAACCTTCATGGTGAGCGTGGCAGGCAATTCCTCCTCGCAGGCGGAAAGCCGGTCGAGCGCATCGCTTTCCACGGGATCCAGGCGGGCCTTGGCAAGGCGAAGCCTGTCGGCGATGTCCGCCGCGGTCAACTGAAGCGCTTCCGGTTCAGCCACGGCATCCAGTTCGGCCAGAAGGCCGTCCTCGACGAGTTTGAGGTGCTCGCCCAGGGCGGGGTCCTTCGCGGCAAGGGTCCAGAGGTTGGCGATCGCCTCGAGGTCGCCCGAGTCGTGGGCCTCGACAAATCGCATCGCCATTTGATCGTATGGTGTGATCATGGGGTTCCATCCCGGCCTTCCGGCCCGTTGCCCTTTTCGTTGATAAGACGACGCAAGTTCGACAGTCCCCGGGACTTGCGAACATGAATGGTCTCGACCGAAACTTCCAGGCGATCCGCCGCCTCGGCCGCGGTGAGGCCCTCGAACACCGTCAAGACAACGGCGTCGCGCTGGTCTGGCACGAGCCGTTCCGCCAGCACGCGCAACTCGGCAACCGCCATCTTGCCGAAGAAATCCACCGTCGGATCAGGCACCTTGGCCCGGATGGCCGGTTCCAACCCGGCCATGCCGTCGGCATGGAGGTCGCCCGCGCGCGCCTCCTCGCGGGGGCGCCGTGACGGGCTTTGCTCCAACAGCACGATGTACGCCACCGAGCGGACCCAAGGTCCCGCGGGGTGGTCCGGATCGAACTCGGAAAGGAGTCGCATCAGGCGGACAAAGGTTTCCTGGAGGGCTTCCTCCACCCTGTCTTGGCAGGTGGAGCGCTTTTGGCTGGTTTTGCGTTGGAGGAGAGCGACCATCATTCTGTGCAACCTGGGGTATTCCGCGAAATAGGCGGCTTCGACCACCTGGCGCCGGCGCGCCAGTTCGGCGGCCGACACCTTCACGGGTTCCTGCAACGGGCCGGGGGGTTCCTTGCCGGAATTCCGGAAATTTTCAGGATCATCCCTCCGCGCCATCTCCAGTGGTCTCCTGATTCCCAGTTCAGGGAAGTTGATTGACGGGCGCCAAGACGCCGAAGTAAATTATGGGAGCCCGCCTGTTTTCATTCCAAAGGATACACCACGGGCCGCCGTTACCGGGAGGTTTGCCATGTTCGCGCTGACAGGTGCCGCGGGTCGGGACAACTGCGATGGAACCATCGCCCGCCGCGATGTGCTGCGGGTGGGCGGTTCGTCGGTCATGGGCCTCTCGCTGGCCAACCTGCTGAACCTGAAATCGGCCACGGCGGCCGAAGGTTCCTACGGCGGTCCCGGCTTCGGCAAGGCCAAGAGCGTGATCCTGCTCTATCTGCAGGGCGGCCCCAGCCACCTCGACCTGTGGGATCCCAAGGAAGGCGTGCCGGACAATGTCCGCTCCATCTTCAAGCCGATTTCCACCAAGCTTCCCGGCGTGAACTTCACCGAACTGCTGCCGAAACTGGCCCAGGTGAACGATCGTTTCACCATGATCCGCTCGATGAGCTACACCCCCGTGGGCCTGTTCAACCACACCGCCGCCATCTACCAGATGCTGACCGGCTACACCGCCGACAAGGTAAGCCCCTCGGGCCAACTTGAGCCGCCGACACCCAAGGACTTCCCCACCTGCGGCTCGCAGATCGCTCGCATCAAGCCGCCGGTTGTTCCCATGCTGCCGTTCGTGATGATGCCCCGCCCCCTGCAGGAGAGCAATGTGGTGGGCAAGGGTGGCAGCGCGGGCTTCCTGGGCCGGGCTTATGACCCTTACCTGCTCTACCCCGCCGGCGACGACATGGACATGGCCAAGATGGACCGCATTCAGGTGGACGATCTCCAGCTGCGCGGCGAAGTCGGCCGCGTGCGACTCGAACGCCGGGCGCGCCTGCGAACGGTCATCAACCAAGGCATGGATGATTTGGAAAAAGCCACCTCCCGGTATGACCTCGACGACTATTACGGCAAGGCCCTGGGTCTGGTGATCAGCGGCAACGCGCGCAAGGCGTTCGACCTCACCTTGGAACCCGCCGCCATCCGCGACCAGTACGGCCGGAACACCTTCGGCCAAAGCTGCCTTCTGGCCCGCCGACTGGTTGAAGCCGGCACGCGGTTCGTGGAGGTCAACTGGCCCAAGGTGGCCAATTCGGACAACCACTCGTGGGATGTGCACCAGGGCCTTTCCAAGCGGATGAAGGACCAGTCGGCCCCCATGCTCGACGCCGGCCTTTCGGCACTGATCGCCGATCTCGACCAGCGCGGACTTCTGAGTGAAACGCTGGTGGTGGCGGTGGGTGAGTTCGGCCGTAGCCCGCAGCGCGGTGTGAGCACCTCGGGCAACGAGAACTCCGACGACGGTCGCGATCACTGGCCCTACTGCTACACCGCCGTGGTCGCGGGCGCCGGCACCCGCCGGGGCCATGTCCATGGCAAGTCCGACAAGACCGGTTCCGCGCCCGTGGAAAGCCCGGTCCATCCGCGCGACCTATTGGCCACGATTTACCACAGTGTCGGCATCAATCCGGCGACGATCGTGTACAACCATTTGAATCAGCCCCGCGAATTGGTCCAGGGCGAGGCGGTCACGGCGATTCTTTCCTGATGCTCACCCTTTCCCCAAGGCCCGGCGCATGACTCCTCAGGAGCGTCGCCGGGCCCGGCTTTTCGAGCTTTACGGCTTTCACTTCCCCGCCGAACTAGAACGCGTTTACGCGTTCTGCCGGTCCCTGAAACCGCTTGATCCACTTCGCGCCCTGGAGGAATCGCTGGGGTTCACCTTGGTGGGCCCGTTTGAGGTCTTGGATGGCCGTTTCGACCGGATCGATCCGCCCGCGCCGATGCTCCTGCACCACCGCAGGCCTTGGGAGTTGCCCGAATTCTTCCCGGTGATGGTGGCCGAAGACGGTTCCCAGCACTGGGGATATTTCCTCGATGATCCCGATGCCGGCGCTCCCAGTTGCGCGGCCCTCACCGACCGCGGCGCGGGACCGGGCGCCAGCCTTGAAGGCGACAGCCTGGCGGGAGGCCTGAGGCTTTGGGTGGAGCAAGCGGCGGCGGACCTCGAGCAGGAAGGACCCGATCCCGGCATGACGGAGGCCCAGGCCAGGGAAGTGGTGAGCATGCTCGTCAATTGCCGAGGCCTGACCCAAAGGATCGCCAAGGCCGCGGGTGTGAATTTGCCGGCCCAAACGGGCGACGCGTACATCCGCGCCAGCGCGGAGGCCTTGGCCGACCGCGACGCGCTGGTGACCCTGCCCACTCAGGATGGCACGGGAATCGTGGCGCCACCGGAAACCTGCAGGACTACCGCCAACCTGACACGCCTGCACGAGGCCGTGTGGCGCAAGGCGGGGGTGGCTTGGCTTCAGCGCATGGCCCGCCGGGCGCTCGACTCGGGCAGGCCGGGCCTGGCCTTGTTCATCGGCAGGGAACTTTGGGCCCCGGGCACACGCAGGCGACGGGCCATCGCCTCTCCCATTTTGGAGGAGGCCTACACCATGCTGGGCAGGCCCACCTTGGCCAAGGTGGTGGTGGCAGAGCGCGCCCACGCCGACCGCGTCTGGCGCGATATTGGCAAGGCTTAGGGCCCGGCTCAAGAATCCTTTGTTCATTTCCTGATTTGAAAAATGAACTCCAGAGTTCCGGGCGCAAGCCCGAGGATTCCAGTTGAACAACGAACCCGCCCGCGCGGCTTGCGCCCGAAGGCTCCACAACAATTCTTGGAGCTTTCAAAGGGAGGTATTCGAGAAAACCTTATCCCAAAAACGGCTTCAGCAGATCAA
>CAWUNZ010000113.1:0-10391 GCA_963923445.1 uncultured bacterium
GGGCTCGATCCTGCCGATGAATGCCTGAAGCCGGTAATAATCCAATTGGGTGATCGGATCAAATTTGTGGTCATGGCACCGGGCGCAATGAATCGTCAGGCCGAGCATCGCGCTTGAAATGGTAGTCGTTGCTTCCGTGAGAAACTCGTTGCGCAACTGGGCCTTGTCAAGGTTGCCGGAAACCAGGTGAACAGGTCCGCATCGATGGAAACCGGTCGCGATCAATGCCTTTTGCCGAGTTTGCTCTTGGGAGACCCATGGGAATTCGGCGGGGGTCATCAGGTCGCCGGCCAGTTGCGCAATCAGGAATTGGTCATACGGCATATCGAGGTTCATGGCCTCGATCACCCAATCCCGGTAGCGCCAGGCGTGCGGTCGATCCCCATCAGTTTCAAAACCATTGGTTTCCGCGAAACGCACGGCATCCAGCCATGCTTGGCCCTGTTTTTCACCGAAAGCGGGCGTGTCGATCAAGTAATCCACAATTTTTGAAACTCTTTCCTGATCGGACCAGGAAAGGAAGTCGTCCAAAGCGGATGGAGGTGGAGGAAGGCCGCGGGTGTCAAAACTGAGTCGCCTGAGGAATGCGGCGGGCGATAAAACCTTGGCGTTTTCAGGTGTTCCAACAAGGGCATCGACCGGGTGCGCGCCGGGTGGTATTTCCGGGCGAACAGGTTTTTTGAAAGCCCAAGGGATGGAAGAATCCTGCCCGAATTGACCGATCAAGATAATCGCAAGGATAGACTCAAGCATGGCTTGGCAAGTCCTGATCGAAAAAAAATGTGGACAATGTGATTTGCGAGTATATACTGTTCTGCGCGAGTTGGGTGTGAAGATTTTATCGCTTCTTCAACCTTTGCGGTGTTTGTTCAAGAGTTGAGGCTGTCTCGCCGATAAATAATTCTCCGTGTCCATCGTTCTATTGAGGACATGGCGCAGATTCTTGAACATGGTGGTCCTTCCGGCTGGCCGGGTAACTCCTGGGGCTAGACCGCATTGTTATTTTTTCGGACCACTCGCGGAGACGCGGGTTGGATTCCCGTTGAAGCGGCGGTTGTTGTTGGGAGGCATTTGGAAAGTAATGGACCATTTGTTGGCGGAAAACGGCATGCAACGGGAAACATGGGAAATTGGAACCGGCCCTTCGTTTGAAGGAAAGTCCAGGGATGTGGGCGCCACATGGGACGACCTTCTTCCACGCGAATCTGATTTGGCGGACGATTTCATCGGGTCAGGCGAGGCCCCCGGCGAAACAACCGCGATTTCCCCTGAAAATCAGGAAGGGGAGGCAACCGGGGCGGACGACGCACTCGGCCTTTACTTACGCCAAATGGGAGCGATCCCGCTCCTGACGCGCGATCAGGAATTGGCATTGGCGAGCCGTTTGGAGTTGAAGCGGTCTCGTTATCGTCGATCTGTGCTCATGTGCCCGCGCACCATCCTGCGCGTGGTGGAGCATTTTGAAAAGGTCGTCGCCGGCCAAACACCGTTGGACCCAAGCATCGATGTTGTAACCACGCTCGGCCTGAGCAGGGACAAGATCGTCTCGCGCATGCCCGCAAACTTGAGGACGATCAGAAGCCTTCTGGCCGCGATCGATTTGGGTTTTCAAACGCTACTGCGTGCTGCGGTCGGCACCCAGCGGCGACGACTGACACGAGTCTTGTGGTTCAAGCTCGAAAAAGCCGTGCGTCTGGTTGAGGAACTTTCACCCAGAATCGACCTTCTTGACAAATGGTCCGATGAGTTCATCAGCATGACCGAGAAGCTGGAGGAATTGAAATCCGCCAGCGAGATCGCAGGCCGTTCCTCGGCTGACCGCGATCGGCGGACCAAAGCCGTGAAGGAACTCCGGGACATCGTTCTCGAAATTCGGGTGCCGGCTGAAATAACCGAGTCATTGGCTCTGGTGATCCTCAAACGGCGGCGGGAATATCAGAGGGCTAGGAAGGATTTGGCCGAGGGCAACCTGCGTCTGGTCGTGTCCATAGCCAAGCGTTACCGCAGTCGCGGATTGCCTTTTTCCGACCTTATTCAGGAAGGCAACCGTGGCCTGATGCGGGCTGTGGACAAATATGAGCACCGCCTGGGTTATAAATTCGGAACTTATGCGACTTGGTGGATACGACAAGGCATCACTCGCGCGTTGGCGGACCACGCCCGCACCATTCGAGTGCCTTGCCATCAGGTCGGAACCCTCGCCGCCGTCGAGCGTGTGCGAGGGGAACTATCCGCCAAGGAAGGCCGCGAACCCACGGTTGAAGAAATCGCTGCGGTTCTGGGCGTCAGCGCCGAAGAGACTCACTCACTGCGCGTGGTGGCCCGCCACCCCGTGAGCTTGCATGAACCGATGGGTGGTGATGGAGAGCGGGCGCTGGAGGATTTCCTCGACGATCCATCCGCCACCAATCCCGGTCTTGCCGTTGATCAGCACCTGCTGAGGGACCGTATTGCCGAGGTCCTCCGCTCCCTGACACCTCGTGAACGCGAGGTGATCGAGCTAAGGTTTGGCCTGCGTGATGGGCAGCCGAGAACACTTGAGGAAGTTGCCAGAACCTATGGCATCACCCGCGAACGGATTCGCCAAATCGAGGCCCGTGGACTTCTCAAGCTTCGGCAACCTGTCCGATCCCAAAGGCTGGTCGAGTTCGCGGAGATGGATGACGAGGAGTAATCCGCTGCCAATGGATTGGTAGTTAGCTGGCGGTTCATGGCGACTGGAAGGAATGGAATTTCACCTGATCCTGTCAGTCGCCATGGCTATGCGGACAGTTATCCGTGCGGCAGATAGGTGGTTGTTTGGCTCGTCTGTTGTCGCCCTTGGTTTGGAATTCTTGATACCCCGTCCTTTGGAAACGCTTTCGTCAAATCCGATACTTGTTCCACCGCTGAAGCGTCCAATCGGTTTTCTCATTTGCTGGCTTTTGTGGTTTCTTCCACTTTGCTTGCTTATGGCGGCGATCGTTCCCCCGGTTTCCCAGGCGGTCCACACCTTTTTGAAATTGCCTGGGGTAGAGTCGGACTTCATTTTGGGGATGCTGATCGTTTCTGGGTTGGGCGCATTAACAGGGACGATTTATTTGGCTTATCAACTCACCAAGGGAGTCAGGATTGAATTAACAGACAGAGGGGCGGTTTTTTCTCGAAATGTTCGATCTGTCCTGGTTCCTTGGCAAGTCTGGTTAACGACCGGTCCTCCCAGAAGAAAATCATGGAATTCAAGCCAAATCCTGATTCCCTGCCCGAGATTTCAGGAAGTGGGCCTGCTCGGAAGTTCCCTGACTGGAACACTGGTACAGGGAATGCCTGTTTCCGTCGATGTGATTGAAGGCGCCGCGCATCTTGTTCTCTGGGATGACGCAAGCATTCAGGGCAATCAAATTGTTGAAATTTGCCAAGGCATTGCTCTTATGTCCGCTTCCGATTGAAGGGGCTTATTGCCCAGCGGCGTCGAGTTCATCCTGGAGCGCTTTGATGGTTTCCCGACATTGACCGGGCGCAACATCGGCAGGGCGAACAGGTTTTACGATCTTTCTGGCCGTGGATTCCAAGCCCGGTGATGTTTTCGCAGCTTCAGATTTTGAGGAATTGGCTGCCTTGGGCTGTTCCTTGACGGTTGGAAGGGTGTCGCAACCTTGAGCCAAGGCGACTGCAACCGCAACAAGACAAAAGAAGGATTTCATTGCTTTTTCTCCCTGCGGCTGGCCGATTGACTTGTTTTGCTGGAGTTGTCTTCTTTGAGCAGTTGTGTGACTGATGTCTTGGTGGAAGCGGTCTTCTCTTTGAGAATGGCCAAATCCATGGAGTTTGGATCGGAGACACCCAAAGCGGCGGTGTTTCGGTCATAGACCTGCTGAATGCGTTCCTGAAGTTGCTCCAATTTCCGCACGGCCTCCTGATCGCCATCACGGATGGCTTGATCCATCAACCGGTCAACCACTTCAAGTCGGCGGAAGTAGTCCTGTTCTTCCCGGTCCACCTGCCCGGCAATTTTTTTTCTTTTAGTTACACGGTCGGCCATGGCGCGATCTATTTCCTCAACCGCCTCCACATCCTTGGCTTTCGATTTTGTATTTTCTTCCTTTTTTTGCTTGGACGAAAAGGTTGGAAACCAAATCCCCTTCTTGGCGGGCGTGGCGTCCTCGCCACGAATTGCCTGAGAAGCGATTAACAACCCCGCCGCTGCCGTGATGGCCATCCATTTTCCCATTTGGTTATGTCCCCCCGCGATCTGCCACCATATCCCCCCGGATGTGGTGATCAATTTCTTGTCGAGGCCCATGCCATCGAACAGGGTTCGTGTCCAGCCCACTTTTCCCTTGCGGGTCATTGATGGTGGCAAAGCGAATAAATCCCGGTTAAAATCCGCATGGATAATCAGTTGATTGGCGAATTGATCGCCAAGGTTCTTAGGCATTTCCCTGATACGGGTCAGCCATCTCGGCGTCTTGGGGTGCTGTTGATTCCATGATCAAAGGCGTCGCACTTGCCCCCGGCGTTGCTGTCGGACAAGCGTTCATTGTTGAAAACGGGTCCAGAAGGGGAACCGGTGGCCGCAAGGGCGGGGCCGGTGTTGAGGCTGAACTTGAGCGCCTTGACAAGGCCCGTTCGAAGAGCCTTGCCGACCTGGAGGCCCTGGAGCGTAAGGTGCGGTCAGAGCTTGGCGCGTCCAGGGCGGCCATTTTTCGTGCCCATCGCCTGCTTCTGGAAGATCCGCTTCTCATTGGCAAAGTCAAATCGCTCGTGGTGGATGGCAATTGCGGGGCCTTGGAGGCCGTTGAACAAACGCGGGAGGAGTTCATCGGCATGTTCCAGCGCGTCCGTGATGCGCACATGCTGGAGCGTATCGCTGATATCAAGGATGTATTTCAAAGGATCATAGGGCATCTCGACGATCCACCTCCCCTGCCACCCGTTGGAGGTGAACCGCTGGTTCTGGTGGCGGAGGAAATCCTCCCATCAATGGCAGGTGTCCTTCTGGAGCGCGGGCGATTCGCCGCGATCATCACCGAGGCTGGTGGGGTGACTGGGCACGGGGCGATACTGGCCCGTTCCCTCGGTATTCCAGCGGTCAGCGGAGCCAGGGGGGTCTTGAGAGCGGTCACATCCGGAGATTTGATCGCGGTTGATGGTCGTGAGGGGGTTGTTCACCTCCGGCCGGGGCCGGAAACCTTGGCCGCCTACCGGAAACTGGCCAGGGAATACGCGTCGGTGGTAGGCCGTTTGATCGAAAACCGGGATCAACCGGCTGTGACGGCATGCGGTGAGGTGGTTTCCCTTCTGGCCAATGTGAATTATCCCCTCGACGCAAGGGTTGCGCATGCAACCGGGGCATGCGGTATCGGCTTATATCGCACCGAGTACCTCTTTTTGACCCATCCATCGATACCGGAGGAAGACGAGCAGGTTGCGGCCTATCGCGCCACCATGGAAACATTCGGATCTTCCAAGGTTGTGGTCAGGACGATCGACCTGGGGGCGGACAAAATGGTTCCATGGTTGACCGGGCAGCATGAGGCCAACCCTTTCATGGGATTCCGGTCGATTCGTATGGCGAGAAGGCACCCGGGCCTGTTTGCCCGGCAGCTGCGGGCTATTCTCAGGGCGGCTGAGGGCGAAACGGTCAATATCCTGTTTCCGATGATCAGTCGCGTGGAAGAACTCGGTTTTCTACGCAAACTCCTTAATCAATGCAGGGATGACCTCACCCGGGAGGGGATTCCTCACGCCGGCGATGCGCGTGTGGGAGTTCTCGTGGAAGTGCCTGCAGTTGCCTTTGCCATCAAGCGGATCGTGCGGATGGTGGATTTCATCAGCATTGGCAGCAATGATCTCACCCAGTACCTCATGGCTGCCGACCGGGACAATCCAAGGGTGGCTCACCTCTGCCAGCCCTATAACCCGATTCTGTTCCGGTTGGTGCGCCGAATTCTTCGCGCCGCATCTGAAGCTGGCAAGCCGGTTACCATTTGTGGCGAGATGGCAGGTGAGCCTCGATGCCTTTTGCCGTTGCTAGGACTTGGATTGCGCCGATTCAGCATGGCAGCGGCCCTGTTGCCATCGGTGAAGGAACTGCTTCGTCGGGTCACACTTGAAGACGCCAAGGAAGCCGCGACCGCAGTGTGTCGAATGTCCACTTTCAAGGCGGTGCGTCGATACCTCACCAACCGGACCCATGAGATCATGCCGGATCTCAACCTGATCGAGGGTGATTGATCGATCCCCTGCTTTATTCCCCGATTTTCTCCGAGGCTTCTTTCACATATTTCCTGAACGATTCCATTTGGTAGCTGATAAACAAAAACGCGTGGTGCAGGGCCAGATAATGGGGGTCCTCTTTGTCGTCGTCGTATTCCTTACGAAGTTCGTACAACTTGGCGAGGATCTGTTCGGGAGTGGGCATGGGAAACTCCATTGGCAGTCATGCTGCTCTGGTGGTGGAAAACCTTGGACTGGGATCGCCTTGGGGGGCGACTGAAATTCGAATCGACTTTGTCATGCCTTGAAGCGCCGATCTGGTGGAGCGCAAAGCCAGTTCCGGTGAATTGCATTCACTGCTCAGGTGCAGGAGCAAAACAGATTCGAGCCTTCCCGATGACTTTTTCATGAGTTGCACTGCTGTTTCGGCACACTGATGATTGGAAAGGTGTCCGCTGTTTCCAGCGATCCTGTTAATCAAATGCTTCGGTCGGTTGCTTTGACGAAGCATGTCGGGATCGTGGTTAGATTCTATTGCCAGAAAATCAAGGTTCGCGAGGTTTTCCCAAGGCAGGCCTTCGGTTGTCCCAAGATCGGCCAGATAGGCCATCGACCATGAAGTGTGGTCACAGCGGAACCCGAAGGTGGGGTCCGAATCATGGCTGACTGGTATGGGATGGAAATTCCAGCCCGGCATGGGTTGGAAGGACCGATCTTCCTTGTAGAGGCTCAAAAGCCCTTTCCTTCTTAATTCATTCAATCCGGGCGCCAAGGGCGAGATTTGGGCCGCATGTGCCTCGTGGCACCAAAGCCTGATGCCCTGTTGCGACAACCACATCAGGCTGGATTGGCTCCAGTGATCGCCATGGGTATGGGTGAGTACTGCCGAGCGAAAATTTTCAGGATTCCAGCCGATGAGATCCAACCTGGAGTTCAAACTCCTAACTCCGAGGCCAACATCCAAGAGCGTGCCGTTGTTCTTATCTCCGAGGATCATGCAGTTGGCTTTGCTGCCGCTTGCCAATGCTTGAAATCCGATCATGGGTGGGGAATCCATTCCGCCGATGTTGCGCCTACTGGTTGCTTGTTCCTGATCAGGCGTGCTGGTATGTTACACCAACCTTCCTGCCGGGGGTTGTGCAACTTCCGGATCCGTCAGCACCCCGCCTGGATGGACATGCCAAATGACCCAGCAGCGAACCATTCTGGTGGTTGATGATGATGCTGAGTTGAGCGACGGCCTGAAATTGATTCTGGAAAGGCAGGGGCACAAGGTTTTGCAGGCCCGTGACGGGCGACAAGCACGCGAAATGGTTGATCGGATTCATCCGGATTTGGTCATTCTGGACATGATGATGCCCAGGATGGGCGGCTACCCGGTGCTTGAACATTTCAAGGATCGGGCCGACGCTCCGCCCTTCATCATGATCACGGCCAACGAGGGTAGCCGGCACAAGGCTTACGCTGAATTGCTGGGTGTTGTCGACTACATCCGCAAACCTTTTCCGATGGAAAGATTGCTGGAAGCCGTTGACAAGGCTTTTTCCGGCCGTTCCGATTCGCAAGAAAACATCCCGCCTGAAAGTGAAAACGGCTGAAATTCACGATTTGGGCTGCCTTTGCGCCAAAATGTACTAAACTGGTGTACACCAGTTTGGGAGGCATGGTGCATGTTAGCCCGATTGCTTTCATTTGGCCTGCAGGGAATCGATGCTTTTGGCGTCGATGTGGAAGTTGATGCGGCCGGTGGACTGCCCAAAACGGTTTTGGTTGGGCTTCCTGAACAGGCGGTCAAGGAAAGTGTTCATCGCATTGAAAGGGCCTTGGCGAACCTGGGATTCAATCGGCCCAGAGGGCGCACGGTCATCAATCTGGCCCCGGCTGACACCAAAAAGGAAGCAGGGGCATTTGATCTTCCGATCGCTGTTGGATTGTTGGTTGCCACTGGTCAACTACCGGCCTCGGCTTTGGAAGGAATGGCACTGGCCGGCGAGTTGGCCCTTGATGGCACGGTTCGCCCCATCAAGGGCGCCCTTTCCATCGCCATGGCTGCCGCCGCCCGCGGTGTTCGTTCCCTGTTGGTTCCTCGGGAGAACGCAAGGGAAGCCGCCGTGGTTGAAGGCCTCACCGTCATTGGTGTCGGCGGCTTGGGTGAGGCGGTCGCCCATCTGACCGGAATGATGTCCATCAGTCCGACAGAAAGGTCAACGGCTGCCCCGGCGGCTGAGATGAATCGCTACAGCATCGACTTTGCGGATGTCCGGGGGCAGGAGTATGCCAAGAGGGCTTTGGTGGTCGCCGCCTCGGGTGGTCACAATATCCTGATGATCGGGCCGCCGGGCACGGGCAAAACCATGTTGGCGCAGCGTTTGGCCACTATCTTGCCGAACCTGACCATGGCCGAAAGCCTGGAAACAACACGGATCTACAGCGCCACCGGGCGCCTTCCGTCGGACCAGTCCCTCCTCACGACTCGCCCTTTCCGTTCCCCTCACCACACCATTTCCGACGCCGGGATGGTGGGTGGGGGCAATCCGCCGGCACCCGGCGAAATCAGCCTGGCCCATCACGGGATCTTGTTTTTAGACGAATTGCCTGAATTCAACCGCCGCAGCCTTGAAGTCCTTAGGCAGCCGCTCGAGGAAGGTAAGGTCACCATTTCCCGGGCGCTTCGGTCCACCACTTTTCCGGCGCAGTTTGTCATGGTGGCCTCGATGAACCCTTGCCCGTGCGGTTATCTGGGAGACACGCGCCACGCTTGCAAGTGTTCTCCAATCCAGATCGAGAAATACATGGGAAGAATTTCCGGCCCCCTTCTCGATCGAATTGATTTGCATCTTGAGGTGATCGCGGTTCCCTTTCAGGAATTGGCTGGCAAGGCGGAAGGTTCCTCCAGCGCCTTGATGAGGGATCAGGTTCTCAGGGCGCGCGCCGCGCAGTCGGAAAGGTTCGGCGAGGACACCGTTTGTGTCAACGGGCGCATGAGCGGTAGATTGCTCCGGAAGCATGCCGCCCTGAATGTCGAGGGACGCAAGATGATGGAAATGGCCATGACGGAACTGGGCCTTTCCGCCCGGGCGCATGACCGCATTCTGAGGGTGGCCCGTACCATCGCCGACATCGATGGCACCCAAGGTATCCTTCCAGCCCATTTGGCCGAGGCCATCAGTTACCGGACGCTTGATCGCAAGCTCTGGAGAAAGGGTTAGGAATAGCCTTCGACCTCGGCGAAGAGTTGGCTCCAGCGTTCCTCCGCGGAGTCAATTTTGGCTATGATTTCCTCGAGTTCGATTTGAAGTTCGAGCAGGGCGTCCGCATCGGTGGTTTTGGCGGAGAGGGAATTGATTTCCTTCTTGCGCGTGTCCAACTGGGCGATTGAGCGCTCCAGGTTTTTCATTTCCTTGCGGGGATCGGTTTCCACCTTGGTGGGAGAAGACGCGACCGAGGTGGTACGGGGGGAAGGGGCTTTGGCTTTTTCGCTGGCGCGTTCCCGCTCGCCCGCCTCGATCTCCGCGTTCACCTTGTCCAAGTACGCGTCGTAATTACCGCTATGGTTGATAGCCCTGCCGTCGCGGACTTCCACGATGCAGGTGGCAATCCGCCTGGTGAAATGCCGGTCATGGCTTGTGAAGACCACGGTTCCCTCGTAATCCACAAGCGCCTCGGCCAATGCCTCTACGGTGTCCACATCCAGGTGGTTGCCGGGTTCATCAAGAATCAGGATGTTGCATTCACCCAGCAACAAACCTGCCATGCAAAGCCTGGCGCGCTCACCACCGGAAAGCACGGAAACAGGTTTGCGAACATGCGAGCCACGGAATAAAAATGCCCCGGCTATGTCCAGTATTTCCTGGTCCTTTTTCCCGCGCGATGCTTGGGACTGAAGATATCCCAACACTGTTTGGCCATCGGGAAGGCTGGTGTACACATGCTGGGCGTAAACGCCAATCTTGCAGCCAAAACCCCACTTCACCTCACCCGCCAAGGGTGGCAATGAGTCCACCAGAGTTCGCAAGAGCGTGGTTTTTCCCTGCCCGTTGTCGCCAACAATCGCGGCGCGCGAACCATGGTCGATCTCCAATCCGATTTCCGAGGCGATTTTCCTTTCCGGGTAGCCAATTGACAATTCCCGACAGCGGAGCGCCGGTCCTTTGCGTGGTTCAATCCTCGGGGCCCGAATATTCGCCGTGGGG
>CAWUNZ010000114.1:0-10337 GCA_963923445.1 uncultured bacterium
GGGCGGGCCCGCCCGTCACGCACACCAGCTTCACCTCCCGGTGGTCGAACATGGCTTGGGCGCTCTCGATGGTCGGTTGCTCGACAATCGTCAGCAGGTTGTCGATCCCTATGGCTTGGCGAATGGCGCGGTTGAATAGCCGGGCACCCTTGGCGGCGATTTTCGCGCCGGAGGGGTGGGCGTTGAAAACCACCGTGTTGCCGCCAGCCAGCATGTTGATGGCGTTGCAGGCCAGGGTGGGCAGCGAGTGGGTGACGGGAGTGACCGCGGCGATGACGCCGAAGGGCGCGTATTCCTCCAGCGCGATGCCATCCTCGCCGCTGAAGGCGCGGGTCGTCAGCCATTCCACGCCCGGAATGCGGTTGGCGACAACCCGGAGCTTGTCGATCTTGTGTTCCAGCCGGCCGATCCTGGTTTCCTCGAACTCCTCCCGACCCAGGGGCTCGGCCTGGTCGCGGCAAATGGAGCGAATGGTCTCGATGGCGGCGCGGCGGTCGGAAAGGCCCCGTTGGGCGAAGGCCTTCTGGGCGTGGGCCGCGGCGGTGATCGCCTCCTCGGCGGTGGCGAACACTCCCTCGGCCCCGCCGCGGGCAACTCCGGCGGTTGCCGGCGCGGCGCCGCGCACTTGCGACACAACCCGTTCCACCACGCGGCGCACCACTTCGTCCGTTGTCGCCTGAATCCTTCCAGCCATGGATGTTTTCCTCGCCTTTTCCGCCGGCTTCACGACCGGACGCTGAACACTTCGCGATCGTCGACCTGCACGCTGTCCACGATCCCGATCACGGCCGTGTCAACCGGCAACTTGTCGGTCTCGGGCATCAGGCGCGCGCTGGACCCCTGCACGATGAGGACCATCTGGCCGATCCCGGCGCCCAGGGGATCGACAGCGATGAATGTCCGGCCCGCGCTGACCAGGCGTCCGCGATCGTTCGGATCCACCCGCACCGGTTCCACCACGAGGAGCTTTTGCCCCGTCATGGTCTCCGCCTTCTGGGTGGCGACCACGGCGCCTGTCACGCGAGCCAGGAACATCGTTCACCTTTCCTTTGTCAGGCTTTCGCGCCCCGCATCTCGCCAATCGACTTGAGAATCTCGGCATTGGTGGGGAACCTGCCGGCGTCCCACTTGCTGAAGATCTTCTTGCCGTCGGCGACCACATCGAACACGCCGCCCGAACCCGTGTGCGCCTCGACCTGGATGTCGGAGTGCGCGCCGCGAATCGCTTCCACCAAACTGGTGGCGAATCGCCTGTACCCTCAGGAGGTGCAGTAGGTGATGTCGACTTTCATTTCCGGTCTCCTTACAACCGCCGCCGAGGCGGTCAGGCCGAAGTCACGCCGGCCAGCAGGTCACGCGCCTGCCGCGCCACGACGATCTCTTCGTTTGTCGGCAGGATCCACAGTTGAACCTTGCTGGATCCCGCGTGAATCGGTGCCTCACCCTTGGCTTTCCCGTTGGCCTGGGTGTCGAGTTGGATGCCGGCCCATTCCAGGCCCCGGCAAACCTCCGCACGAATGAGCGCTGAATTCTCGCCGATGCCGCCGGTGAAAAAGATGCCGTCCGCGCCGCCCAAGGCCACGAGGTAGGCGCCCAGGTAATGGCGGATGGAACCGACGAACACATCGAGGGCCTCGCGGGCGCGCGGTTCGCCCTCGCCCGCGGCCTTCTCAATGTCGCGGACATCCCGATAACCCGATAACCCTTCCAACCCGGAGCGGTTCGCGAGGTCGTCGAGCAGTTGGTCAAGGTTTTTGCCGGTCTCGCGCATCAGCGCCGGCAGGGCGAAGACATCGAAGTCGCCCACCCGGTTGTTGTGCGGAAGGCCGGATTGCGGGCTCATTCCAAGGCTGCAGGCGACCGACTTGCCGGCGGATACCGCGCACAGCGAGCTTGATCCGCCCAAGTGGCATGAGATCAGCCTGGCCGAGGGATTGCCCAGCAACTGGCCACCCCTGCCGGCGATGTACCTGTGGCTGGCACCATGGAATCCCCAGCGGCGGATGCCGTGCTTCTGGATCCAGTCGCGGGGGACGGCGTAAAGGCCCTCGGCGGGACCGATGGTCTGGTGGAAGCCTGTCTCAAACGCCGCCACCAGGGGTATGGAAGGGAATTCGCGGGCCAAAAGCCGCATGGCGGCGACATAGGGGGGATTGTGCGCCGGGGCGACGCAGTTGTAATCCTCCATGGCTTGCAGCACGGCGTTGTCCACGCGGTGGGCGCCGCTGATGCCGCGGGCATGGACGGCCTTGAAGCCGATGGCGGCCAGGTCGCTGCCGGAGGCCAGGCAGCCGCGCTCGGTGAGTTGGGCCAGGCAGGCCCGCACGGCGACGGCATGGTCGGGGGCGGGGATCGATCCGTCCTCCCTTTTGCCGCCGGCGTCCACAAAAAACGGAGAAGAAGGGGTGCCTATGCGCTCGAATCCGCCGCGGGCGAGCAGCTTCTCGCCTTCCATCTCGTAGAGACGGTACTTGAAGCTGGTGCTTCCCAGGTTGGCGACAAGGATCTTCATGGCGCAGGGTGCTCCCGTCGCGGGCCCGGGTGGCGGGCCCGCGACGAACGGGACTTACTTGCCCAGGAACTTTTCAAGGACCGCCGCCTCGGGGCGGGGGATCACATGGGCGCTGATCAACTCGCCGTGCTCGCTGGCGGCCTTTCCACCCGCGTCGACGGCGGCGCGCACGCTGCCCACATCGCCGCGCACGAAGATGGCGACGAACGCGTTGCCGATGCGCTTCTGGCCGCCAAGGCTGACATTCGCCGACTTGCACATGGCGTCGGCGGCGGCGACGGCGGCGATGAGGCCCTTGGTTTCGACGATGCCCAGCGCTTCGGACTTGGTCACGGTGCTCATGGTCTTTGCTCCTTCAATGGGTGTTCGTGGTTGTTGGGGAATCAGGCTGACTTCGGCAGGATCGACTTGATGTCGCCGTGGGGACGGGGAATCACCTGGATTCCAACCACCTCACCCACACGGCCCGCCGCGGCGGCGCCGGCGTCGATGGCGGCTTTCACCGCCGCGACATCGCCCACCACCATCGCGCTGACCAGACCGCTGCCGATCTGCTCCCAGCCCAAGAGGGTGACATTGGCGGACTTGAGCATCGCGTCGCTCGCCTCCACCAGGGCCGTCAGGCCCTTCGTCTCGATCATTCCCAACGCTTCCATATTCGCCATGGTCAAGCTCCTTGCGGGTTTGTCGCCCGTGTTTCCGGTCGGGGACGCTTCCCCTCCGGTTCTTCCTCCATCCACCCCCGCGGCATCCGCGCCGCGGCGTCGTCGTCCCGATGGCCCGGTCACGCGAACAGCTCGGTGCCAGTCGCCCGGCCCAGGTTCACGGCGTTGCCCTCGTCCGTGTCGAGGTGAACCTCGAGCTTGGATGTCGGACTCAGCCGGACCAGCAGACCTTCCAGCACCGCTGGACAGTCGCCCCGCACGCGCAGGTTCATACGGTCTCCGTCCTTGACGCCGAAGTACGCGGCGTCGGCGGGACCCATGTGCACATGCCGTTCATGGCGGATGACGCCGCGCTCCATGCGGATCATCCCCCGTGGGCCGATGAGGTACGCGCCCGGCGAGTCGCGATGGTCGCCACTTTTGCGCACAGGAATGTCGAGGCCCATCATGATGGCGTCGGTGAATGCCAGTTCCACCTGGGTGTGGTCGCGGCATGGTCCCAGGATGCGAAGGCCCGGGATGATGCGTTGGCGTGGCCCCACCATGGTCACCGTTTCCTCCGCGGCGAAGAAACCGTCCTGATAGAGCGCCTTCATGGGCGTCAGCTTGTGCCCGGGGCCGAACAGGCGCTCCAGGTCTTCCGGCGTGACATGGGCGTGACGCGCCGAGACATTCACCAGAAGTTTTGGGGCCCCGGAGGGAACCGCCTGCGCCTGCGTTCCCGTAGGGCGGGTGCCCACCAGGCCCCGAAGCGCCTCGCGCACAAGCGATTCCACCCGAGACTTGTCCAGCCCGCCGCTCATGCCGCACCTCCAGCAATCTTTCCTTCGTGCGACGCCACATGCAGTCGGGCGCCGGAGCGTTCCAGCCAGTCGGGCCTCGCCAAACCCGGGCTTTCATCCATCACCAGGGCGTCAACATCACCCAAGGCGCAGAGCCAGGCGAGCGCGGGCCTTCCCAACTTGGTTCGGTCCGCGACCACCACCACCTCATCGGCGGAACGCATCATGGCCCTTTCGGTTTCCACAAGCAGCAGGTTGCTGTTGAACAACCCCTGCTCGGTGATGCCGCCAACACTCAAGACCGTGACCCGCACATGCAGATCCTCGATCATGCGGATGGTGAGGGGGCCCATGGCCACGCCGGTGCGCGGGTAGACGAATCCCCCCAGGACCACCAGTTCGTTCGACTGGCTGGTGGCAAACAACTGGGCGATGGGAAGGCTGTTGGTGACGATCTGAACCGGTCGGCCCACAAGGTGCCGCGCCACTTCCAAGGTGGTGGTGCCGCCGTCAAGAAGCACGGTGTCCCCATCCCGGATCAGGCTGGCGGCAAGCCGGCCGATGGCGGCCTTTTCCTCGCGTTGGTGCGATGCCCGCTCATCCAGTGCCGGGAATGCCGCACCCTCTCCGGCCAGCACGGCACCCCCATGGGTCCGGCGCAAGTGGCCGTGTAGATGCAGATGCTCAAGATCCCGGCGGATCGTGGATTCAGAGACCTGAATGCGGCGGGCCAAGTCCGCCAAGCTGGCGAAACCGCTCTGCCCGACAATCTCGAGCACTTTGTGGCGGCGTTCCTCGACCAGCACGGTGACAACTCCTGATGAAAGATACTGACAGATTGATTCACTAATCTTCCAAATTCATTCACCTAGTACCAAAGGTATGGTGGAAATCGGCCATCGTCAAGCAGACAACATTCAAAATGCGCATATCCCCCAATTTTTGGCCTGATACAGGCGCATGAATCGCTTATCGGCCGATACCCGGTCATCCTTCCAAGGAAACAGCCTCGATAAAGAGGGAATCCGCCATCACATCCGTCGCGGCCGGGAGAATTAACGGCTTGTGTGAATTGTTGGCGCGGTTGAAAAACCCTGCCGATAAGAACCCAACGAGATTGACTACGAGGCCGGAAGCCCCTCATGGCGCCAGGTGTTCTCTCCGCATTATTGGTGCTGGGGGCAGTGTTCTCGCAGGAACCGGCGCCTCCCAAGGCGCTGTTTGTGGTGGATGGAGCCGGTGGGTTTTTCACCTGCTCCAACGCCTACCTGCGCAGCACCGCCACCATCGCCCCGGATGTGCAGGTGATTCCTCACCTGTGGTCCCACGGGTTCCGCCGATACATGGCGGACCAGATGGATGCCCCGCACGCCCATCGCAAGGGTGAGGACCTGGCAAGCCAGATCACCAATTGGAAAAACGCGCATCCTGGTGGCAAAGTCTGGCTTTTGGGCCACAGCGCCGGTTGCCATGTGGCGATACACGCCGCCGCGAAACTCCCTCCCGACTCGCTGGAAAAAACGGCCCTGCTGCTTCCGTCCTGTTCCACCACGGCGGACATTCAGGGGGCCCTGCGCGCCTCAAGATTGGGCGTTCATGTCTGGTACAGCGAGGCGGACTGGTTTGTCCTGGGACTGATCATGAAGGTTTCCGGTTGCGGCGACGATCGTTCAACATCA
Source organism: uncultured bacterium (assembly GCA_963923445.1). Classification (GTDB taxonomy): domain Bacteria; phylum Planctomycetota; class Planctomycetia; order Gemmatales; family Gemmataceae; genus REEB421. The sequence goes on from CAWUNZ010000114.1 coordinate 5,639, forward strand.
CGGGCGGCGGGCCGGTTCGGGTTCCAACCGGTACCCAAGGATCCCGGCGAAATCGAGATGATGAAAACCAGGCTCAGGCAGTATCCATGGCACCGCGACCACATCCAACTGGGCCACAACGGCGGCCACTACGGCGCTTATCGATCGCCGTTTTCCCAGTTGGTCGTGCTGCCCATCCTGTTTGGCGAAACGGTGGATTGAACCGGCCTTAGTGGGCCTCGCGAACCAGGTTGCGGCTCCAGGCGGGCACCTCGATTTCCAAGTCGGTGCTGCCGTCGGGAACACACTGGCAGGCCAGGCGCGATTCCATGGTCACGCCCCGCGCCTCATCGAGCATGTCCTGCTCGTCTTCCGAGGCCTTGCTGCAGCTTCCCAACCCCTTGTGGACGATCACATGGCAGGTGGAGCAGGCGGCGACTCCTCCGCAGGCGTGGTCGATATCCACTCCGGCCCCCTCGGCGATGTCCAGAATGCTGCCGGGAAGGCCGGTGCGGTCGTAGGGGATTTTTGCCGGATCCACCTCGAAGACGGTCCCGCAAGGCTTGAATGTCACCTTGAAGCGGCATTTGGCCGGGGGAGCCTCGATTTTTTCGATGTAGGGATTCGTTCCTGCCATGGTTGCTCCTTGGTTGATTCAGGGTTTTTTGGCCGGTTCGTGGTCAAGCAGCCGTATGCGCCAGGCCGGCTGCATCTTGGTTGAGACGGTGAGGCTGTTGTCCTTGACCCTTTCCACGCTGCCCATGGGTTGCTCGTCGAGGAACTCGTCCACCGGCAGCAGGTCCTCGTAGGCCTTGTTGCCGTGATGCATGGGCAGGATCAGCCTGCGCGGGTTCACCTGCCGCGCCACCTCGCGGGCATCGGAACCGTTGATGGTGTACACGCCGCCGACGGGAATCATCAGGACATCAATGTCGCGGAGTTGCCGCAATTGCGTTTTGGTGAGTATATGACCGAGGTCGCCGAGGTGGGCGACCCGCAGACCGTCTATTTCAAGAATCCAGATAGTGTTGATTCCTCGCCTCAGCCCGTTCTGGTCGTCATGAAACGAGGGGACGCTCGTGATCCGAACATCCTTGAACGCCTGGTCGACCGGATTGAAGGCGACCCGTTGGGCCGAATCCTGCTGGTCCTTCCAGCCGCGAACCACCTCGAACTTCCCGGCGTTGGCGAGCACATCCACCCGGACATGGTCGGTGTGGGGGTGGCTCAGCAGCACCAGGTCGGCATTCACCGCCGTCTTGCCGAAATTCTCGATTCCATGAGGATCGAAAACCACCCGCGTCCCCTTGGAGGAGACCACCTCGAAGAATGATTGGCCGTGCCAGGTGATGCGGACATCGTCCCCCGGAGCGGCGGTGGCCGCGGCGAGAATCATCGGCAGGCACAACATGGGAAGCATGGATGATTTCATGGATCGGTCCTGAGGTCGGGCTCTTCAGTTAGAATATAGCCATCACGCCATCAGTCGGGAGAGTTTCGCCCCGGCCGATGGAATTGAAGGCCCGGGCAAAACTCGGAACACGCATGGAAATCCCCGACCTCGACGAGGAATCGCGTTCACTGGGCGGCATTCACGGGCGCCTGTACGAGCAAGTGGGTGCCTTGGCCCGCAAGCATCATCTCGGACGGGGTGAACTGCCCTCCGCGAAACTGTTGGGGCCGCGGGCGCCCGGTGATGTTTCCGCCATTCACGATGTGACCCGGCAGGTTCATTCCATCGAACCGGCGCAGCGGGAAAGACACCCGGGCTTGCTGTGGATCGCCGGATTGCTGGCCGGCCACGCGGGTGATTGGCAGGACGCCCTCGACATGCTGGGTGATGTCACCCGCTGCCCCGGTCCCGCCGCCGAGGCCCGGTTGGTTTGGGAGGCGATCCTTCTTTTATCGCTGGAAACGCGACAGTTCGAACAGGCCCGAAAGGCCCATGACCGCCTCAGGCAATTGATACCCTGGTCGGTCCATGCCTGTCCCGCCGGATATGAAGTGCTCGAATGCCTCCGCGCGGATTTGACGGGAGTGGTCTGGAGAGTACGAGAGCATTCCACGGGATTGGTCCGGGCCCTTCAGTTGATCGACCGCGACCATGTCGACCAGTCGGACCTGATGCTGCAAATCCATGCCAGTCCCATGCTTGCCAAAGATCATCCCGCCGCCGAGCGGGTTGTTTTTCATGGCAAGGCGGAAAATTCCAGCCGCATGATCCGGGTTTCGGAGGACTGGCCCGGATCCGACCTCATGACCGAAATCGCCACCAAGGGCCCGATTCCGGTGTCTGAAGCCGGCGAATTGGCGTGGCACCTGGTCCAAGGGGTGCTTTCATGCCACCGTCGCGGATTGATTCACCGCGGCATCATTCCTGAACGGGTTCTCGTCTGGAAGCAAGAGGGCGAGGGGGGAGGGTGGCGTTGCCGGCTGATTGGCGCCGACCTGGTCCCCAAGCGCGCCGTGATCCACGCCTGGGTCGCGATGGAAGATGGCCTCCAGTCATCGGCCTCACTGGATTCTGCCTTGGAATTTGCCCGCTGGCTGGCCCCTGAAAGCAAGGGACGCCCCAAGGGCATCGTTTGGCAGGGACCCATCCAAGATGTTTATGGCATTGGCAGGACGCTCCTTTTCGCGCTGACGGGAAGCGACAAGGCCAAGGGACCGGCGTGGGAAGAACTTCCCGAAAACTGGCGGAATTTTCTGACGGAGTCTGGCGCGTGGCTGCAGGCGAGGCGCATCGGCACCGTGGAGGAACTGGCCCTGAAGCTGGCCGAACTGATCGGGGATGAATCGCGCGCCCGTTTCGAGGCCGAAGCGGAGGCGTGGAAACTTTCAGAGTTGGAGGCCATGGCCGCCGCGGAACCCGGCAACGCCGAGGCATTCCGCGGGCTGGGGCGTTTTTTGCAGGCAAAAGAGTCCTGGCAGGAGGCCGGCGAGGCGTTTTCCAAGGCCATCTCCATCGACGACAATGACGCCCCCGCCCGGGTCGCCCGGGCCATGTGCCATTCCCGCCGGCGTCGTCCCGACCTTGCCGAGGAGGATCTGCGAAGGGCCAGGGAGATCGCTCCCGACCGCGTCCAAACCCTTGTCAGCCTGGTCGGGGTTCTTCGTGTTCGCCACCGGGAACTGGAGGCGCTGGCCCTGCTTGACGAGGCGATTGGCAAGCAGGGGAGCGAGTTCGCCCTGCACATGGAACGCGGCCTCACCCTGAAAGCCTTGGACCGCGACGAAGGGGCCGAGGAGAGTTTCGCCCGGGCGGCCCAGTTGCAGCCCGCCAATCCGTATCCGCAAATATTCCGGGCTCGCGCCCTGTTCCATGCCGGCCGAAACTGGGAAGCCGCCAAGGTTCTCACCGGTGTCATGCCCCTGTTGTTTCTCCTGGATCAGGATGAACGCGCCGCCACCTTCCTCGAGTTGTCGCGCGTCAGGCGCGCGTTAAACAATCATGCCGAGGCGCTGGCAGCCGCGGATGAGGCCGCAGAATCTGTTTCCGGATCAGCCAAAGGTCAAATCGCTGCCCGGGTGGCCCTGGCCCGCGCGCTGGCCTTATTGGGTCTTGGCCGAACGGAGGAGGCCGTTACCGCGTTCACCGAACTGTGCCCCATGCCTGAGGATTGGCCCTCGGTGGGGCAGGCAGCGGATTCCTGTTCCAAGACGGAGGCACCCACCGAGGAATTGTTAGCCGCCCTGAACGCCATGGTGAATGCGCAGCCGGACATGGTTTCCATGCGAAGGTTTCGGGCCATGGCCCACCTCGCGTTGATCCGCGATGGCCGCGGCAAGGGCTTGGAAGCCTCGGTCATCGATGACATTCATGCCGGTAAGGGTGGGGAACCGCTGCCGCCGCATGTCCGTCAAGCGCTGGTGGAAATGCTGACGCTGGCCGGACGGCACGAGGAGGCCCTGGCCGAGGTGGAACAATGCCTGGCCGAGGGCAAGGACGGGACATGGAAGGCGGAGCGCCGGAGAATCCTGGCGCGCGCGGGAAGGATCGGCGAGGCGCTCAAGGGATGCAACGATTCCCAGTTCCGGAGCGAATTGCAGAAGTTGGCCGGGCGGCACGCGGATGCCTTGGACACTTTGGCCAAGGCGGCGGCAAAAAAAAGTGCCGAAGCTGGCAAATGGTTGATCCTTGGCGATGCGCAAGCGGCGCACGGCCAGTGGGAGAGGGCCCGTAACTCCATCCGAATGGCGATGAGTCTTGAGCCGAAGGGTGATGATGCCCGGATGCGCCTGGCGATGATCCACCTCGCGATGGACCGGGGAGACTTGGTTTTCAACGAATGCTCACCTCCCGCGATGGAGGAAGCCAAGGACGCTTGGCTTCCCATTCTTGTGGACGCCATGATCCAAGGTGGACGATGGCACGAGGCGGCGGGACTGCTTGAAAAGCTTCAGAAGGACGGATTTGACACCAATTGGATCGCCTCCAAGTGGCTCGCCATGATGCGCGCGCGCGGCAATCGCGATGGCGTGATGGCCTCCATCCATGAATTGACGAATTTTCTTCCCGGCGATCCGGCGATGTTGGAATTGCTGGCAGATCAGGATGCCGCCGATGGAGACCCGGCCCACGCCATCACCTTGGTGGACAGGGTGCTCAAGATCCGGCCGAATCACCTGCCGAGTGTCTCAAGGAAAGCGTTGCTCCTGGCTCGGGTTTCGCGTTGGCAGGAGGCGATTGCCCTTCAGCGTCAAGTCGTGGAAGCCATGC
>CAWUNZ010000115.1:0-10335 GCA_963923445.1 uncultured bacterium
GCACATCCAGCAGATAAATCCGCATGGGGTCGGCGGCAAGTCGGTCCCTCAATTCGGCGGGACGGATGGGCGAGGGCATGAATCACTCACAAAGATCAAAAAACCTTAAGCCATTTATAGCTAGCGTCCACCACTGGAACGCAGGGCCTTCATTCCCTCGCGCCATTGTTTTTCAGCCTCGGGTAGCGGTTTTCCCGCCAATGCCTCGAAAAACGCCACGGGGTCGGCCCCTTGGACGCGTGCCTCCAGCGCCCGGTCCAGCACGGGTCCAGCCAAGGCCTGGCGTTCGAACAGCAGCCAGTAAGCCAGGCCCCAAGCCACCAGGTAGGCTCGGTCGGAATCTTCCTTGCGTTCGAAATGATGGACCAGAAAACTTTTGGCATCGGCCCGAAGCAACTCGGCCAAGGGTGGCAGTTCCCCCGACTGGATGGCCTGCCGAAACCGGGCCAACCGCTGGGGATCGGGCCTCTCAGCCCTCAATTCACCAGCTTCCACCAGGGCGCCCTCAAACACCTGGGCCAAACCCTCGTCCAACCAGCGTGGTAGCCCCCCCTTGGCAACGGGAAACACCTCGTTGGCCAGATACGCGTGGCAGGCCTCATGGTTGAGCCTTTCCAGAAGAAGGCGCCGGGCCGTCCTCACCGTGGCCTCATTCCTTTCCACCACTCCCTTGAGCTTGGCCCTGGCCTCCTGGAACACGGCCATCAGGTCGGCTGGAGGCTTGTTCATGTAGGCGGCCCGAAGGTCCTTTTCACCCTTCTGAATCCGGGCGAATTCCGCGGCATGATGCTCACGGAGCATGTCGATCCGTTTTTCAAGGTCATCCAAATCGCTGCCGCAGGCGACCGTGTTCGTGGCGGGGTCGTAAAACGCCGGGTTCAACAGGCCGCCCGCGCCCCTGCCCTTGGCCAATGCTGCGTATTCGGCGGGAGAACGCGCCAGCAATATCGTCACCGGCTTGGCATCCGGCACGCGCGGCGGCAGCAACTGGGCGTAGGCGGCGAACACCTGCTCCAGTTGCAGCGCCACCAACTGCGCCAACTCCGCCCCCACGGTTGTGACCAGGCGGAAACGCCCGCCAGCGTAGACCCGCGCCATCGTCGCCCCGGTGGGGTCGCCGGGCCAAGGCGCGCTCGTAAGCCCGGGAAGGTCCTCGGCAATCGCGCCCTTTTCCACTCTTCTCAGGTGGGCGAACAAGAGGCGCCGATCGTTTTCCAGCTTCTCAAGCTTGCGGGTCAATTCAGCCCGATCCGCATCGTCAATCAGGTCGAGGCCCGAAACCTCCGAGGGCTTGAAACTCAGGGCGAACACCAGCGTGGGGGAACCGGGCTTGCGAACCACCTGCTTGAACTCAATGGCGTCGGCACCCTGCCTGACCACCAACCCGCGCAGCGATTCCCGTCCCGGCCGATGCAGCGTGTCGAGTTTCCAGCCATCCGCTTGCCCGGCAAGCAAGACCAGAAGGTGCCATGGAATATTCATGAACCGGGCACCGTCGTCAGTGAACCATGGTTCGCCGCGCTGGTGTTCGCCGCCTCGAGGAACGCCATCAGCTCCACGGTTTCCGACGGATCCACCGGCGATTTTTTGTCCTTGAAAAACTCAACCATGCGCTTGAGCAATTCCCGATAAATGACATCCGCGCTCACAACTGTCGAACGCGAAGCCTTCGCGCCCCAGGCGTTGAAGCCGAACCCCGAGGCCCCTTTGCGAATGGCGCGCACGGTGCCGATGCGGCCGTCCCCCCACTCGCCGGTCACCGCGGTGGCCCCGGGTTGGCTCACGGCGGTCACCCGCTTGCACCCCGGTCCCAACAGGGCATAGAGCATTTCCGCCGCATGGATCCCGTAGTGGTAAAGACCCGGGTTCCGCTTGGCATCCCCGGAAAGCGAACCCGGGCCCCATGCGCTGGCGCCTTCCAATGGCCCCAATTCCGCCCGCGCGGCGATCACCTCCGGCGCGTAGCGGAGGCTCGAACTGGAAAAAAGTGGCGCCTTGTGCTTGGCCGCCAAGTCGACAATGGCACGGGCCTGGGCGGCGGAGCAAGCGAAGGGCTTGTCAACAAACACCGGCAGGCCGGCCTCCAGGAACGGGCGGGCCCGTTCAAGGTGAACCGAACCGTCAAGGGAGGCGACAATCACGCCGTCCACCTTGCCCAGCATGTCTGCCGGCTTGTCCACCAGGGGGATCCCCAGTTTCTTGGCCTCCATGGTGTATCCGGGTATGCGGTCGGGTGCCAGCACCGATTCACCGGGGCAGCCGATCACCACCATGGCGCCGTCCACCCACTGCTTTTCTCCCACGCCGACATGGTTGAGCCGGGAGGCGAACGCCACCACATGGGAGGTATCGAAATCGAGAACGCCAAGGCGAATCATCGGAATAGCCCCCGGCCGTCAGGTGAGTCGGGCGGCCAACAGGCGGCGCAACCCGATCATGACGGGCATGATCAATAGAATGCCCCATCCCGAGGGGCCCGCCAAGCCCGCTGCCCACGCCGCATCGAATGGGATATACCCTAACAACAGCCTGCCCACCGCTTCGCGAACGGCCAATGGTCCGGGATCTCGGAGGGCACTTGAGATCCGCTGCCCGACAAAAGCCCCCAATCCAACGACCGCCGCCAACGGCACCAGACGGTCCGTGGAACCCAGTGACCATGCCGTCCAACCCAAGGCCGCGGCAACCACCCCGGCGGCGGCGACAAGTTGCCAGCGGCGGCTTGTGCCGGAATCATCACGCGCGAACCAGGTCAGGCCAGCGATGTACAGCGCGCAGGCCCCGGCGGGTTGCCATGCCAAGGCAATGCCCGCCTCACCGGCAACGCTTGCCCCCAAAAGGACATTCAGCCCGCGGCAAGCGCCCATCACCATGGGTCCCAATGGGGTGCGCTTGGCCCAGCCATTGTAAAGCCACACCGCCGCGATCAAGACCATGGCCACCCGCCCCGAGGTGGGATCATTGGCCCCGAAAAACCTTCCCGACAGGGTGGCGAATGCCAGGCCAAGCCCCAGCAACCCGTGCCCGATAACGCCCGCGGCACGCCTGCTGATGTCGCCCTTGGGCAACGGCCTTTCAGGACGCTGAAGACAGTCTTCTGCCACATCGAAGTAATCGTTGAGAACCATGCCGGCGGCGTAAAGGGCCATGGAGGCCAAGGCAAGAAACACCAGCGGCAGCGGGTCCGCTGGCCAACCGGCCACCAGAGCGCCCAACGCGATGTCCGCCAACGGCGAGGGTAAATTGGGCAAACGGACCAGCCGTGCCCAGGCCCGGACGCTCATGCACCCGCCCTGGATTCGACACGCTCAAGGATCGGCAGCACATGCGCGCGCGCCCTGCGGGCGGAATCATCCGGATTGTCGATGCACGGATAAAGCTCGATGGTGACCCACCGGCTATAGCCCGCCTTCGCCAGCGCAACGAGCACCGCCTCGAAGTCGATCGCGCCGGTTCCTGGCACCATGTGGTGGTGAACACGGGTGGAGGCGATATCCTCCAGGTGCACATGCCCGATATGGGGCGCCAGCATCGGGACCACCCGGGCGGGATCCTCCCCCACGCAGTAGCTGTGGCCGATGTCAAAATTGAGGCCCAGCCATGGCGAGCTGAACCGTCCCATGAACTCCATGGCCTGCTCGGAGGTTTCAATCAGCAGGCCAGGCTCGGGTTCAACCAGCAGCTTGACCCGCTCGCGTTCGGCGTGCTCGAGAACGGGCTTGATCTCCTCGACGAACAAGTCAAGCGAACGGGCCCACGACGCCCCCGCCTCGACCGGACCACCAGGCTCGGTGGTGATGCATGGGGCGCCCAGTTCCCGGGCCAGGGTCAGCGCCCTTTTCGTATGGTTGATCCTAATGAGCCGATAATTGCGGTCCGGCTCAATCCAACTGGGGTGCCAGTACTTCTGCCGCGGATCGTCCACCGCGTGCATCATGAAGGCGTTGATGTTGGAAATGGCCAGCCCGCGCTTGTCGAGCGATTCCCGCAAGGCGGCCTTCTGGGCCGGCAACAAGTACGCCGGCCAGGCATGAGGCACATCGGCCATGATCTCCACGGCCTTGTAGCCGATGGCCGCGAGCCGGCCGACGGCCTCGTCAAACGGGAAATTCAGAAACGCGTTGGTGCTGAAGGCCAGTTCCATGGGGCTCACTCGCACTCGCGGCAGGTGGTGACATAATCCTCAAGCATGGTGAACTGCTTGAAGAAATCGTTTTCGGTGCAGCCCTGTGGCCCCTTGAAGAAGCACGCCAGGTGCGACAACACACCGGTTTCCTTGCGGGAGCGGGCCAACAGCGTCAGGCGCACCAGGTCGATCGCCAGGGGCGCCGCCAGAAGGCTGTCGCAACCTTGCCAGATGAACTGAAGGATCATCTTGGTGCCGAGGAAACCCTGGAAGTGGATGTGGTTCCACGCTGTCTTCCAGTCGTCCATGCTGGGGATGTATTCGATGCTGACCAAGGTCGAGGGCTTGTACCCGACAATGCTCGAGATCACCGCGTCCTTGTGGCCCACCTTGGCAGCCTTGTTGCGGGGGTCATCAAGCACCACGCCGTCGCGGTTGCCGAAGATGTTGTGTCCCACCCAGCTCAGGATGCGCCAGTTGCGGTGGGCGAACATGGGCGCCAGCACCGTCTTCATGAGGGTCTCACCCGTCTTGCCATCCTTGCCCGCGATCACCGTGCCGCGCTTCACGGCCAATTCCTCCAGCGCGGGCATCGTGGCGCCGAGACAGGGCGTGAAGTTCACATACGGCAGGCCCAGGTCGAGGGCGGCGTAGGCGTAGAGCGAACTCGCCGGCAGGACCGGGTTGTTGGCGCGTGTCAAAAGAGGCTCAAGCACCGCCAGGCTCTGGTGCTCGGGGCCCGTTGGAAATGGCGGTTCGGTCGAGGCCACCGACAGCACGACCACATCGTCGAGGTTGTGGCGAGTCTTGAAGTCCGCGATATCCGCCTTGATCCGCTCGATCGCCTTGGCCGGCGTTTCCACCGCGTTCACCTCGGGGCGGTCAGCCAGCTTGGCGATCGTCTCGCCGCAGGCCACCAGCGTTCCGGCGCGCAGGTTCTTCTCCCAGGCAGCCAGGGTGTCTGAACAGGCGGCCAGAAGGCTCTCGTGGAACACGCCGGCGCGCTCGTGCATCTCGCTGGCGGTCTGCCGAAAACCCGCCTCGCGGATCTCATGCCCGCCCACCACGAACTGGTCGGCCTCGGCCAATTCAATGCCTTCAAAAAGCGGAAGTTCCGTCACCAGGCTGGTGGTGTCGGTCACCTTGCGCGCCAAGGCCGCCAAGCCAAGCGCGATGGTCGTGCCCACGCCTCCGCAGGCGCCAACAAGCCAAAGACCATATTTCTTGCTCATGTCGAACAAACTCCAAGATGTCGAACCAGCCTGAGGGGAGGGCCGTTTATTCGTCAATCCTGTCACTATGGGGGGCGCAAGAAGGCACTTCAAGCGTCAGGAACGGCTTTCTCCATTCTGGATCAGCCTTCAACGCCCCTAAAATACACCATGACGGCATTCGGTGCGCCGCGTGACCGCCATGGGAGGTTCCATGCCAAACACGGGTAACCGCGACGGATTTTCCTCGATCGACGAGGCGCTCGATGACCTGCGCGCCGGACGCATGATTGTCGTGGTGGACGATCCCAACCGGGAAAATGAAGGCGATGTCATCGTTCCGGCGCAAAACGCCACCCCCGAAGCCATCAATTTCATGATGCGCCAGGCCTGCGGCCTGGTGTGCCTGGCCATGGACGGGGCGATATGCGACCGCCTCGGCCTCGACCTGGTTCCATCCCAAGGGGTCGACTCCCAGACAACGCCTTTCACTCCCTGCATTGACGCGCGCGCGGGCATCACCACCGGCACTTCCGCGCATGACCGGTCCCGCACGGTTCAGGTGGCCATCGATCCTCGCAGCACGCCGCAAGACTTGGTGCGCGGCAAAGGGCATGTCCCGGGCCTGCGCGCCCGTGATGGCGGGGTTTTGGTCCGCGCCGGCCACACGGAAGGCAGCGTCGACCTCGCCCGCCTCGCCGGTTTCGCCCCCGCTGCGGTCATTTGCGAGATCTGCAACGAAGACGGTTCCATGGCCCGTTTACCTGATCTCCGCGCTTTTTCAGCGAAGCACAACCTCCGCATGTGCACCATCGAGGACCTCATCCAGTACCGCAGGCAACGCGAGCGACTCGTCAAGCGCGAGATTCAGGTCACTCTGCCCACAAAGTTTGGCAATTTCGACCTCGTCGCCTTTTCCAGCATCGTCGATGCCGACCCGCACCTGGCCCTTTGCTACGGGGGTGTGGGCGTGGAAAAAAATGGCGTGGTATGCGAGCAGACGGAACCGGTCCTGGTGCGAATCCATTCGCAATGCCTGACCGGCGACATTTTCACCAGTCTTCTATGCGACTGCGGATCGCAGCTGCACCATGCCATGCGCCAGGTGGTCGAGGCAGGCAAGGGTGTCATCCTCTATATGCGGCAGGAGGGGCGCGGGATTGGCCTCATCAACAAGCTTCACGCCTACAAGCTTCAGCAGGAGCAGGGCCTCGATACCGTTGAGGCCAACCTGGCCTTGGGATTCGGCGCCGACCTCAGGCATTACGGCATCGGCGCTCAAATTCTCGCCGACCTCGGAGTTCGCCAGATCCGCCTGTTGACCAACAACCCCCGCAAGGTGGTCGGCCTGGAGGGATACGGCCTGAGTATCGTCGAGCGCGTGCCGGTGGAACTTCCAGCCAACGAGCGCAACGCCCGTTACCTGCGAACCAAGCGCGACAAGCTTGGCCACCTGCTCGATCTTGGGGGCGATAACGCCGGCGCCTGATAGAATGCCCCTTCGGGTAAAAATCTCAAACCGGTCGCGGATCCACCATGAAGGCAGGCATCGTCGGGCTCCCCAATGTGGGTAAAAGCACGCTTTTCAACGCGCTGACCAGTTCCAAGCAGGCTCAGGCGGCCAACTATCCGTTCTGCACCATTGAGCCCAACGAGGGCATCGTGCCGGTGCCCGACCCGAGACTCTCCCGCATCACCAAGTTCATCGTGCCGCAGAAAATCATTCCCTCCACCCTCACGCTGGTGGACATCGCCGGCATCGTGAAGGGTGCCAGCGAGGGCGAGGGCTTGGGAAACAAGTTCCTCAGCCACATCCGCGAGGTGGATGCCATCCTCCAAGTGGTCCGCTGCTTCTCGGACCCCGATGTGGTCCATGTGGCGGGCAAGGTCGATCCGATGGCGGACATCGAGACCATTGAGATCGAACTGATGCTCGCCGATGTGCAGGCCCTGGAAAACGCCCTGCCCAAGGCGGAACGCGCCGCCAAGAGCGGCGACAAGGAGGCGAAGGACCGGGCCGAAGCGATCAAAAAATGCCTTCAGCATCTGCTCAAGGAAAGCAAGCCCTTGCGCACCCTAAAGCTCGAGGAGAACGAGGCCAAGGCCATCCACAGCTTTGGCTTGATGACCGCCAAGAAGATTCTCTATGTGGTCAATGTGGACGAGACCGATCTCGGGGGCGTTGGCCCTCAGGCCGCGCGCGTCCGCGAGCACGCCGCCAAGGTGGGCGCCGGCGTGGTGCCCGTCTGCGCTAAGCTCGAGGCGGAGATCGCCGAGTTGGACGAGGCCGACCGCGCCGAGATGCTCGCTTCCTCAGGAATTGCAGAACCCGCGCTCGCGGTTCTGGCGCGCGAGACCTACCGCATTCTGGGATACCAAAGCTATTTCACCGCCGGCGAGAAGGAGGTGCGCGCCTGGCCGGTCCCTGTGGGCGCCACCGCCCCGCAGGCCGCGGGCGTCATCCACACCGACTTTGAGAAGGGGTTCATCCGCGCCGAGATCTACAACCTTGAGGATCTGGAACAGTTCAAGACCGAGCGCGACATCCGCTCCGCCGGAAAACTGAAGACTGTCGGCCGCGATTATGTCATGCAGGATGGCGACATCTGCCACTTCCTGTTCAACTAGACGCATAGTCATCCCGTTACTGGAGAAGCCCAATGTTTCACATGGTCGTCCTCGGGTTGCTGGCCTCCTGCCCCTGCCTTTTCGGTCAGGCTCGGATTCCAGCCGACCTCAAGGTGGAGGAGGCGGTTGACGCCAAGGGAAAGACCAAGATCCTCTTCATTGCGGGCACCACGGTTTTCAAGCCAGGCGAGCACGACTACATCGGCGGTTGCCGGGAATTGATGAAATCCGTTTCGGCAAACAAACAGGTGGTACCGGTCTTGGCCCTCGAATGGCCTGCCAAGCCTGAAACCTGGAACGATGTCGCTGCGGTTGTCTTCTTTTTTGATGGCGCCGAAAAACACCAAGCCGTGGCCAAGGGGCGCGCCGACCAAATCGATGAACTCGTGAAAAAGGGAGTCGGACTTGTTCAGCTTCACCAAACGGCTGATTACCCCGACGCGTTCACCGCCAAGGCCATCTCATGGGCCGGCGGCGCCTGGAAAAAAGGTACCGGCAAGCGCGCCCATTGGGTGGAAACCTTTAAGGAGTTTCCCAGCCACCCTGTTTTCAGCGGAGTGGGAGCATTCACCATCGACGACGGCTGGCTTTGGAACATCAAGTTCGTTGAAGGCATGAAGGGGGTCACCCCCCTGCTTCGAACAGTTGATCCCAAAAAGAAAGACGATCCCAAGGCCGATGCCGCCATCATTGCCTGGGCCTACGACCGTCCCGGTGGAGGAAAATCGGTCACCTTCACAGGTGGCCACCTTCACAAAAGCTTGGACGACGCCAACTACCGACGGTTCCTCACCAACGCCATCCTCTGGTCCGCTGGAATTAATCCTCAATCAGCGCAATAACCAACCCCGGCATCGTTTTTAATGCCCTTGGCGTAGTTCGTGCGGATTGCGCGGATTATCACTTTTGTATTTTGCGATTTTTTTTGAAATCAAACCATCGATTCGATTCGTCTATCTTGCAATCACCTGTTATATTACTTGTGAAAATAGAAAACCCACGGCGTTTGGCTGGAGTTTGCCAGCATGCGGTCATTTCATTTTTCCCGTTTTTTTAATTCTTGGTTTTCCCAATCCAATAGTCGGTCGCCTAAACCACGATCACGCCGACAATTGGCCCTTGAGCGGATGGAGGACCGCACAACACCGGCTACAGCCAACCTTGTGGGATCCACGCTTAACATCAACTTCACTGCCGCTGGTGATCAGGTCGCTGCGTCTTTTGACGGATCCGTCATCCAACTGACAGGATCATTTGCCTCGACTCCCTCCCCCTTCAGCGGGGTCGATCGGATCGTGATTCAAGATTCCGGAAATCTTTCCGGCCAGAAGATGACTTTCACAGGAACTACTCCCTTCAGCCTGCCAAACGGTCTCGCCTCCACGGGAGTCGAAACGGTCATCTTCAACCAAGCGGTGGACGCCGGGGGAACTGCGGCAGGCATTTCGGTCACGGCGCCGGTCGCCATCGCGGTCAGGAGCAACCTCACCGGGGGAAATGCCGGAGTTAACCTTCTGGCCAACCCAACGGCCTCTGGAACCTCCACCTACGGCATTCTGGTGGAAAATGGCGCCACGATCACGACCACCAATGATGGAGACACGGTCCTCAATGGCATCTCCGGAAACTCGGGAAGCGGTTACAGGACAGGAATCATCCTGCAGGGAGGCGCCTCGGTCAGCGCCGACGGCGCGGGCAAGGTCACGGTCACAGGCCAAGGCGGACTTAACAGCGGCCCGAATAACCTCGGTGTTTCCATCGCTGACAGTTCCTCCATCACCTCCGCAGGAGGGGACATCACTGTCCGCGGCACCGGCGGCACCGGCCAAGGCGCGGGAAATATCGGCGTAAGGCTTTCGTCCACGGCCAGCATCGCTGCCGACGGATTCGGCGCGGTTTCCATTGACGGTATCGGCGGATCTGGAACTGGGACGGGAAACAACGGCGTTTCAATCACCGGAAACGCGAAAATAACCTCGCAAGGTGGTTCAATCTCCGTTCTGGCGACTGGCACAACGGGAGGTTCGGGCGCTGTCGGTTTGGCGATGGAGGCATCGACCTTGATCGATGCCGACGGCGGTCGGGTCACCCTCACTTCCGATAGTATCGATACCAGCGGCGCTCAAATCGCATCCGCGGGCGGCATGGTCTCCATTTCCCCTCGTTCGGCCAACCTTCCCATCGGCATCGGATCGGCAGACAAGCTCACCGGAACCTTGTCCCTGGGTCTTTCATCCTCCGAATTGGCATCCATTTCGGCGTCTTCGCTCGCCATCGGTTCCCCGAATTCCGGATCCATCACTGTCTTTGCGAACGCCACGCTTCCGTCAGTCTCCGATCTGGAACTCGTCTCGGGTGGATCAATCAATG
>CAWUNZ010000116.1:0-10242 GCA_963923445.1 uncultured bacterium
CCTCGGTGCAGGATTTGGCCGGTGGGCTTGGGGCGATCACGGCCCTGGCGGCGGCAATCATGGCGGTTGGTCAATGGGACCTTAAGAGAGTCCTTGCTTACTCGACCCTCAGCCAGCTTGGCTACATGTTCATGGCCTTGGGCTTGAGTGGCGCCCCCCGGGGCGAGCACCTGCCATCTGAAGTTGTTTCGATGGCGGCGTTCGCAGCCATGTTCCACCTTCTCACCCATGCGTTTTTTAAAGCTCTGTTGTTCCTATCCGCAGGAAGCGTGATGCATGCCATGGGGCATGTGATCGACATGGGAAGATTCAGCGGTTTGGCCAAGTTGCTTCCCGTGACCCACGCCTGCTTCCTGATCGGTGCGCTGGCCTTGGCGGGGGTTCCGCCTCTTTCCGGGTTTTTCAGCAAGGACGAAATATTGCTGGTTCTGCATGAAGGCGGGCATTCCGAAGGTCCGCGCGCGGCGTATTTCCAAGTCCTGTTCTGGATCGCGCTCCTCACGGCCTTTATCACGGCTTATTACACATTCAGGGCCTACTTTTTAACCTTCCATGGGCAATTGAAGGTGCCCCGTGAAGCGGGAGATCATGCTCACGAGTCTCCGTGGGTGATGACATTCCCGTTGGTCGTGTTGGCCGCTTGCGCGGTTTTGGCCGGGCTTGTCATGGGCCCCACCGGGCTTCTTCATCACCGATTGGAAGGCACCGCTGATTGGCACCTTCCTGAATCGCATTTTGAAATGTCGCTGCCCATGATCATGGGTACTGTGGCGGCTTTTTCCGGAATCGCCTTGGCTTGGGTATTGTTCGGTCGCGCCGGAAGAGGCACCAGCCCGTTGGGAGTTATTGAAACCATTGCGGATGCAAGATTGTACATTGATGACTTGTATCTGGTAGTCTTTGTCAGGCCCTTGGCCTCGATTGGCTTGGCTGTTTCTTGGCTGGACAGGGAATTGGTCCAGCCTCTGGTTGAATTTGCCGCCACTGTCCCCCGCATGGTGGGAGGGCGTTTCCGTTCTGTTCAAAACGGACTGGTTCAGTTTTACGCGTTGGCCATGGCTTTGGGCCTGATCGTGATTCTGGCTATGTTCACTGTGGCGCGGTAGGGCCTTGGAGCAGTCATGTTGAACTCCGCGACCATGTTGACCCTTCTGTCATTATTACCCTTCATGGGGGCGGTACTCTGCCTGTGTGTTTATCGGCAGCGAGCGGTTGCCATCTACCTGGCCGAAACCGTGATGTTATTGGCATTGGCCTTGGGAACCTTGGTGGCCTGGGAGCATTCCCGGACAGTTCACGACGATTCTGGTGCGTCCGATGCATCGGAACCGCGAATCACGGCGATTGATCTGAAGCTTGGTCGTTTGGCTGAAAAGGGACCCACGATTTCGTTCCACATTGCAGCCGACGGACTGAATATCTGGCTTGTTTTCCTGACCTTGGCGGTCGGAACCGCCGTCGTTGCTTCCAGCGCCGATTGGGCAGGTGAGAATGCCGGTGTTGCGATGGCTTGCCTTCTGGCCGCCATCGGATTCACCCTCTTGGCGTTCTTGTCCATGGACATGCTTGTTTTTTATGTGTTTTTTGAACTGACACTGGTTCCTGTTTTCCTGTTGGTTGGCCTTTGGGGAGGCCCCGATCGCCAAGTGGCAGCGCAGCGGATGTTCCTTCACACTTTGGCGGGTGGCCTTTGCACCTTGCTGGGTCTTCTTGCCATCGGTTCCGTGGCGGGGGATTTTTCCTGGACGGCTCTTAAGCAATCAAGTTTTAAAGCAGATGGTTTGTTGAACTCATCTGTTGTCTTTCTGCTTCTGATGGCTGGTTTTGTTGTTAAAACTCCGTTGGTTCCGCTTCACACCTGGCAGGCAATCACCTACCGTCAAGCACCCACTCCCGTCACGGCTTTCCTATCCGCCGTGATGGCCAAGTTGGGGCTTTACGGCATGCTGCGGTTGGGTGTTTTTGTTCTTCCCGCCGAGATGGAATCTGTGGGCGCACCGGTGCTTGGAACCATGGCGGTTTTGAGCATTGTTGTCGGGGCCCTTTGTGCTTTCGGGGCAAGAGACATCAAAACACTTCTGGCCTACTCGAGCCTTTCACATTTGGGATATGTGGTACTTGGAATCGTATCGTTGGACCCGGCGGGGGAGCAGGGTGCCCTATTCCATATGGTTGCCCACGGCGTGGTTACCACCGGACTTCTGCTCGCCGCCGGCTATATCGAATCCTCGGAGGGCACCCTTGAAAGGTCACGCCTCAAGGGACTCCTTGGCCGATACCCTTGGATTGCTGGGCTGTTTGTATTTTTCTCCCTCGCCTCGGTCGGTGTTCCCGGATTGAGCCAGTTTGTGGGTGAATTTCTTTGCCTTCTGGGCTTTTTCAGAAGTGGTGTTTCTTCGTGGTTGGGCCCGATCGCGATTGCTGGAGTCATGTCGGGCCTGTTCCTTGGTGCCTGGTACACCATGACCCTGATTCAACAATCGTTCTCAGGTGAATCCCCTGAGGGTGCCGCCATCGATGGACCGACCACGAGGCAATTGGTGGTCTTGGGATCCATGGCTGCGCTTGTGCTCTGGCTTGGTATCGCTCCTTCCCTTGTGCTTCAGACCAGTCGTCCCGAAATCAAAATGCTCGAGCGGCGCTTGCAATCCGCGACCGGTGTGGTTGAACCCCGCTTGGTCGTCTCGGCAGGCTTGGCGCGCCCCCGTCCGGAGTAAGCCATGTCCGCAAGCAAATTGTTCGATGTGGACGCCATCCTTTCGATGACATTCCGAGCGGCTCCCGAGTTCGGGCTGCTGGCGCTCGCCTGCCTGGTATTCTTGGCGGGAACCTTTGTCCGCGGCAGGACTGTGTGGACCCTCTATGGTCTCTTGGCGTTGGCTGCGAACGCCGGGTACGCCATGCTTCAGGCTGTCTCCGGGTTCCCTGTTCAGCACGGCTTTTTCTGCTTCGATGATGTCTCCACCGCCATCCGGTTGGTGGCCCCTGTTCTGGGGCTTCTGGCTTTGCCTGTATTGGTTTCCGAGGTGGATGACGCCCGGGCTGCGGACATGGTTGGGTGCGTCCTGGCGGCAACCGCCGGTGTTTCTCTTGTCGCGATTTCCGGGGACCTGATTGTTCTGTTCCTGGGGCTGGAGGCTGTGTCCATCCCCTCATATGTAATGCTGTATCTGGCCAAGGCCGATCGCCGTGGTCAGGAAGCGGCGGTGAAATACTTCCTTTTAAGTGTTTTCTCCTCGGCCCTCTTTCTGTTCGGAGTCAGCTATCTCTACGGGCTGACCGGTCAGACCAGGATTCTCGCCACCACATCGGAGGGGCTTTCCAAAGGCATCCTCGAAACTCTTTCCGATCCTTCCGCGCAGCGATTTGGAATGCCCAGTACCTTGGCTGTTGCCTTGGTATTCGTGGTTGCAGGCTTGGGCATGAAGGTTACGGCAGTCCCGTTTCATTTTTATGCCCCTGATGTTTATCAAGGCACCAGTGCGGGCATGGCCGGCTTCTTGTCCTGGTTTCCCAAAGCCGCGGGCTTGGTGGCCTTGGTTCGAATCCTGGGGCTTGCCAGTGTTCATGGCGAGCCATTTGCCGGCATGGATGGGACCCTGCTTTGGATTCTCGCTGTGGTGACCATGACCTTGGGAAATTGCCTGGCACTATGGCAGGGAAGCCTTCGTCGGTTACTGGCTTATTCCGGAGTTGCCCAGGGTGGATACATGCTCGCGTCATTGGCCGCCGGTCCCGCTACCAACAACGGGGTGGGAGGGGTGGGGCCGATGGTGTTTTATTTGACTGCTTATGGGATCATGAGCATTGGGTGTTTTGCCATATTGGCCTATCTGGATGATCCGGAACTGCCTGTGGACCACGCCGACGATTTGGCCGGCCTGAGTCGACGCTGCCCTTGGGCGGCCGCAAGCTTGGCGGTCTGTATTCTTGGGTTGTTGGGCTTGCCTGCCACCGTCGGATTCGTCGCCAAGGCTCAGGTTATTCTGGCCACTATCGGTTCTCCCGCTTCACCCAATTCATCCCTCATCGCGGTTCTCGGCCTTCTGATCATCATCAACGCCGCCATCGCTGCTTGGTATTATCTTGGCCTGGTGCAGCGCATGTATCTGCGCACTCCGGTGGGCCCACAAGGCCGAACCGGTCATGTTTTCTCGCTCGCTTCCGGAGTGGCCTGCGCCGCGCTGACCTTGGTTTTGGGTTTCGGGCCGGGAACGCTCGGCCAATGGACCCAAGTCCGACAAGCAAGCAAGGCGCATGCCCAAGCCATAATTCCAGAGACCGCAATTGTCGCTGGCCGATAATTCACTCAATTTCATCGCTGGAAAATTGCTGGCCTCGAAGTTCCAGCTTCCCGAAATCCCCGTTTTGCAGCCTATTGCTTCGGATGATTCCCTTGGTGGCAGTTTTCTCTGGCGTTGGGGGACTGACAGGGTCCTTAGGGCAACTTCTTTTCAAAAAGTCCGAAATGAATGCCTGAATTTATCCTGGGATTTGCTTCATGTTTGTCAGAATATCCTTGGTATTCCAAGGAAAGCGCATCCGCGTCCAGCTTGGGAATATGAAGGTTATCACTGGACGCTGTTGGATTGGCTGCCCGGTGAACCTTGGAATCCTTGGGAACAAAATGTCAGCAATTTTTTTGAAAACGCCACTGCCCTTCTTGAGATGATCCATGAGAGATCAAGAAGCGCATTAGGGGTAACAACCGGATTATTGCCATGTGTTATTCGTCGGCGGGAATTGGCGGCGTCGTTGCCGGGCTGGCTGGGGCGTTTTCAGTTGGAACGAGAACCGCCGGAAGTTGTCACCAAATTGGCGGCATGCCTTGAAAACAGAGTGAATGAATTCACCCGCTTGGCGGGGATTCTGCCTGGATCGGGACCACTGATCGTTGTGCATGGTGATGCAAGGCCGTCGAACTTTATCGTGGGGCCGCGCAACGCCATGGGGCTGACAGATTTCAACAATTGTCGAGTGGATCATCCGACAAGCGATCTGGCCAGATTGCTTTCAGGATTGCCTGGCATTCCTGGGGCGGATGCCTTGACTGTTGATCTGGCAAGAACCAATCGATGGGGCAGCATGGCGCAGTGGCTTGATCAATGGCTGGAATGGCGCAGTATGAACAAGCCGATCGAAAAGCGGATTAATGAACTGGTCAAGCTGGACTGGTTGGACAAATAAAAAAGGGCGGCAACCGATTGGGAGCCACCCTTGTCGTGCGATAATTCGATTTGGCTTAACGCTTCGAGAACTGGAAGCTCTTTCGGGCACCCTTGTGGCCGTACTTCTTGCGTTCCTTCATGCGGCCGTCGCGGGTAAGGAAACCTGAGTCACGCAAACGGTCACCCATGGTGATAACGGGTTGGACGGCTTCACCTTCCGCCGCGGCAGGGGCCTCAACAGGCTTTTGAGCCTCGGGGGAAAGATTGTACATACGCTTGAGTGCGCGGGCCATTCCTTGACAGATTGCCCCGGCCTGACCGGTGATACCACCACCATGCACCAAGACTTGGGCGTGGACTCGACCCAGCATCGAGGTGACTTCCAAGGGGCCCATGACGGCCATTCGATCTTTGGCTTCGGTGAAGAAATCCTCGAGTTTGCGGCCATTGATGACCACCTCGCCGGCGCCTTCAAAAAGGCGAACCCGGGCGACAGAAGTCTTACGGCGACCGGTTCCGAGGTAATAGGCTTTTTTGTTGCGAGGTTCGGCCACGGTGATGATCTCCTGAAAATCAGGCCTTGACGATGAATGTTTGAGGCTGCTGAGCCTGATGGGGGTGCTTGTCCCCGGCGTAAATGTTGAGTTTGGTCATTTGGCGTCGGCCAAGTGGATTCCGGGGAACCATCCGGCGGACCGCTTCACGCAAAATACGCTCAGGCTGACGACCGAGAAGTTCCCGGGCGGTAACGCGACGGAGGCCACCGGCATAATGAGAGTAGTTCTGATACTCTTTGTTATCCATCTTGGTGCCGGTGAAGGTGATTTTATCGACATTGATAACCACGACAAAATCACCAGTGTCGCAGTGGGGTGTGTATTCAGGTTTATGTTTTCCGCGCAAAATATTGGCAATTACCACAGCAATACGACCAACACGCTGATTGGCGGCATCAATAACCCACCAGCTGCGTTTAACGGTTTCGGCCTTCGCCATTGTCGTGTTCATGGGAATCTGTCCCGAAACAATACTGCAAAGCAAAACACCAGCATAATCACAGGAAAAAACCAGTCAAGGTGGGCTTGTGAAGCAGCCCATTTGGTCGGCCGGTCTTGTTTGCGGGTTTTGCGAACCTTGCGATTAGAGCCTGGCGTGACGATTTTCTGAAGCATTCGGATGGGGAGGTCGATGAGGACAAGGAGAGATTTGGCGGTTGACATCGCCGTAGGCTTTTTATCGGGCGCGAGGGATTTGTCATGAGACAGTGGCGAATGCTGGCTTTAATGACCGCTGGCGGTTTACTGGCGATCGTTGGTCAGGCCGGGGCCCAGTCTCCATCTGGGCCGTCCGATCCAGGCCTGTTGCCGGAACCCGCTCCTTCGGCTCCTTTTGGGCCACCTCCCGGTCCGACTTACCCATTGCCCACGGGCCCCATGGGAGGCGGGTTGGTCCCAGGGCCGATCAGCCCTTACGCGACCCCTTCGGTGCCCTTGGAGGCAGTCACATTGCCTTCGAACAGTCCTGGCGCCTTTGTTGAGAATCCGTTTTTGCCCGAAAAGCATCTATACCTCCATGTAGGCGGCTATGGATTGCAGTTAGGTTCGGTTGCGCCCATCCCGGTTTCCAACAATGCAGCCGGGGTTCCAAACTACACCTATGACGGTATCAGCCCCCGCATGAACTGGGGTGTGATCGGAACACTGGGGTGCCTTGTCGATAACCAACAATTCGAGGTCACCGGTTTTTATCTTCCCGAGGCCACTTCAAGGGGTGGGATCAATGCGCCTGGTACTCTCAATGCCCCCTACACCGGCGGGGTCCCACTCGGGCTCAATCCCGGTTTCGGTTCAGCCATGGCCTATGAATCCATCAGTCAGTCGGTCGCCATGGGTAACTTGGAAGGTAACTATAGGCTCACCGGCATGGCCCACCGGGAATTCGAGTTGATACTTGGTGTGCGTTACTTTGATTTTCAGGAAGGCACCAACATATTCACCTCAGGCCCTGGTGCTGGTACCGATCCGACTCAACAAACGAACTATCTGACCAACACTTACAACAGGATGGTTGGTCCTCAGATCGGTGTCGAGTATTCCACAAGAATCCTGTATGGCTTCTCGTTCACCAGCGAGGCCAAGACGGCTTTCATGGCGAATTTCATGGAACGAGACATGGCTTTCAATCGCGGCGACGGTTTCAACATTTTCACCCGCAACCGGACGAACACCGGGTATTCCCAGTTGTTCCAATTGGGCTTCAACCTCGAATGGAATCTTCTGGAAAGGTTCAAGGTCCGTGGCGGATACAACCTGCTATGGCTGGTGGGAGTGGCTCAGAGTGCTGACCTTGTTGACTACAACATCATGAATCCCACGGTGAGCAACAACACAGGATCCAGCTTCTTCCAAGGCCCGAGCATTGAATTCCACTTCCTCTTCTGAAATGGATCGACGGCTAGATGCCTTGAAATCATTGTGGGCGATCGGACACTCCGATCGCCCACAACGCTTTTTAAATTGATTTGGAATCAGGACATATTCACCGACAAATTGTAAAAGGCTTGGTCTGTTAAACCATTTCCCTGCGCCCGTCCCTTAACCATCACATAAACGAACTGGTTGGCAGTGACGCTGATTGACAGGTTTCGATTAGTCAAGCCAGGAGTAATGCTTCGTGCCCTTTCCACCATGTTCAAGTTGGTGCCCAGGGTGTAAAGCCTCAGTTCAAGAGATCCGCCGGGACCATTGAACATCGATACATTCAGTTGGCCGTTGGAAGCAGGGCGCAGGGCGAACCAGTCGATGTCAGCGATTGAGCCTTGGTTTGTTATGGAGTGGTTTTGAAGCGTGACCACCGTTTGGCCAACAGTTCCAAGCATGGCTGGGAAAAGCGGGTCACCGCTCGGATCGGGCGGGGTGGCCACATTGAACGGAACCACGGTCGTCATGCCAGCCCCGACAAGGTTTTGGGAACCGGCTGGATAAATCTTGGCCGCATTGCTGACTAGCTGAAAGAAAACCTGGCTGTTGGTCGCGGAAGGCTTTGAAGAAAGGAGCAGAGCCGATGCCGCTGCAACTTGCGGGGCCGCACATGAAGTTCCAAAGAACGGATTCAACCCACTATTTGGAGACAGTGTCGTACTGATTCCATCCGGCGCGGTGATGTCGGGTTTTTGCCGAATCTGAGGGGTGGCCAAGGGTGCCCCCGTAAAGGTGTCGTAGTAGAAGGGAAGTTGCCCCCCCAGTGAAGTGAAACTTTCCGGCGTTTGGGGTGTGCTGGCGTTCGCGGCCGCCACAGCGATCACTCCGGGAACAGTGGCGGTTCCTTGGCTGGTTGTGGCTCCCTGGCCTTGGGCTTGGACATTGGAGTCACCATAATTAATCCATGCCAACCGGGTTGGGGCGTTACCTGAAACCAGTTGGAATGCGAGCGCGTATGAAGTGCTTGCTGAAGTGTTCTGATACCCCAGTAATTCCCAGGCCATGTCCGTGTTTGGGTTGATGCTCGTGGAACTGGCGACGATATTCCCGGATCCGAGGTCCACAAGGAAGACATCAAGATTGTTGTTCACCTGGTAATTGGCCAGCGAAGAACCGCCTTCCAAGTAAGCGGAATTCCAGGTGAAGGCAAGATTCAAGATCGAACCAGTAGAAAGTGTCAGGTTCTGAAGGAAGTCTCCACCACCCAAGTTCATGAATGTGCCACTAACCGCTGAATTGCCTGAACCAATTGACCCCTGAACGGGGGACCAAGCGGCTTGCCATCCCCAGTCTCCTTGGTTTCCGAAAGCGCTTGTGTAAACCACGCCATTGTTGACGGCTGTTTGTGCAGCCTGACTGACTCTGCCGTCATTAAACAATGGCATGTTCAA
Source organism: uncultured bacterium (assembly GCA_963923445.1). Lineage (GTDB taxonomy): Bacteria > Planctomycetota > Planctomycetia > Gemmatales > Gemmataceae > REEB421. The sequence continues at coordinate 9,040 of CAWUNZ010000116.1, forward strand.
AAACACGAGATCGTCGGTGATGACTTTGCACCCAAAATTAGCGAGATTTGTGATAGAATTGGCGAAAGTAACGGGTGATGGACCGCCGGCACTGAAAGCCATGGAACTACCGGGCGCGGCATCGTAGGCCACCTCCATCATGGCCCTGCCTTCGTCAGACCCAGTTGGATTATCAAATAAGACCGTGGTGTTGACAGGCAGATCGCCCGTACTGATCGAACCAGCAATTCCAGGAGTCACCGCGTTCGCCGAGTCCGAGATCACTCCGATTGTAACACCTTGCCCGTTGGATCCCGTTCGCTGAATAAAAGAAGGAATTCCCATGACGGGAACACCCTGATTTTGAACGCTACCTGCCCTTGTCAAGGCCTTCGGAGCATAGCTTGCCGAGGAAAAGCCTTCAACACTTGGAAGTGCGAGAACCTTGTAAAGCGGGATACTTCCGTCCGCCAGAAGATCGCGGTTTTCAGTCGCGACGATGTTCATACCCAACCGGGAAAGGCCAGCCTTGAAAGCTTCAAATTGCCTTGGGGATACGCACCTTGTCGAAATATTGACACGCTCGGTCAGTTTGGGATTAGCAGGGGAGTAGTTCGCGGGAATGTTGACAGCTTTCCCGTCCCATCGTTGGCCGATGCCCAGATCCCGCAAAACCGGTTGGACCATGGTCCTAAGCTGGCTGTCGCCGACAAATCCCGCGTTTTGGTCGATCATGGTGGATGTTTCGGCTGACCCGGCATTTCCGGCAATATCAGACTGACGGGCCCTGATCTTGAAGTCGCCCCATGCGGGCATCCCAGGGAGTGTGGTTGGCTGGCCGGATCGGGCCAAGGCAAAAGACAATTCGGATCCTGTGAAATTTCCGTCGAGGTTGATATCCACATCAATCGCAACAGTTCCGCCCTCCGAGGAGGTCGCCGTGATGATCGGCGCCTTTCCATTGGTGACAGACGCCGGCGCGGCGAGTGTGATTTGAGGCGCCTTCGTGTCGACGGTTACCGATGCCTTGGAGGTTCCGGAATCCATCCCTGCTTTTTGTGCCGTGATGACAAAGCCATGAACACCATCGGACAAGGACTGGTTAACCGGAACGCTGAACAATCCACCCAGATTGGCCTGCCCCGTGCCCAAAGTGACTCCATTTTCCGAAACCGTTACCACCGAACCCGGGGTTGCCTTCCCAAGGATCATGGGCCTCTGAGC
>CAWUNZ010000117.1:0-10229 GCA_963923445.1 uncultured bacterium
CCGGAGCGGCCACAGGAGCTGAAATCACCGGGACGGATGCCGGAAGCGAGGGCGGGGGCATCAACTCCGGAACGGAAGCCGGCCTTCGTGCCTCCGATGCCTTTGGCGCTGAAGGACCAGCCGGTTTGGCTAAAGCCGTCGGGACCGCAACGGTGGCTTTGTCCACGGGCAACCGCCTGGCCTCGACAAAAACCGGATCGGCTGGCAGGCCGATGTTCTTGTTTCTCCAGGCGATGGCCTTCGCGTCGCCGTATGTCGGCGCGTGCGCGGTGGCGTAGGTTGCGGACCGCGAGTCCAAGCCCGAGTTCGGAAGGACCACGGGCTTGCCACCAACGGTCACTGTTGGCGGTGGTTGCCACAGGCGCGACTGATCGGGCTGAAGCCGGCCGCGCAGGGCCTCGGTCACGGCGGCGCGCGCCACCTCCTCGGGAGGTTGGGCGTCCCGGGGCTTGGTGGCAGTTGTTCTCTTCTCGACAAGGACTTCCTCGCCGTTCGCGGCCACGCGCTGCAGGGCCGGATTCGCGGGCGGCTTGGTGGCCACGGCGGTTTCGGCGACGCGGGATTGGGCTGATGGTCGGACGGACCCGGTCGCGCCGTCGAGAACCCTTCGGCCGTCGGATGTGACCAAGGTGACCATCTTTCCTTCGCGGATCATCGGCGAGACGCGGAGGTCGTTGCGCACAGCCACGACGCCGGCAAGCTTTTTCAGGTTCCGGCTCACCTCGACCTTGTCTTCCATGGAGAGGCTGAGGCCCGAGACCACCAGCAATCCCGCTTCGGGTGATTCGACCTGGATGGCGCCGGCCTGCGAGGGGACCAGTTCCTTGATCCGCCGGGCCGCCATCTTCTGGAGCGCGGCCGACTGCATCGGTTTCTTGGGCTGGGACGGAATGACGGCGATCGTGGTCAGGTCGCGGACCGACCCCTTGTGCTCACGCGAGATGAGGTCGATCGCCACGCGGCGGGCGGACACGCTCTCGCAGGTGCCCCGGACCTCGAGCATGTCGCCAGTCCTGCGAAAGGAGAGACGGGTTTCGCCGATCGCCGGATCAGCCAGAACCAGGCATTCCAGCCGCATCTCCTGGAAGGAATCCATGGGATCGACTGTGGCGGCCGTTGTGGATGAGGTTCCGGCGGCCCCGACCAATCCGGGAACCAAGGGAGAGCCGGCAACCAGGAGGCCGGCGGCATAGCGCCACATGCGAGCCATGACGGATCTCCGAAAACACGAGGGGCGCGTCCCCGGCCGCCGTCCCTGGCTGCCAGCGGGACGCGCCCCGTGTGCCCTTAGTAGTTGATCAGGTCCTTGGTCACCGACTTCTGCTGTTCGGGATCGTTGCCCACATAGAGGTGCAGGTGATCCTTGTCGATGTACACCACATCCACCCGGGGACGCGTCACCTTCACCGGGAACGGGTAGCCCGACTCGATCGTTTCCTTGTAGTAGACCGTGCACTTGAAGTGGCAGTGGTGAAGCTGGGCCGGCCCGATCAGCGGGAAGAAGCGGGGCGGGTCGATCTTGTCCACCAGCTTTTCCACAACCACGGTCATGTCGTCGCGGAATTCCTCGTAAAAGAATGGCACGCCACGGGTCACCCGGGGCAGGGCGCGGATGACCTGGGCGTCATCCGGCGGATCATCGCAGGTGGGGAGCGGGAAGCCTTCGCGGATCGGAGGCAGCACCGGGGTGCGGTTGTCATTCTTGAAGGCGTACTTGTCCTCCATACGCTCGGTCACCCAGGGAGGTACCGGGATGGGAGTGAAGATGCCCATGGAAAGCGGGGCGCAACCGGAAAAAACCGGGAGGATCACCGCCGCCAGACCCAAACCCAGGCTCTGATACCACTTCATGCCTGCACCCTCGCTCGGACCGGCATCCCGCCGCTGGATGCGGCAGGGTGCGATGGTCCCGGACCATCTATGCAGGTGGTATCGGTTGTTCCGGATGGACGACTTGAGCAGGGAGTCCGGTTTTTTCGGAATAATCGCTGAAAACAACGAGGTCAGAGGCGGTCGAGGGTATCGACCCAATCCACAAGGGCGTCGAGGCTGGCGCTGTCGAGATAGACGCTCCCCGCCTCGCCCATCAGGCGCAGAATCGCTGCAAATCGTTTGTCGGCAAGCTTTTGCCGCGTCTGTTCAACCGCTTCCCGGGCCGGGTCTCGATCCCCAACCGTCAGGAAAAAAGCCAGGGGTTGGCCGGGAACCCGCTCCTTGGGGGCTGAACCCATCGGCGATCCCACGCTCGCGACGCCGCGAACCAGTTCCCTTTTGTTGAAACCCAGGAAATAGGCCATCAGGCCCCCCGCGCCCATGCCATGAACCACGATTCGTCTCTTGTCGATGGCGAGACTGTCACGGGTTTCCGCGATGGCCTGAGCGATCCATTCGGCATCGCCGGGGGTCCACCCGGCGTCGCCATCACCCTGCGGGGCGATCATCACGATGTTCCGCTTGGCGCAATAATCCTCCCAGAAAAGGAGCAGGGCCTCGAGATCCTTTTCCTTGCCCTTGTTGGGTGGATGCAACCACACAACCAAGGCGTTGGCGACATCGGGCCGGTAGGTTTCCGGCACCAGCATCAGGTATTTTCCCTCGCCGGAACTCGTGGTCTTTTTCACCAAGCCTGTCTCGACCTTGTTGGCCCCCTCCGCAGGCTTCTCGGGGGGTTTGGCCCCCTTCACCGAGGGAACGCCCTCGACCTTGGCCACCAGATCGGGTGGCAGCACTCCCAAGGTCAACTTCACGGCCTGCGGCTTGGCTTCCTTCGCATCGCCGGCCCGGCGAACCATCAGCGAGACCTCCGTCCCGGCCATCTGGCCGTCGATAAAAGCGGAAAAACTATCGCGGTTCTGAACCGGCAGGGGCGCGGGTCCGCCGCGGGCGATTGCCACGATGCGGTCCCCCGGCTTGATTCCCGCCTTGTCGGCGGGTCCGCCCGCGCTCACCGCGCGAACCAAAACCCCGGGTTCGATGTCATCCCGCGTGGGGAGAATGCCCAACCATGGGGCCGCCATCGCTGCCATCGGGCCGCCCAATTCCAAGGCCTCGACACGAACAACCTCCATGCCCCGGCGAACGGTCACGGCCACCTTGTCGCCCTGGTAAAGCCGGCCCAAGGCATGCAACATCTGGGCGGGGTTGGCCACCGCCTTGCCACCGATCGAGGTGATCACATCACCGGCCTTCAATCCGCCTTTCTCCGCCGCGCCACCGGGCGCAACACCGGCGATCTTCGGCTCAACGGCATGCTGGTCGCCGGGTGCCATGGTGATTCCAAGCATTCCCTTTTCGAGGTCGCGGCCAGCCTTGAGCCTGCCCACCGCGGCGAGCACATCGTCGAAATAGATGGCGAAACCGATACCCGAGTCGTACCACTCGAAACCGGCGGTGTCGCCCTCGCCTTGCGGCGACGCCGGCACCAAAATCCCCATCACTCGACCGTCCAGGTCCACCAATGGCCCACCGTAGTTGACGGGGGAGACCTTCGCGTCAGTCTGGAGGGCCTTGCCCCAGACACGGTCGAGCGCGCTGACGATTCCCAAGCTGACCGAGGGGAACGCCTCCAGGCCCGGGGCCAGCGTGCGGCCCACGGCCAGAGCTGATTGCCCCACGCGCACCTCGGCGCGGGGAAGGCTGGCGGGCACCGCCAAGCCGGTGGCTTCGATCTTCAGCAGGGAGATCATGCGGGTCCGGTCGGTGGCAACCAGGCGTGCCACATGCCGCGCTCCACCAGCGGCAACCAAAATGCTGGTGGGCTTGTTGGCGAAATTGAAGGCGCTGGAGACGATCCACCCGTCGGCACCAACGACCACTCCGGTGGTGGGACCAAGGCCCCGGCGCACGGATGGGCCACCAGGCCGGCCTGGAACCGGCGGTGCCCCCACCGTTTCGGTGCCCCCGGAAGTCTCGATGGTGACAACCGAAGACGCCACGCGGGCCGTGGCGGCGCGCACGGCGGCGTCGCGTCGGTCCTCAAGGTCGCCGGCCTGGGCCAGCGTGAGCACGATGATCGAGAGCATGTCTGCCTTCCGTCAACGGGGTGTCACGGGCTTGGGCGGAGGTTCCAATTCCACCACGAGGGTGTGGAGGCGATCCTGTCGGCGCACTTCCACCTGCACCTTGTCCCCCGGCCTGTACTTGTCGAGGATGTCGCGGAGAGTCGAAATGGTTGGAACCGGGGCGCCATCCAGGTAAACGATCAGGTCGTCGGGCTTGGCCCCCGCACGGGCGGCGGGGGAATTCGGCTCGACCTCCTCGATGAAGGGCGGCGTCCGGTCGATGACCTGAGGCACCAGGACCCAACCCGTCCGCACATTCCAGTCGCCGGTGCGCTCGGCACGGTCGGGGCGTCCGGAAGGGCGATATTTCTCCTTTTTGTCCACCAGTTCGGCCAAGGTCAGGACACGGCCCTGCGCCCCGCGGGAGGGAACGGCGGCATTGAGGGGAACGGCGTAGTTGATCCAGGTCTGGGTCTGGTCGTTGCGCAACTCGCGCCCGATGATGCCGACCAGTTCCCCCTTGCGGGTGGTGAGGGCGCCACCAGCGGCGCCGGGATTATTGGTGATGGCGTCGATCACATAGACGGGACCGGTGTAGGGGGCCTCGAAGACGCCGATTCGGCCGTACAGGGGCGCGAGCGCCGCCACCACACCGCGCTGCGCCGTCATCGGCTCGTCGCGGGTGGCGATCTGGAACTGGTTGCTGAAGGCCAGCACTCCCGTGCCTGGCGCGAGGGCCGGACTTTTTGAGGCCTTGGAGATGTCAAAAAATGGCAGGTCACCCGCGGCATGCTTGTCGTCGATCTTGAGCAGGGCGGCATCAAGCTCCGGTTCCGAGGCGATCACCTTGGCCGCCAGACGGGTGCCATCGGCCATGTGCACCCTAAGGTCGGAGCTGTCGGGAAGGTGGTTGGCGGCGGTGAGGATATGGCCGTCGGGCGAGACGATGATGCCTGTCCCGTAGCCGGGCAGCCCCTTGACCCCGCCCGACCCGTAGATCTTCACCAACCTGGTGTTCACCCGGGCGGCGACCTCGCCGAGGCTCTCCTCCGCCGGAGCCAAGGCCAGCATCGCCAAGGCCAGGATGCTCACTTGGGATCCCACGATTGAACCTCCAGCCGACAGTACGGGCGTCCGCCATGGGAGACGGCGATCTTGAAGGGCAACAGCTTGCCTTTCACATCGCGGTAATCGTCAAAATGTATCTCGCAAGGATCCTCGTCCTTATCCAGCGTCGCCTCCAGGCAGGCGAGCCTCGGGCCCTCGGGCCCGTCCCTGAAGAAAAACCTCGACTCCACTCCGCCGAGCGAGGCGCGCAGCACCTCGGCGTCAACCCGGACCTTGGACCAATCCTCCGGTTCCCTTTCCTGCGGCGGGTAGTACGGCTCCACGCCACCGTGGCTCGACTCGCCCACGAATCCCGCCAGGCCCTTTTGGAACAGTTGCCTGACATGGTACAGGGCCACCAGCATGCCGCCGCTTCCAGGCGGTTCGCGCAGCGCCGCGGCGGTGAGGTCGGTCTTCAGCGGTTCAAGGGTGAAATCAACGCCGTCGATCAGCGCCATCAACCGGTCCGGGCTTCCGCCGGCAGCGGCGGCCCAGCGGATCACGGCCGTGCCTTCCCGGCCTTTCTCCCCAAGCCGGGCGTTGGCCCTCATCACCCAGTCGCCCGTGCTGGCGGAAAGGTCCGACCGGGCCTTGAAGCCGGAAACCAGTCGGTCGCGGGCGGCCTTGTTGAAATGCCAGTTGGCGTATCCAGGCTTGGCCTCGAACAACTTGAGGGCCGGGCTGTCGGCGGGTGCCTTGGGCTCATCCGATGGCGGGGTGCCGGGAGGCTTCGGCCGGTTGGGCTGAGGCTTGGGCGCCTGCGGTTCCTGCCTTTCATAGCCCATCAGGCGCACGAGCATTTGCCGGTTTTCCGCGCCTCCACCCTCCCGTTCCCGTCGCACCGTGAGGGGAACACGCCAACCCTTGGGGTAAAGGCCAAGCACATTCTTGAACTGGTTGACGGTGTTGACAGGCCTGCCCGCGAACCGGACCAGTTCATCGCCCAGTTGCAGGCCGCGCCGCTCGGCGTCGGAAGGGATCAGCCCGGAGACCAGCACCCGTGGACGGGATCCCTCCTCCTCGGAACTGGAGGCCACGACGGCACCCAGCGAGGCATGGTCCACCTGCAGGCCGGCCTTGAGGTGCCCCATGAAATTCTTGATCTGGTTGATGGAGATGGCATAGCCGACCCCGGAGTTCACCCGCCCGCGCTTGTCGAACGAACCCCGGCCGTTGATGCCGATCAGCTCACCCTTGATGTTGAACAGGGGGCCGCCGGAATTGCCCGGGTTGATGCTGGTGTCCGACTGGATGCAGTCGGTGTACTCGAACATGCCCCTTTCGGGATATTGGTAGCGTCTGACACCACTCACCATGCCGAAGGTGACCGTCGGCGTGAAGTCGGTGGCAAGCAGGAAAGGATTGCCCAGGGCCAGCGACCAGTCGCCCACCTTGACGGTGTCGCTGTCGCCCATGGTGGCGAAGGGGAACTTGCCACCGGGTTCCCGGGGCAGAAGCTTGATGAGGGCGACATCGCCGATGCGGTCGAGACCCACCACCACGGCGTCGTAGAGGCGGCCATCGGGCAGGCCGCAGCGCAGGGCCGGTCCCTGGCCTCCCACCACATGGTAATTGGTGAGGGCGTAGCCGTCCTCGCTGATGACCACGCCCGAACCGCCACCTGTCACCACCGCCACGACGGACGGGCTGATTCGCGCGACCGCTTCAACCCTTTGACGGTCCTCGGCGGCAACGGCAGGGTCCGCGGCTTGGGTGGAAGGGACAAGGATGGCGGCGGCCATCAGGACAAGAGCGGTCCGCTTTCCCGCCAGCATGGGATCATCTCCTCAGGAATCAGCGGGTCAGGCGGGCATCGCCCAGGTGGAGATGGTGGCCGTAAGCGATGTCGGAGGCGCTCGCGGGCTCAACCATGATCGCCAACCGCCGGACATCCTTCACGGGCACCACCACGGGCATGGAGACCTTGCGACCTTGCCGGGCCACGGTCTGGCGGAGAAGTTCCTTGCCGTCACCCTCCACGCGCAGGACCACGGGTCCGCCACCGCCGACGGCGTCGTCGAAGCCGGCGACCAGCCTCAGCTCGCGGTATTCACCACCGAGGTCGTATTCCACCTCGGATGTCGCCGACAGGCCCAAACCCTTGGAGAAGAGGGCTCCACCCATGCGTATGGGGCCCAGGTCGAGGTTTTTGTCCAATGTCGGGCCGGCGCGAAAGCGGAAAGGGTCGGTCGCCAGCGGGTCGGTCACTCGCATCCATTTCAGGTCCGAAAGATACACCACCTTGCCACGACTCATGTCGATCCGCACGGGAGGCTTGTCGGGGGCGAAATCACGCGCGACTCCGCCGGAGGTCTTGAGCGACCAACGGGTTCCGTCGAAAGCGACATCGGCGGCAAGCCAAAGGCTGCCGCCCGCATCGGTCACGCGCGCCACCACCGGCGCCAGGTTGGCGTCCGGAAGGCGCTCGAAAACAAGCCCGTGGATGTTCCCCAACGGAACCGGAACCGTTTTGTCGGCACCCGAGGGGGTGAAGGGCATGGCCTTGCCTTCGGCGTCGGGTTCGCCCAAGGCTCCTTCCAAGGCATTCACGGCATCCTGCCTCACGATCGCCAGGATGTCCTTGCGTTTTCGTTGGGCCAGGCGAGTCGTCCAGTCCTTGCGCCAGTCGTCGCGCTGGGCCCCAAACAGGATGTTCGAAACCGATTTAAGTGAAAACGCGGCCTCGCCTCCCCCCGCCAATTCCACCTTCACCTGGTCCTTGGCGAATGCCACCTTCACGGCGCGGAGAACGGTGCCGTCGGTCAACTCGATGTCGTTCCACGATTCCGAAGGGTTGCGCGCCGGGGCGGCAGTGACATCGATGCGGGTGATCTGGTCCATTGCGACCTTGACGGCGGGCCCCGGGCCTTCCTTCCATTCGACGCCCTGCGCATCCAGCTTCACTGGATTGCCGGGCATCACCCTGCCATCGACCAGCCGCAATTCACCCGCCGGCGCCCGCGTCAGGACACATGCCAGCAAAACCAGGGTCGCAAGCCTTTTCAGCATCGTCAGCGCCCGGGTTTCGCCGGACCCGCCTCGTTGAGCTTCTTGAAGTAGATCTCAAGCGTCTCGCGGTACTTCGCGGGTGCCCGCGCGGCCAGATCGCGCATGGCCTGGGCCCTTTCCCGGTCGGGCAGTTTTCCCCAGACCTCGGCGATTTCCACCGCCTTCTTGCCGTCGACATCGCCCTTTCCGCCACCCTGACCACCAACGCTGTCCTGCTGGGGGCTGGATGGCTGGATGGTGTTGCCGGGCTGGCCTTCCTGCTGACCGCCGTTGGGGCAGTTCCCGCCGTTGCTGCCCGACTGGTTCTTCTGCTGGTTCTCCAGCTCCTTGATCATCTCGTCCAGGCGCAGGACCACCTCTTTTTGAATCTTCTGTGTCTGCTTGCCACCGCGCGAATTGTCCAGCCTGCGGGTGATCTGGTCCATCTTGCGCGAGATCCACCCAAGATCCTTGTCGCGCCAGTTCTGCACATCCAAGGCCATGAGCGAACCAAGCGCGCGGTACCTCTCGGGCAACTCGGGCACATCCCCGAGAAGACGCTCGAGCGTGGCGGAGGCCTCGGGCTTCATCACCAGGGCGTGCTCGGAAACAGCGCGGTGGAACAGGTAGGTGGCCGGGTCGGCGACCTGTTCAGGCCGGAACGGCTTGAGCGCCTCAAGCGCGTCCTCGTGAATCCGACGATTCGACAGGGCCCGGGCGTACGCCACCGCGACATTGGCGCGAACGGCCAAGGGCACCTTGTCGTCCTTCAGCCATGCCGGCTGGCTCATGGGAGCGGGGCCCGTAGCCCGGGCCAACGCCAGCAACCGCGCTGCCTCGGGATGGCCAAGGGCGATGGTGTCGGCCACCTCGTCGGCCAGCAGGCGGTCGTCTCCCCACAAGGACTGAACCCTGGCGGGGTCAAGGGCGGCTCCGCCCGCGCGGGCCAGTTCCTCGGCCTTGGAACGAGCCGCCTTGGCGTCCGGCGCCCGCAGGACCCCAAAGCCCAATTCCTGTGCCGCGGGCTTGGCGTCGCGGCCCGTGTCGGCGGCCGTGGAGCACAACGCCGCTCCCAAAAGAAGACCCAGCGCTTTTCCGGATTGTCCACGCATCATCCAGTCCTCCGTGGGGTCATTGGCCCTTGTTGCGGCCAAGGGAGATATCCCGAGTCACCTTCCCGATCTTGTCCTGCCTGCGGCCAAGGTCGCGTATTTCCTTGAGCACCTGCTCGGCCTGCGCCCTGGCGCGCGCGTCACCGGCACCGGACGGATCAGGCGCTTGTTCGCCCTCGAATTTCCGGCCATAGGACTCGGTGCGCTTGTTGATCTGTATCTGCATCGACCGGATCATCTTCAACTCCGAGATCTGGTCGATCAGCCTCTGGTCCTGCTGGCCGGGATTCTGCTGGCCAGGCTGGCCGGGCATGGGTGGCTTGCGGTTCTTGTTGTCCTGCTGCGCCTTCTTGAGGCTTTCGATCATCTCCTTGAGCGTGGCGATGATGTCATCCTCGATCCGCAAGGTCTCCTCGCCGACATCGGCAAGCTTGAGTCGGTCGCGGACGGACATCATGTCGTCGCGCACCTGGCGGAAGACTTCCGCGAACGCCACGGCGGAACCCTCCGACTCGATCAGCCTCAGGGCATCGGCAGCCTTGCGGACGATCTGGTCCTCGCGGTCGTGCCATTCGAGCGACTTCTGTTCCTGGGCCCGGTCAGGCCGCTTGTCGGGCCTTGCCATCACCGAGGCTTGCAATTCTCCCGTGCCGGCGCGCACTTCCATCTGAAGCCTGAGCATCTCCACGCAACGGGCCTGCAACTGCACAAGCACCCGGTCGATTTCCTCCTCACGGAGTTGCCTCAGCAAATCCTCAAGCTTCTTCTGGGCCTCCTTGAGCTTGTCGAGGGCGTCTCCCTGCTTTTCAGACGCGGCTTTCTTGTCGTCCTTGGCGATCTTGTTTTCGGATTCCTTCTGGAATTCCGTGGCCTCCTGAATCCGCTTTCGAGCCTGATCCTTCTCCTGCGGCAACGGTTGCTGGCCGGAATCAGCCGAATCCTCGCCGCCCTGGGAGTCCTTGTTCATGCCATCCTGAGATTGCCCGTCCTTGCCTTTGCCATCCTTGCCCTTGCCGTCTTT
>CAWUNZ010000118.1:0-10206 GCA_963923445.1 uncultured bacterium
TGGTGAAGGGAACTTGCTCAACCTCGTGGAATGCCGAGATGATGTCGCGCGCGGTGGAGAACTGGGGATCGAGCGCGCGGAGCAGTGTCAACGCGGGGAACTTGCCTGACTGGTCGATCCTGACCACCAGGCTGTCCTTCTTGGTGGTGTTCAACTCGATCCACGAACCGCGGTCGGGGATGATGCGGCAGGAATGATAGTCCTTGCCCGCTTCCATCGTCTTGACAAAGTCGACGCCTGGCGAACGGTGAAGCTGGCTCACCACCACGCGCTCGGCGCCGTTGATGATGAACTCGCCGCCACCCATCATGATGGGCATCTCACCCAGATAGACTTCCTGCTCCATCGGTTCCTGCTTGTTGAGCCTGAGGCGGACCTTGAAGGGCCGACCGTAGGTCAGGCGCAACTGCCGGCATTCGTCCGGGCCGTAGAGGGGCTTGCCGAGTTCATAGTGCAGGAATTGCAGGGAAACCTGCTTGTCGAAGCTTTCAATCGGGAATGTTTCTTCAAGGACGGCCTGGAGGCCTTCAGGATCACGGCGCAAAGGGTCGGCGCCGTACTGGAGGAAACGCTCGTAGCTTTTCTTCTGCACCGCCGTCAGGTTGGGGACCTTGGTCAGTTTTTCCTGTTCCTTGTCATCGGCGAAGCGGCTGTAATTCCGCGTTTCCTTGGGGTCGATGATGCGTTCGCTGGAAACTGGCATGGTGCGATCCTCCCCGATGCGGCTTCAAATCCAAAACACCGCGCCTTGCCCGGACAAGGGCCGGCGGCGATGGTGACAGGCTCACCGAATGGCGAAACCCGCTTGGTGTGGTGCTAACGGTGAATGACGGGTTGCCATGAGAAAAAAGGATGGCAAATAGCTGAGTGGACAACCGGCAAAGGGTTGCCACCGAGCCGAACAGCATGGGATTGGTGTCATAAATTCCAAATGTAAGCCCTGCTGAAGGCATGTCAAGGGGCGGCGGACTATTTCCGCCACCCCTTGCAAAATCACCAGATTGCCGCGGACGGTGCTTACTTCACCGAAACCTTGGCGCCGGCTTCCTCAAGCTTCTTCTTGATGGCTTCGGCATCTTCCTTGGAGGTGTTTTCCTTCACGGGCTTGCCGCCGGCCTCAACCAGGTCCTTGGCTTCCTTCAGGCCAAGCTGGGTGATTTCGCGGACAACCTTGATCACGCCGATCTTCTTGTCGGCGGGAACGCCGGCTTCGAGGATGACGGTGAACTCGGTCTTGGCGGCGGGAGCGGCATCACCACCACCGGCGCCACCAGCTGCGCCACCAGCGGCGGGAGCGGCCATCATCACGGCCCCACCGGCGGCGGGCTTGATGCCGTGGACCTTCTCCAGATAATCACCCAATTCCACGGCCTTGCCAACGGTCAGGGCCACGATCTTGTCGCCCAGTTCCTTGATTTCGGCCGAGAAAGTCTGCTGTTCGCTCATCGTAACCGTTCCTTTCGATCCGATCCCGGCACCAGGAGAAGCGCCTCGAGCCGGGGTGGATTCTTTCAACAGGGGTCAAACCGTGCGTAATAGACAACCATCAACCGGCCGCGGCCGGTGTTTCCTTGCCTTCGGAAAGGCTCTTGATCTGGGAGGCCAGGTTCGCGCCAGGCGCCTTGAGCTGAGAAGCCAGCCGGGAGGCGGGCGACAGGATCAGCGAAACCACGCGGGCCACGGCCTCGGCGCGGGTCGGCATCTTGAGCGCCTGCTCGAAGCTGACGGGTTGCCCGTCGGCGAGCGCGCCCTTGAGGACGAGCTTGTCCTTGTAGGTGCCGGCATTTTTGGGATTCTTCAGCTCCGACTCGACCTCGCGGCTGAGTTCGGACACACTCGATCCACCAAAGGCGAGAATGGTCATGCCCGTGAAGAGGGGCGAGTCGCCCTTCACGTTCATCCCGAGGTCGCCGAGAACCTTGCGGGCAAGACTGTTCTTGACCACGCGCAAGCGGATCTTCTTCTTGCGAAGATTGGTGCGAAGAGCGCCATTGGCGTCGTTGTCGAGCTTGTTGATGCCCATCACGACAAAGTCGCGGGTTGAGCCAAACTCGCTCTTGAGCGCCGCGATCTGCATGTTCTTGACTTGCTTGCTCATAGTTGGAAACCCTTATCGGCGGTTATTCCGCTCGTCTCACATGGTGACCGCGATGCCCGGGGTCATGGTCCCGGCCAGCGTGATTGAAAGGATGTAGTTGCCCTTGACCCCGGCGGGCTTGACGCTCCGGATCTGCTCAACAAAGGTGGTGATGTTTTCGGCGAGTTTCTCGTCGTCGAAATCCATCTTGCCCACTCCCGCGTGGACATTTCCGCCCTTGTCGGCACGGAACTCCACCTTGCCCGCCTTGAACTCCTTCACCACCGCCGCCACATCGGCGCCGGCAGGGATGACTGTGCCGGCCTTGGGAGTCGGCATGAGGCCGCGGGGACCCAGAACCTTGCCCAGACGAATCACCTTGGCCATCATGTCTTGTGTCGCGAGGGCGACATCGAAGTCGGTGAAACCCTCATCTTGAATCTTCTTGATCAGGTCGTCGCCGCCGGTGTACTCGGCCCCGGCCTTCTTGGCCGCGTTGAGGTTGTCGCCTTGGCAGAAGACCAAGACGCGAACCGACTTGCCGACCCCGTGGGGAAGGCCCACGCTGCCGCGGATCATCTGGTCAGCCTGGGTGGTGTCGATTCCCAGGTTCAAGTGAACCTCGACCGTTTGGTTGAAACCGGCGCGGTTCTTGCCGCGGCGGGCCCCGACCATGGATTTGGTCACGCTTTTCAGCGAGGCGATCGCCTTGCGAAGCGGCTGGGCGCCATCCTTGGAAATCCGCTCGCGGATCGACGCGATCTCTTGGCGCAGCTTGCGGCCAAGGCGCGGGGGACGGCCAGGCTGGCGTCCCTTCTTCTTGCCACCCGCATCAACGGCCGCAACCTCGGTCGGCGCGGCTTTCGGGGCTTCAGCCGCCGGAGCCTCGCTTTGATTCTCAGTGTTCTTCGCCATGACTTACTTCCCGTTTCTTTCCGATCTGACTGATTGCCTATTACCCGCGCTCCCGCCGATCCACGGCGAATGCTCATCAGGCCTCGACGGTGATCCCCATGCTGCGCGCGGTACCCTCGATGATCCGCATCGCATGCTCCACATCGCTCGCGTTCAGGTCGGACAGCTTGTCCGTGGCGATCTTGCGGACCTGATCCTTGGTCAGCTTGTGGTTCTTGTATTTGCCACCCTTCTTGGCCTCGGCGGGAATCACTTCCTTCCCCTTCTTCTTCTCATGGGGAATCTTGGCGGCGATCTTGATAAGCACCGAGGCAGGGGGGCTTTTCACCACGAATTCAAAGGTTCGGTCGCTGTAGACCGTGATGAGCACCGGCAGGGTCAGTCCCTTGCGGTCGGCGGTCTTGTCGTTGAAGTCCTTGACGAACTTGCCGATGTTCACGCCGTGTTGGCCCAACGCCGGACCAACGGGGGGCGCCGGGGTTGCTGAACCGCCCGGGCACTGCAGCTTGATGGTCGCCGTTACTTGCTTTGCCATAACCCTATCCCGTCACCCTTTCCATGATCGGCCACGCGCCAGGCGCGCCGCCGCGACAGCGTCACAGTTCCTCGACTTGCCAGTATTCCAACTCAACGGTCAGCGAGCGGCCGATGATGGTCACTTCCACCTTCACCTTCGCCGCTTGCTCGAGGATGTCCTTCACCTCGCCGTCCATGCCCGAGAACGGGCCATCCTTGATTTTCACCCGATCGCCGACATCGTACTTCGGCCGGCTGACCACAGCGGTGGAGACCTTCTCGCCCTTGTTGTGGAGCATCCGCTGCACTTCCACAAGCGGCAGCGGATCAGGAGCCTTGTGCAATGAACCACCAAGGAACTCACCCACCCCGGAAACTTCGCGAAGCAAGGTCACCAAACGGGGATCCATCTCCATCTCAATCATGAGATAGCCGGGATAAAGTTTGCGCCGCTTGACAACAATCTTCTCACCCTTTTCGCCGCGACGCTCGGTGTATTGTTCCACTGGAATGTAGATTTGGCCGAACTTGTCCTCAAGGGCCTCAATCTTCACGCGTCTCTCGATGTTTTCCTTGATCGTGTCTTCCCGTCCAACCTGCACGCGCAGGACATACCAGTCCTTCTTGGCTGCGGGAGCGGCGACAGGAACGGAGGCGGGCGCCGCGATGGGCGCGGTTTCCACCGTCTCGTCGGCCATGTGACCGGGTTCGCTGCTCATCGCGTACAAATCCCCCGATACGCTCCAAAAATGATCACCAAGTTCGCTGCTCAACGCTGCGGTTGCGTTCATCACCGCCGGAATTGAACTGCAGGACACTCGTGGCGGTCAGTACTCCGCGCCACATCTGGTCCAAACCCATCATCAAGGCCGCCATCAGCAGCATGCCGACGATCACGACCACTGTGTCCTGCCACAACTTGGCCCTGCTGGCCCATGATACCTTGTTCATCTCGGCATCGGTGGAAATCAGGAAGTCGGCAAACGCAGGAACCTGAACCAAGCGGACCGACAACCAGACAAGCAGAACCGTGAAAACCAGCGCTTGCGTTCCCCGTGAGGGCAGCAACATCACCTGGCCGCGCCCATCCGGACGCACGGTGGCAGGAACGGCATCCTTGAACTGAACCTCGCGATAAATGCCGAAGTAAGCCTTCTCGTCGGGGTTGGATATCAGACGGTTGACCTTGGTGACCGATTCACGACGAACTAGACGGCCGGGTTCGAAAACAACTGGTTTTCCATCGACTGGAATTTCCTGGCGATCGCCCCGGATTTTCACCAATTGACCGCTCGAATCGGCCGCCATCATCCCCACAAGCCGAGCGTATTCCTGCCGCGAAACATGGTCGCCCTTGCCCATTGGGGCGATACCAGCCAACTCCATGGTGATGAATTCGGAGTCATGGGGATCGACAACGGTGTAAAAACCGGTGAATGGCATGGTCAGGTTGGCCGGGGCCAGAACGCCTGCCTGCCATGCGGTGTAAACCCCGCTTCCGGCGAGAAACCACAGGCCAGCCAGGGTGGCCCGCCTCATCCGGTGACCCTGTTGGGGCTTATAGGCCTCCACACCGAACCAACCCTGTTGGTCAAGCGATTTCATGTATTCGGGTTCGGCAAGGAACTTGTAAAGGGCCATGCCGATGGCCAGAAAGGGTAGGGCCACAACGCCGGCAAGCATGGGAAAACGGAAATCGGTGGAACCAGGGGTATCAAGGGAACCGCTGGCAATCATCGCCAACCCGGCGGCGGCGCCAAGGATGATGCCGCCCGCGAAATAGCGGGCCCTGCCCACCACCCCGCTGGGGAATATCCGGGCCGAGGCCAAACCGAAAACCACCCACGCGACAACGGATATCAACCAAGCCAAGTCGCGGTGGAGCGCCGAGGGTAATGGCTGGTTGTTGGCATCAGTCCCCGCAGGACAGAAATCGGCGGCGTACAGCGCCATGGCGAGCAGGGCGAAACCAACCAAGCCTTCCCATGGAAGGCTTGCGGATTTCGCGGCGCCCGTGGCGGATTGTGCAGAACCGACCGACATCGATCACTTCCCGAATGATTTGGCCGGACAAAGTGCCCGACCTTTTCCATCCCGATCAGCACGAGCGGAGGGAATCGAACCCCCAACCGCCGGTTTTGGAGACCGGTGCTCTACCAATTGAGCTACGCTCGTTCGTGGCCTCCACGCCTCGCGCGGGGAAAACCCTTGGCGTCACTTTTTGCGGTTCTCCTTGTGGGGAGTGTGCTTGCCGCAGGACTTGCGGTTGAAACAGAACTTGTTCCGTTCCAAACGGTCGGATCCCCGGGTCTCCTTCTGGGCCCGGTAGTTTCTCCAGCCGCACACTGTGCATTCAAGCCAAACAAACTCACGCATGATCCGTTCCCCGTGATCCGAATCGGAAGGGCCATGGAGCTGGCCAAAGCCTGCTCCATGGCCGGGCGTTCCGGAATTCCGTTACTCGATGATCTTGGTGACGATACCCGAACCCACCGTGCGGCCACCTTCGCGGATAGCGAATCGAAGGCCATCTTCCATGGCGATGGGGCTTTCCGGCAACAGTTCCACCACAAACTTCACATTGTCACCAGGCATGCACATCTCAACTCCGTCTGGGAGCTTGATATTGCCGGTGACGTCCGTCGTGCGGAAGTAAAACTGGGGGCGGTAACCGCTGAAGAAGGATGTTTTGCGGCCACCTTCCTCGGCGGTCAGGATGTACACCTGAGCCTCGAACTTGGTGTGGGGCTGAATGGAACCAGGCTTGGCGAGAACCTGACCGCGTTCGAGGTCATTACGCTCGATGCCGCGGAGGAGAACGCCGACGTTGTCGCCAGCGATGCCCTTGTCGAGCGTCTTCTGGAACATTTCCACGCCGGTCACGACAGTCTTGCGGGCATCCTTGCGGAGGCCGATGATCTCGACTTCCTCACCCACCTTGACCTGACCACGCTCGATACGGCCGGTACCCACGGTTCCGCGACCCTTGATCGAGAACACATCCTCGATGCTCATCAGGAACGGCTTGTCTTCCTCGCGCGCAGGCAGCGGAATGTAGGCGTCGAGGGCCTCCATCAGCTTGTCCACGCAAGCTCCGGCGGCGTCGTCCTTGCCTTCGGACTGCATGACGGCCAGGGAGTTGCCGCGAATGATCGGAATCTCGTCGCCGGGGAAGCCGTACTTCGAGAGAAGCTCGCGGATTTCCATCTCGACGAGTTCAAGCAGCTCACCGGAGGGATCGTCGGCCAAGGCCACGTCGATCTTGTTGAGATAGACCACGATCCGGGGCACGCCGACCTGGCGGGCCAGAAGGATGTGTTCGCGGGTCTGCGGCATGACGCCGGCATCGGCGGCGACCACCAGGATCGCACCGTCCATCTGGGCGGCGCCGGTGATCATGTTCTTGATGTAGTCCGCGTGACCGGGGCAATCGACATGCGCGTAGTGGCGGTTCGCGGTTTCGTATTCAACGTGCGCCGCGGCGATGGTCACCGTCTTCAGGTCGTCGCGCTCGGTTCCACCCTTGGCGATTTCCTTGTAGGACTTCACATTCGCGAGCTTGTTCTTGTAGCCTTGACGAGCCACGATCGCGGCCGTCGTGGTGGTCTTGCCATGGTCGATGTGCCCGATGGTGCCCACATTCACGTGAGGCTTGGTACGCTTGAATTCTTCCCTAGCCATCTTATTCCTCTCACATAAGACGCTGTATCCGACAGCGTGCCTTGCCAACCGCTTCGGGTCTGCGATGAACGCGACAGGCGCTCACCCTCCCTCGCTAACCACCTCGAACTCCGGCATGGCACCGCGCCATACCGTGCCGAGAGCTGCTGGTGGGGATTGAACCCACGACCTCTTCCTTACCAAGGAAGTGCTCTACCACTGAGCTACAGCAGCTTGTCAATCCTGCCATAGAGCGGGTGATGGGACTCGAACCCACAACATCCTGCTTGGAAGGCAGGTGCTCTAGCCATTGAGCTACACCCGCTTGAGTTACCTCCTGGCCGGCGGCCATGACTGGGCAGGGAGGGATTCGAACCCCCGTAGGGCATAGCCCGGCAGATTTACAGTCTGCTCCGATTGGCCACTCCGGCACCTACCCATTACGGCCCTTCTCCCCAAGCTAGCGGTGGGATTTGAACCCACAACCACTGGTTTACAAAACCAGTGCTCTACCGTTGAGCTACGCTAGCAGCGCTTCGCTCAGGGAAAAACATATGGTAGAGGGGGGGTGAAAGTCAGGCAAGGGAACATTAACCGGCGAACTGGCGCGTTCGGAGTCCGGTCAAGGGCATTCGTCAACCCGGGCTTGAACGGGTCGACCCATTCTACCCCTTGGGCATCCATGCGCGGGTCCAAGGGGTTGCCGGAACCACCCGCTGCGTGCCCCCGCGTCGACCTGGAACCAACGGGTCGCCAACCAAATCCCAGCCCGCCGGTGATCCCCCTTGCGAGTTTTTCACAAGGCCAATGATCCAGCTGGAATCCCCTTTTTCTTCCCCCACCCGCTTCAAGAGACCAAGGCTGACTTCCTTGGCCAAGACCTCCCCGACCCCCGGAGATCCCGGAGCGGACTTGTAAACCTGCACCACCTCATGCCCTGCGCCCGTCGGCTTAACTTCCACCAGGGCCTCGGATGCGGCAATCCAAGGTCTCGAGGGCCAGAAATCCTTGCCCAATGTCTCAAGAATCGGCTCAGGACGGCGGCAGGATACCATCCAACCCAGATACCCAAGCCAGATTCCATAAGCGAAGCCAGAGATGATCAGGATCGCCAGGTTGCGTGGCATGTGGGCTACTCGCGCGAATGGTCAAGGGGAAGGACGATCCGGTATCCGGAAACCAGATCGTCAGGGATCGCGAAAATATCGTCAAAGTCCTCGATCCTGTCACCCTCCTGCCTTGTCAGCATGCCGCATTCAATCAGTTTGAAGACCAGTTCTCCCATGTCTCTGGTGCTGGCGACTCCCCAGAACGAGAAGACTGTCGGCGCCATCAGCCCGAACCACTCGATCGCCAGTTGCTTGGCAGCGAGCGCTATCTGTCGGCCGGAAAGATGGATTTCAGCGCTCCCGGGTTCCTGAATGTCACTGGCCAATTCAATGGCCTCGAGAATGAATTCGTAGGCCTCGTAAGGCCATGTTGGATCGCTGTCGCAAAGCTTTTCCAAGTCGGAATTGCGATCGGGATGGGTGGCCAAGGTTCAGCCTCCTTGCCGGGCCATCAGCGCGCGCGCGGCCTCCAGGCCAGATCGACACGCACCTTCCATGGTGGCGGGCCAACCCGTGCCGGTCCAGTCCCCCGCCACCGCGAGCCCGGGGGCAATCCATCCCGGTGCCGGGCGATGCCGGTCGATACCAGCCGGAACCCGGAATGTGGCGAAATGCTCCCGAACCACCCGGATCCGGATCAACCCGGCTCGGCGCGAGGCGGGACAAAAACGGCCAATGTCGGCCTTTACCGCATCGGCCAGCGAGGCGTTTTCGAGTCGGAGGTCGTCGACTCCCGAGACCACCGCCTGCAGATAACCGTCCTCCGGTTCGGCCTGGGGATGGCGGAACAGCCATTGAGCCGTGCCGCCCACCAGGGCCGCGTGTGGGGTGGGAAGCACCCGCCTGTCAAACCAGAAATGCACGGCGCCGATCCCCGCCCGTTCCAGGCCGGAGGCCTCCGGCCCGCGCCAGTGTCCGGGCAAGACCCCGGCAAGCCTGTCCCACGGGATGGCGAGAACCACGCCGTCCGCCGGGATGCGCTCCCCGTTTCGGCAGGCGACCCCCGCGGCACGGCCCCCTTCAACGATCACCTCCCGGCACGGGGCGTCGGTGAGCACGCGCGCGCCGGCGCGCCGCAGGGCGCCCCCCATTTCACGATGAAAAAGATCCTCGAGTGGAACGGCAGGAAGGCGCAGTTCGTGGGCGTCACGGGAGGCGAGAAACCCGTCCAGAAAGACCTTGCGAGCGAGCCGCGGGCAGGCCGTGGCCGCCGGCTGGTTCAGGGCGCTTACTATCACAAGATCCCAGAAATAACGGATCGCATTGGATGTTTGATGTTTGGCGGCGAGCCATTCGCCGAAGGTGGCGGCGCCGCCGGTTCCGTTCAACGCCAGGGAAGCCATGGCCCACGCGATTCCGGCCTTGTCGGCCCAGCCAAGGTGGTGAAGCCCCATGAAAGCCCAGGCGAGGTGCGCCGGCGGAGGCAGCGGCGCGGCCTCGAAGCGGCTTCTCCCGCCACCGGGGGTGATGAAGTGAATGACGGGACTCGGGGTGAACAGCCGGGAAAGGCCCGCCTGGCGGAAAAGCTCCAAAAGGCTGGTGCAGCACCCCATGGCCACATGCTGGCACGAGTCGAACAGCCTGCCGGGTTGGATGGGATCGCGGAACGAGCGGGCCCTGCCGCCTAGCACCGGTCGCGCTTCCACGAGGGTGGTGCGGCATCCGGACCGCGCCAGTTCCCAGGCGGCGGCGATTCCGGCCACCCCGCCCCCGACGACAATCACATGGTTCTGTGCCACCGCCCAGCCTCTGGTTCGGAGGCATTATCGGTTTTGGAAGGATTCCAGACAGTCTCCGCCAAAAATCGACTTCGGATGCCTTGACAGGAACCAAGGGCGGGTTAACCTGATTGAGTGCTGCCAAGTGCCGCACAATTCTTTGACAAGTCGGTGGGTGGAAGGAGCCACGTTAGGCGCGGCGAGCCCTTTT
>CAWUNZ010000119.1:0-10159 GCA_963923445.1 uncultured bacterium
GAGATAGGGTTCCCGATGGCACCCATCTGAAAACAAAGGTAGAATAGACCTATCCCGCCTAGCCTCCTTTCATGGGGCCCGACATGCATACTCATCGCCGCGCGTTTCTGCAGGTAGCCGGGTCATCGTTTTTGGGGCTGAATGCCGGTCGCGCCCTTGAGGCGCCCGCACCCAAAAGCGTCATTCTGGTGCTGCTGACAGGCGGTGCCAGCCAGCTTGATTCGTTCGATCCCAAACCCGACGCGCCCGCTGAAATCCGCGGCGAATTCAGCACCATTCCGACCACGCTTCCCGGCGTACGCCTGTGCGAGCACCTCCCCCTTCTGGCCCAGCGAATGAGACATTGGGCCCTGGTCCGTTCGTTGTCGCACGGCGAAAACGGCCACCTGCCCGGCACCCACCGCCTGCTCACCGGCAGCCCGATGCCGCTGCAGCGGGGCACCGACCTCGACAATGTCCTTTCGAGGCGCGACTGGCCCTGTTACGGTGCCGCGGTTTCCCACATTCGCAAGCCCACCAATGGCATCCCCGCGGGGGTCACGCTGCCCCACGCGTTGATCGAGGGGCCACTTACCTGGCCCGGCCAGCACGCGGGTTTCTTGGGCGCGGCGCACGACCCGCTTCTGGTCACCCAAGACCCGAACCGCCCCGACTTCAAATTCGACACGCTGGAACCCCACGCCACGCTCGCCGCGGAACGCCTGGCGGACCGCCACTCGCTGCTGACCAGCATCAGCCACACGGAGGAGGTTCGCCCGCATCACGAGACCGCCTTCCGCATGCTGGGGGCCAGCCAGGTGGCGAGGGCCTTCAAGATCGGCTTGGAACCGGAAAGAAACCGCGACCGTTACGGGCGCACCAGCTTCGGGCAAACCCTGCTCCTCGCCAAGCGTCTGGTGCAAGCCGGGGTCAGCGTGGTTCAGGCCAACATGGGCATCGTGCAAAGCTGGGACACGCACCACGACAACTGGGGGCGCCTCAAGGGCCAACTGCTCCCCTGGCTGGACAAGGGCCTTGCCGCGTTGATCGACGACCTGGCGGATGAAGGCCGGCTGGAAAACACGCTGGTGGCCGTGGTGGGCGAATTCGGGCGCACGCCCAAGGTTTCCAACCTCCCGGGCCAGCCCAAGCCGGGCCGCGACCACTGGGCGGCGTGCTATTCAGGCCTGTTTGCCGGCGCCGGGGTGAAGGGCGGGCAGGTCATTGGTAAATCCGACAGCAAGGCCGCCTACCCCGTCACGCCGTCGTACACCCCCTACGACATCGGCGCCACCATTTACCAGGTGCTGGGCATCGACCCGCACACCGAGATTATCGACAGCCTGTCGCGCCCGATCGCCATCAACCGGGGCAAGCCGATGGAGATTCTGTTCCGGGGCGCCTGACGCCTCTTGGGTGGCGCCAAGACCCGGTTTCCGTGTACCGTGACGGTGGTAGAACCGCTCCACGGACCGGAGGATTATCTTGAGCGACACGACGCCAAGCCCTCGGCCCCGCATGCTTCTGGTTTTCGGCCTGGCCATCGTGGCCTGTGTCGTTGACCTGGTTTCCAAGGAAATCATTTTCGCGCGCCTGAGCGAGGGGATGGAAAACCGTTCCTGGGTGACCCTGTTCACCCTGGGTTCGCCGGGCGACACCGAACCGGTACCGGGGTTCCACCTCGACATCGCCTTCGGCCGCGACGCCTCGGGAAGGGTGATCCCTTTTGTGAATCATGGCGCGTTGTTCGGCATGGGCGGATCGCAGGCGTGGGGCAACGCCTTTTTCGCCATCGTCAGCCTGGCGGCGGCGGTGGGGATTGGCGTGTGGGTGTCGGTGATGCGGAAGGCGCCCGAGTGGATTCTCGCCATTGCCTTGGGCCTCATTCTGGGGGGCACCGTGGGCAACCTGCACGACCGTGTGCTTCACGGCGGTGTGCGCGACTTTTTGCACTGGAACTACCTGTTCGACTGGCCGGTCTTCAACATGGCCGATGTGTTTCTGGTCACCGGCGCGGGGTTGCTGCTGCTGCATGTGAGCCTGATGCCGGGCGAGGCAGGCAAGGTAAGCCCCGCTCCAGGCTGAGCCTTTGTTCGACAATCCTTGTGTCCCTTGGCCATTTCAACGACCATGGTCAACGAGCATTTGTCAATGGAGTAACGCTATGTTTTGCCGCTCAACCCTGTTCCTGCTTTGCCTAGCCGCAAGCACCTCGATATTGGCCGCGGACATCACGCTGAAAGGGCCCGAAAAGGACTTGGCCAACGCCGTAGTCTCGATCCCGGCCGGCAAGGACCTGCCGGAGGGCACCAACGCGGTGGAGTTGCCCGGCGGGCGCATGGTTCCCGCCCAGTGGGCAGGCCCGATGCTGGTGGACGGCGCGGCGGGCCCCAAGCGACTCGTGTTTGTCGTGCCGGCGATGAAGGCGGGCGAGGAAATCCGAGCCAAGCCGATGACGATCAACCATGTGGCCAGCCCGCCGGCGTTCGCCTTCAAGGAATCGGCCGAAGGCTTCCCGGAGTTGTCGTTCGTCGCCACCGGCAAGGAACCGCGCAAGGTTCTGCAATATTTCAGTCCCAAGCGCACCGCCACCGACCACTACTACACCTTCAAGCCGTTCCACAACCTGTTCGATCCCGGGGAAGGCAAGGTGATGCTCACCAACACCTCGGCCAAGTCGGCCAAGGACGGACAATTTCCCCATCACAGGGGCCTTTTCTTCGGCTTCAACCGCGTCAGCTACGATGGCGCCGACGGCAAGAAAAAGACCGCCGACATCTGGCATGGCACCGCCAATGTCTACTCCGAGCATGAGAAAATGCTCGGCACCGATGCCGGCCCCGTGCTCGGCAGGCACCGCTCCCTCATCGCCTGGCACGGCGCCGACGGCAAGGTCTTCGCCGAGGAGACCCGCGAGGTGACAGCCTACGACGCCCCGGGCGGAACCCTTCTCGACTGGAGCACCGTGCTGGTCTCCAAGGCCGGCGCCGTCCGCCTCGACGGCGACCCGCAGCACGCGGGGTTCCATTTCCGCGCCCACCAGGAGGTGGCCAAGAACGGCAAGCAGCAGACCTATTACCTGCGCCCCGACGGCAAGGGCAAGAACGGCGAGACCCGCAACTGGGACGCCAAAGGCCGCGATGCCAAGGCCGTGAACCTGCCGTGGAACGCCATGAGTTTCGTCGTGGCCGACAAGCGCCACACCGTTCTGCGCGTGAACCATCCCTCCAACCCCGGCGAAACCCGCGGCAGCGAGCGGGATTACGGCCGCTTCGGCGATTACTTCGAGTACGACCTCACCCCTGAAAAGCCACTCCAGCTTCGCTACCGGGTCTGGGTTCAGCAGGGCGAGATGACCGTGCCGCAATGCGAGGCGATCGCCCGGGCGTTCACGCAGCAACCCAAGCCCGAGTAATCCTGGCGGGCACGGAGTGGGCGGGGCTCATGGTAAGTCGACCCGCTCACTCCGGTGCTTCGCACCTCCGTTCGGGGCTCCTTTGGATTTTCCTAAAGCGGTTTTGTTGGCCAGCGTCGTTCATCCACCTTGCTTGGCTCAAGCCTGAGGGGGTTCACCGGCCGATTGATTCAGCGGTTGGCGAACCGCCATTTGCGCCACGCGCCCCGAGTTCCGCCACGGCGTTGCCCGCCAGCACCAGCAGGCCGCCAGCGACGAGCGAAACCGTCAGCGCGTCGTGCCCGATGAGGCAGGAAAACAGCGTGGAGAACACGGGCTCAAGCAGGTAGATCAGCCCGGCGCGGGTGGCGTCGATCCTCGGCTGGCACAGGTTCATCCACCAGAACCCCCAGAGCGTGGGCAGGCCGACAAGCAGCGCCAGGTCGAGGGCAACCCACGGGTCGGAGAGTGTTGAACTCAGGAAACCGCCAGTCTCGGCCCAGCCGACAACGGGGGCCAACGCCAGCGATGCCGCCGCCGTGAGCGCGCCGATGGCCAGGAAAAAACCCGCGGTCAGACGACCGGCGTCGGCACCCTTGCCAAGACGGTCAAGAAGCACGATCTGGACGGCGAACA
This sequence comes from uncultured bacterium, assembly GCA_963923445.1. Classification (GTDB taxonomy): domain Bacteria; phylum Planctomycetota; class Planctomycetia; order Gemmatales; family Gemmataceae; genus REEB421. The sequence goes on from CAWUNZ010000119.1 coordinate 4,010, forward strand.
GCACCGACGCCGCCAGGGTGAGCCACTCGCCAACGCCCAACTTCCAACCGCCCTCAACCAGCAGGAACCCGCCGAGAAGGCTGAGAGCCAACCCGGCCAGGTTGGCCCGTCCGACCGCCGCGCCGGTAATCACGAACGCGAGCATGGGAACCCACAGGCTGGCCAAGCCGGTGAAAAAGGCGCACAGCGCGGGTGTGGTGTAGGCCAATCCCCACAACTGGAGGAACAGGCCGATTCCCATCGCCACGCCGACCAGCGCGCCCGCCTTCCATCCCCGGCCCGGTTTTCCCATGGCCACCGCCAATCCGAAGAAGGCGAGGCCCGCCGTCATGCGGATCACCATCAGCAGCAGCGAGGCGAGCGACTGGCGGAGCAGGTCGTCACCGGTCCAATCCCGGGCGCGAACCTGCCAATTGCGCATCAGGGAAAACGAGAGTCCCCAGAAAATGGTGACAATGCCAAGCCCCAGGGCGGGATGGCGGGCGGCGAAGCGGGCAAGCACGGCTCAGCGGAGGCCGGCGGCTTCGCGGCGCAGCGCCTCGATACCGTTGACCAGTTCCTGGACATGCTCCCTTCCCATGCGGCCGCCGGCGGCCATGCGCACATGGGAGCGGGCGTCGATGACCACAAGGTTGGGCACGCCCGCGGCCATGCCGAACGACTGGCGCATGGAGTCTTCGCAGTCGAGCCAGACGGGGCAGTCGGGGCTGGCCTTCTTGAACTCGCCCCGAATGATGGTCCGCACCAGGGCCGGAACCTTGCCGATCACCGCGACGGGAACGGCGTGCACATCGGGGCACCGTGTGCCCGCGGGAAGGCCGGCGATGGGCATCGGCGGCGCCTTGCGCGCCTGCGACGGCGGGAGGTTCCGCGCCTCCGGATGGAAGGACAGGTGGATCGATTCCCCCAGCGCGCGGTTCAACTCGGCGCTGTCCCTGTCGCCATAGATGAGCACGAGAATGTCGCCGGGATAGCCGTCGAGTTGGTGGGCCTTTTCGAACTGATCCTCAAACCGCAGGGCGGGCACGGGGGCGGGCTTCAGCCCGACCACGCGGGCGCCCGGGGCCTGCCCTTGAGAAGGGGCGGCGGAGACCAGCGAAACCAGCAGCGCTCCAACGATCAACCATCGGTTCATGACACACCCCGTGGAAGGCGGGACGATGGGCGGCGGGTCAACAGCAGCATGGCCACCGCCAGAAAGACCAGGCTGTAGGCGGCAACAACAGTCGAGCAGGCGGCAGCCTGAAGAAAACCGGCGCCCTGCCATGTCGCCGCCTCGAGTCCGCGCAGGGCCCAGGAGGTCGGCATCAACAGGCCCATGTCGCGCACCCACCAGGGCAACAGGAAGGATGGCAGCCAAAGGCCACCCAGCAGCGACACGGCCAGGATGACCAGGATGGCGATGCTGCGGGCCCGTGCCTCGCTGCCGCCGATGCTGGCCACCATCAGGCCCGAGGAGGCGGCCAGCGCCGAAACGGCCAGCACCATCAACACCAAGCCCGGTATCGATCCGCGGATCGGCACGCCGAACAACAGCCAGGCGCATCCCATGGTGAAAACCACCTGCATGATGGCGACCAGCATGGTGGCCAAGGCCCTGCCCGCGATGATGGCCGTGGGCGGGGCGGGGCAACTGGCCAGCCTTCTCCAGACACCTCCCGATCGTTCCCGCAGAAGCAACAGTCCGCAGTCCATGCCCAAGAACAGCAGGTATTGCAGCGTCATGCCGCAAAAGCTGTGGCCGAAGACGGCGCGGTCCTGGTCAACCGCGCTGGCGGCCTCGCGGACGATTCCGAATCGGTTTTCCATCATGTCGACAAGGTTGGCGCCACCCGCCTGGGGCAACCAACGCCTTCCGGCCTCGCGCAGGATGGTCTCGGTGACGATGCCGGCGGCCCAGTTGCCCTCATAAAGGCTGCCCGAGGCATGCCGCATGCGGGGCCTTTGCCCGGGCGCGCCGCCCCCGAGGCCTTCCGGCAGGGTCACCACCACGGCGACGCGCTGGCCAAGAACCGCCGATTCCGCCTCCGCCACGGGCATTTCCGTCACCGTGAGATTTGGATTCGAATGCAGGGCGCGCACCACCTCGGTGGCCAACGGGGAATCGTCCTCCACCACCAACGCCATGGTTACTTTTTCAACTTGGCCCCTGCCACCATTGCGGAAGATGAAGCCGAACAGCGTGGCCAAGGCGACAGGAATCAGGAAAGCGAGGAAGGCGCCGCGGAGATCGGCGCGGAACAGAAGCAGGTCCTTGCGGGCGACATCCCGCGCGAGGCGGCACCAGGCCAGCATGTCAGGCCGCCTCCGCCTTGCTGGTGACATGGTGTTCCACCGGATCAACGCCGGACTTTTCGATGACCCCCCGCAGGATTTCCTCGAGGGTGGTCGGAGCCTGCCCGGTGGTGAAGTAACCGGCGCGCGACCGGTACCGTCGGATGATGTCGTCCAGGCGACCCTCCAACACCAAACGGCCTCGGTCGAGGATGGCGACCCTGTCGCACAAGGCCTGGGCCTCGTCGAGGTGGTGCGTGGCCAGCACGATCGCCACTCCTTGGCGTTTGAGGCGGCGCAGCACATCGAACATGGCGTCGCGCGAGGCGATGTCGAGACCAACGGTGGGTTCGTCGAGCAGCAGCAGCGAGGGTTTGTGCAGCAGGGCGCAGGCCAGGTTGAGCCGCCGCTTCATGCCGCCTGAAAATGTGGCGGGGCAACGGTCGGCCTGATGAGTCAGGTGGACAAAATCGAGCGCGTCAGCGGCGCGGTCCCGCAAATCCCGGCCATGGATTCCCTGCATGCGGCCGAAGAACATGAGGTTGTTGAAGGCGCTCAATTCCTCGTAAATGGCCAAGTCCTGAGGAACATAACCGATGCGTTGGCGGTATTCCGCCGGGTTGGGGCGCTCGGCGACGCCGCAGACGGCGACGGTTCCACGCATGCTGACGCCCTGGCCAGCCACGGCCGCCAGGGTGGTGCTCTTGCCCGACCCGTTGGGCCCCAGAAGCGCGAGGATCTCCCCGGCAGGCAGTTCCAGGCCCAGTCCGTCAACGGCGACACGGTCGCCGTGCCAGACAGTCAGGTCGCGGATGCTCAGCGCGCTGGCCGCCATGCGCCATACTCCATGCACAACAAATCGACCGTCCGGTCCGGGGAGACCGGTCGCGCGGGCTGCCAACAGGTTCATTCGGCGGGGCCGGGTAAATCAAGTGGACTTGGGAAGGTCCGGTCCACTACCAATGAGAAGGATTAATATCTTGACATTCAAATCCGGTTCCCCTGGAGTCCAGCCGATGTCGCGCGTCGTGGTCGTGGGTGCCGGGCCTGGTGGCCTGGCATCCGCCATGCTTCTGGCCCGCGCCGGGCTGGATGTGACTGTCCTGGAACGGCAACCGCATGTGGGCGGTCGCACCAGCACCCACGGTGCCGGGGGCTATTCGTTCGACCTGGGCCCCACCTTCTTCCTCTACCCACGGGTTATCGAGGAGATTTTCCGGGCCTGCGGCCACGACCTGCGCGACGAGGTCGAGATGGTCCGCCTCGATCCCCAATACCACCTGGTGTTCGGTGGCGGCGGGTCGATGAAGGCCACGCCCGACATCGCGCGCATGGAGCGGGAGATCGCCTCCATCAGCCCGGCGGACTCGCTCACCTTCCGGCGATTCATGGAGGACAACCGGCTCAAGATGGAGCGGTTCCGCCCCGTGCTGGAAAACCCGTTCCATGGCATCGGCGACATCTTGAAATGGCCGATGCTCAGGCTCCTGCCCCTGCTGCGCCCCTGGCTTTCCCTTGAGCAGGAACTGGGCCGGTACTTCACCGACCCCCGCATCCGCCTGGCGTTCTCGTTCCAGTCGAAGTACCTGGGCATGTCGCCCTTCAACTGCCCGAGCCTGTTCTCAATTCTCAGCTTTTTAGAGTACGAAAATGGTGTTTATCACCCCATGGGAGGCTGCGCCGCGGTGAGCGCCGCCATGGCCCGCCTCGCGCGCGACGCCGGCGTGGACATCCGGCTTGGCGAGGCGGTGGAATCCCTCGAGTTCCAGGGCAGGAAAATCGTCGCCGCCAAAACCGCCCAAGGCCGCTACGAGTGCGACCGCATGGTGGTGAACGCCGACTTCGCCCACGCCATGACCCGCCTTGTGCCCGACAACATCCGCTCGAACTGGAATAACAGGAAGATCGAGTCGCGACGGTACTCGTGCTCCACCTTCATGCTCTACCTGGGGGTGGAAGGCTCGTTTCCGGACATCGAGCACCACACCATCTACATGGCCAAGGACTACGAGTCGAACCTCAAGGACATCGAGTCGAGGCATGTGCTGTCGGAAGACCCGTCGTTCTATGTGCACAACCCCAGCCGGATCGACCCGTCCATGGCGCCCCGCGGGCACAGTTCGCTGTACCTGCTGGTTCCCGTCAGCCACCAGCACGCCAACATCGACTGGAAGGCCGAGGCGCCGCGCTTCCGTGAGAAGGTGCTCGATCAGGTGCGCAAGATCGGCCTGCCCGATTTGCGCCCGCTGATTCGCCACGAGCGGATGATCACCCCGGCGGACTGGGAGCACCAGCACGCCATTTACCGCGGCGCGACATTTAATCTGGCCCACAACCTGGGCCAGATGCTGCACCTGCGGCCGGGCAACCGGTTCGCCGACCTGGAGGGCGTGTACCTCACCGGCGGCGGCACCCACCCCGGGAGCGGACTGCCGGTGATCTACGAATCGGCCCGCATCAGCAGCAGACTCCTGCTCCAGGACATCGGCCTTCCGTATGATCACTGCGTGCCGGAGGACAACAGGACCCGCCCGGCCAGCCTGACAGATCTCCTGTTTGGCGCGCGGCAAAACCGCCGTGAAAAACACCAACTGACGGCATGACGCCGGCGCGACCTGGGAGTATCGACATGGCAAAGTCGGCGGGCAAGCGAATCGGCGTGGTGGGTTCGGGCCTTGGCGGACTTGCCGCCGCCTGCACGCTCGCGGCCCGCGGACACGATGTCACGCTGATTGAAAAAAACCCATGGCTGGGTGGAAAAGCCGCCGTGCTTGAAATGGACGGCTACCGCTTCGACATGGGGCCCACCATCCTGACCATCCCCTCGGTGCTGAGGCGCATCTTCGGCGAGGCCGGACTGGCGCTCGAGGAACGGATGGACCTGGTCCGCCTCGACCCCCAGTGGCGTTGCTTCTTCGAGGGCGGAGGCGTGCTCGACCTCGCCCAGGAGACGGCGGCGATGACCGCCAACCTCGATGCCTTTTCACCGGGTAGCTCCGAGGGTTACCGGCAGTTCCTCGCCCTTTCCAAGAGACTCGACTCCATCAGCCAGAAATTCTTCTTCTGGAAACCGATCGGTGGCATTTTCGACATGTTCGAGTGGAAGAACATCGTCAATCCGCGCATGCTGCTCGATGTCATCGCCATGCGCCCCACCAGCACGGTCGCCGGCACCGTTCGCAAGCATGTGCCCGACCACCGCGTGGCGCAAATGCTCGACCATTTCACCCAGTATGTGGGTTCCTCACCCTATGCCTCACCCGCCGTCCTTTGCGGCATCGCCCACATGCAGACGGGCGAGGGTGTGTGGTACCCGATGGGCGGGACCGGGGCGGTTCCCAAGGCCCTGGCCAGGCTGGCCTCGGAATTGGGCGTGAAGACCATGACCAACGCCGAGGTGACGGGTATCAATCAGGATTCCCGTGGTGCCGTGAGCGGCGTGACGCTGGCCTCGGGGGAAACCCTCCCCTTCGACATTGTCGTCTCCAACAGCGATTCGGTGCGCACGCACCGCGAACTGCTCAAGCCGGGCAAGGCGGCGCGCCAATTCGAGAACCGCAGGGCCTATGAACCCGCCTGTTCGGGCGTGGTGCTTTACCTGGGTCTCGACAAACGCTACGAGCACCTCGCCCACCACGACTTCGTCTTCTCGCGCGACGCCGAGGAGGAGTTCGACTTCATTTACCACAAGGGCGAACCCGCTCCCGATCCCACCTGTTACCTGTGCGCGCCAGCGGTCACCGAACCCGCCGTGGCGCCCGAGGGGGGCGACGCGCTTTATGTGCTGGTCCACACTCCCTACCTGCGCCCGCACCACAACTGGAAGGAAATGTTCCCCAAGTACCGCGAGGTGATCCTCGACAAGCTGGAGCGCAC
>CAWUNZ010000120.1:0-10156 GCA_963923445.1 uncultured bacterium
TCCAAGCACGATATCGCCCGATTCGGCGCTGAGGCATTCCGGTTTTCACCGCGTCAATGCGATCTTCTGATCGTGGCCGGGCGTGTCGTGATGAAAATGTTGCCCGTCATGCAACGCATCTGGCTGCAAATGCCCGAGCCGAAATGGTGCATCTCGATGGGAGCCTGCGCGTCTTCCGGCGGCGTGTTCGACACCTACGCCGTGGTTCAGGGAATCGACCGGTTTTTGCCGGTGGATGTGTATGTGCCGGGATGCCCCCCCCGTCCTGAGCAGTTGCTTCAGGCGGTGATCGACCTGCAGGACAAGGTCGCGCGTACCGGCACCGTTTTTGGTCGCGAATTTCGAGGGCGGGAAACGCCGGAGGGGCCTCGATCGCTCCGCGGGGATCTGCAGCCCTCAGATCAAATCGTTGCGCCAGGCAACTACGGTTCTTCAACCCGGATGTGGCCATTGCCATCGGTTTCCGGCCGGTCTGGCACTTGAGGACCATGCCGCCGTGAGCACCATCACACCCTCCGCAACCGTCCCAGAAACCCACGCCGCGCTGGTGGCAATGGCCCGATCCATTGCCGGAGACGACGCGGTCAAGCCGTCTGTTTTTCGAGACAATGTCAGATTGGAAGTGCCCCCCGATAAATCGCTTGAGATTCTTCGCCAATTCCGATCGGCTGGTGGATTGGACTTGCTGGTGGATTTGTCTGCCGCGGATTACCTGAATTACCCGTCAGCGGCCCATCGTTTCGGGGTCTGGTATGTCCTCGAATCTGTGCAAACCCACCTTCGGGTGGTGGTGAAGACCTGGGCCGACGACCCCGAACCTCGCTTGGACAGCGTGTTTGATGTTTGGCGAGGCGCCGACTGGATGGAGCGCGAGGTTTTCGACATGTTCGGCATTGTTTTCGAGGGGCATCCGGACCTTCGTCGCATCCTTATGCCGGACGAGTTCACCTCCTATCCGCTTCGCAAGGACTACCCTTTGCGCGGTGACGGGGAACGGCACAATTTCCACGCCCTGTCCCGTGAAGAAAGTTGAGCGTGGGGAGACCACCATGGGCCTGACACTTGCCGACGCCATTGCGCCTCCGGAGAGTTCCGAGCGCGACTGTCAGTGGACCCTGAATTTTGGTCCGCAGCACCCCGCCACGCACACCACACTTCGCCTTGTTCTCAACCTGGAAGGTGAGGTCATCCTCAAGGCGACCCCGGACATTGGCTTCCTGCACAGCGGTTTCGAAAAGCTCGGAGAACACCTCGATTTCAACCAGTATGTAACCATCGTCGACCGCATGAACTATGTTTCGCCTGTGGCCAATGAAATCGCCTGGCATCACGCGGTGGAGACTCTTCTGGGAATCGATCTCACGCCCCGATGCAAGATGATCCGCGTGATATTCGCCGAGTTGATGCGAATTCACGACCACCTTCTCGCTTGTGGTGCGGCTGCCCTCGACCTGGGTGCATTCACAGCTTTTCTTTATGCGTTTAATCAACGCGAGTTGATCAACGACATCAATGAATGGGCCACCGGCCAACGATTTCACCCCAGCTACACCCGCGTTGGTGGCCTGCAACGGGATGTGGATGACGCTTGGATCAACAGGGTTCGCTCGTTTTTGCGCGGATTTTTATCAGCTCACTCCGATATCTGCCGGCTTCTGAACCGCAACCGCATTTTTTTGGATCGATGCCGCGGCATCGGCGTTCTGACCCGGGAGGAGGCGATCAACCGTTCCGCGACAGGCCCTGTGGCAAGGGCCAGCGGCGTTGTTCGGGACCTTCGAAAAAATCGTCCTTACCTTGCTTATGAAGCCATCGATTTCAATGTGGTGTGCGCCGAAGAGGGCGACTGTCTGGCCCGTTATTTGGTGCGCATGGAGGAAATGCTCGAAAGCCACAAGATCATCTCCTGGGCCATTGAGAATCTTCCTGCCGGTCCCGTGAACGCGAGCGTCGATGACCGGATGGTTCTACCAAATCAATTGTCCGTTTACCGGAGCATTGAAGGGTTGATCCATCACTTCGAACTGAACATGACCAACCGAAAATGGAAGCCGCCGGTTGATGAGATCTATGCCTCGACCGAGTCGCCCAATGGTGAACTGGGCTTTTACATTGTTTCCAATGGCAGTCCGGAAGCATGGCGCGCGCGGACCCGCCCCCCCTCCTTTGTGCACTTCTCCCTGTTCCCTCACCTAGCCGAGGGACATACGGTATCCGATGTCGCGGCCATCCTGGGAAGCCTGAACATCATCGCGGCGGAGTTGGACCGATGAGCCATCCCCATGTTTCAGGACCGGGACGCGTGCTTCCGCCCATTCCCGCACCATTGCCAGCGGATATTCGTGAGAAGATCCTCGCCCTGCTTCCGCGGTATCCAAGCAAGCAGGCGGTGACCCTTCCCGCGTTGCACCTTGTTCAGGATCGGCTCCGTTGTGTTCCTGATTGGGCCATCGTTGAAATTGCCGATATTCTTGATCTTTCTCCCGCTGAAGTTCACGACACCATGACATTTTACGGATTCTTCCGCGGCGAATCCGATCGTTTGGGCGTTCGGCGCCTGTGGGTTTGCCGAAGCCTGGCCTGCGCCCTCAGGGGTGCGGATGACCTTCTTGCCAAGGCGTCGGACATGCTGGGTGTGCCCGTGGGCGGCACCACGGCTGATGGTTCGATCACCCTTGAACTCGCGGAATGCCTTGGCGCCTGCGAGGGGGCGCCTGCGTGCATGGTCGATGATGAGCATATTCACGACATCGCGGATGAGTCAAAGATGCTAGAGCTGATCGGGCGGCTGCGGGCGACCGCGCCCAACCCGGCTGCCGGTAATTGAACAGCGGGGAGGTTCCAGATGTCTTCATATGAACCAGTCCTGCTTCGCCGCCTTGGTCGCAAGGAATGCCAGGATATCGCTGGCTACCGGGCAGATGGCGGGTACAAGACCCTTGAGCGTGTTCTCAAGGAATTAACCAGCGAGCAGGTTACCAACCAGGTGAAGGATTCCGGCCTTCGGGGTCGGGGTGGCGCCGGTTTCCCGACGGGACTGAAGTGGACCTTTCTTCCCAAGGGGCATCCCGGACCGATCTACCTGTGCGTGAATTGCGATGAGAGTGAACCCTGCACATTCAACAACCGGGTGCTGATTGAGAACGATCCTCATCAAGTGCTCGAGGGGATCATCCTCGCGTCCTACGCCATCCGCGCCACCGCGGCGTACTTTTATGTCCGATACGAGTACGGCCATGGCATGCGTCAGATGCAAAAAGCCATAGACCAGGCCTACGAGGCCGGTCTTTTAGGGAAAAACATTTTGGGCACAAGTTTCTCGCTCGATGTTTTCGTGCATCGTGGGGCAGCGGCCTATATCTGCGGAGAGGAAACTGGCCTGATCGAGTCACTCGAAGGCAAAAGGGCATGGCCACGCATCAAGCCGCCGTTTCCCGCCATCGAGGGTGTTTTCCGCAAGCCCACGATCGTCAACAATCCCGAAACATTGGCGAATGTTGTTCACATCATGGAACGCGGGATTGATTGGTTCAAGTCGATAGGAGTTCCCCCCGACCCGAAGAATCCCCGCGATGCCGGCAGCTATGGTCCCAAGCTTTACTGCATCAGTGGCCATGTGAACAAACCCGGAATCGTCGAACTTCCCATGGGGGTCACCCTCCGCGAACTAGTCGACAAACATGGTGGAGGCGTTTGGAAGGGACGAAAGGCCAAGGGCGCGATCCCCGGTGGAAACAGTATGGGAATTATTCCGGAGTCGGAATTTGATATTCCCTTGGATTTCAACGGTCCCGGCACGGTCAAGGCGCTCGGTTTGGGCACCGCAGCGGTCACGGTTTTCGATGACCAGACATCCATCGTGGATGTGCTTCATAACTTGTGCCGCTTTTTCGCCCATGAAAGCTGCGGTCAATGCACTCCTTGCCGCGAGGGAACCGGGTGGATGCTCAAGATCGTTGAGCGCATCAGGCGCGGCCAAGGCCGCCGCGAAGATCTGGATATTTTGGAAGAAGTCGCCGACCGGATCGGCATCATGCCGGGAACAACCATTTGCGGTTTGGCCGATGGCGCTGGCTGGCCGGTGAAAACCGCGATTCGCAAGTTCAGGCCGGAATTTGAAAGCTACCTGAAGGAAGGACCCCGCTCGGGAGTCCGCCTGCAGATGGCGGCGTCGCACTAGATACAGCGAGGATCAATTCCCATGGCCACCGTGCTGGTCAACGATATTCCGGTCGACATCGGTGAAGAGAAGCTGAATTGTGTTCAGGCGGCTCAACGGGCCGGCGTGACCATCCCCCACTATTGCTGGCACCCGGCATTGTCCGTGGTCGCCTCGTGTCGGATGTGCCTGGTCATGGTGGGCGAGAAGAAGCCTGACGGCACCGTGGCGATGCAGCCCAAAGTGGTTCCCGGATGCCAGACCCCCGTGAAAGACGGTACGGTTATCCAAACCTTGGACCCCAAGGCCACCACGGCGCAGAAGGCCACGCTGGAAAACCTGCTTCTCAATCATCCCTTGGATTGCCCCGTCTGCGACAAGGCTGGCGAATGCCTGTTGCAGGATTACAGCTTTCAATTCGGGAATGCGACCAGCCGGATGGTGGACGAGAAGAACACCCCTCCCAACAAGCCCGACATTGGGCCGAATGTGAGTCTTTTCACCGACCGGTGCATTATGTGCAGCCGGTGTGTTCGGTTCACCCGCGAGGTCGCGGGGACGGCCGAACTGCATATTGTCCAAAGGGGCAATCATTCCGAAATCGATGTGTTTCCCGGTCATCCCCTGGCCAACAAGCTGTCGACAAATGTGGTGGACCTTTGCCCTGTGGGTGCCTTGGCCAGCAAGGATTTTCTTTACAAGCAGCGTGTCTGGAATCTGAAGACGGTCAATTCCGTTTGCACGGGTTGCTCCACCGGATGCAGCATTCATCTCGATACCAACAAGGATGTTGTTTATCGGCTTCGGCCAAGGTTCAATCCCAGGGCCCAAGGCCATTTCATGTGCGATGAGGGGCGCCTTGGTTACCATCAGGTCAACAGCGCCCAGCGCTTCCAAAAGCCGCTGATGCGAACCTCCGATGGAACCCAATCGGTTGGATGGTCCGAGGCCGTCACGGCTGTCGATTCGGCTTTCCGGGGTGTCGCCAAGACCGACGCTGGCAAGGCTTGGTTTGTCCTGTCTCCGTTCCTGACGGTTGAAGAGGCCTGGCTTCTTGGGACTTACGCGAGGTCGGTTTCTCCCTTTGTGAACATTGTTTGTGGTCCTGTTCCCGTTTCGGGCGAGGATGACACCTACCCCAAGGATCGCCGCGGGCGGGCAACGGGCACGGTGAAGTTCACGATCAGGGCGGAGAAATGCCCCAACAGAAAGGGAATCGAGGCGGTTGTTGCCCACTTCCAGCAAAAACCGGTTTCATTCGCTGATTTATTGGCTGCCTGTGACCGTGACGAGGTGGCGTTCGCTTATGTGACCGGCGGATATGGCTCTTCCAGCCCGGGCTTCAAGGTTGAGGATTCCGAAAGGATTGGCAGGGCTGGATATCTTGTCGTTCATGACCTCCTTCCGTCATTCATGACTGACAAGGCCAAACTGGTCATTCCATCCGCCGCCTTCTCCGAAAAGGAAGGCACCTATGTGAATCATGCGGGCCTTGCCCAAACCACGGTTGCGGGTTGCGTCCCCCAACGCGGGGGGCGCACCGATGGCCAGGTGTTTTTGGACCTCCTCGGGCGCAAGGGCTTGGTTCGCGCGCACGAGATCCGCAAGGAACTTGGCAAGTCTATTGCCAGCTTGGGCGTTTTGGCCCAAGGTGAAACCGGTGACCATGGCGTGTTCTTGAACTCCAAGGCATAGGCAAAAGGGGCAGGTAAGCATGCTTTTCGACCTCATACCCTTCAGCCTTTTGGTCACCTTGGTGACTATCGGGGTGATCTTTGGCGCGGTGTTAACCGCGGTCGGATATTCAACCTTGCTTGAGCGCAAGGTTTCCGCCTGGGTACAGGATCGTGTTGGTCCAAACCGCACCGGATTCGATCTGGGGCAACCTTGGTTGGGCTTTCTCAAGGGATTTTTCGGTTTGGGCCAGCCATTGGCCGACGGGGTGAAATTCCTCCTTAAGGAAGATGTGATACCGGGTCATGTCGATCGAGTGTTTTATTTCCTTGCTCCGATGATCGCCGTGGGCACCGCCCTTCTTGCCTTGGCGGTTGTCAGCGTCGGGGACACGCCCGTGCCGCCCGTTCTGACCTCCTCGGGCGAGGGAACGACCGTCAGGCGCGTTTTCCCGGCCACAAAGTCGGAACTCGCCGAGATGGCGAAAACGACCAACCTCGCCGAGGTTCGCGAGGGAAACAAAACTTATCACAACCTTTCAACCATCAAGTTTGCCATCGCGCCCAATGTTGATATCGGATTTTTGTTTGTCTTCGCCGTGGGTGGCTTGGCTGTGTACGGAATCGTTCTTGGGGGATGGTCGAGCAACAACAAATATAGCCTTTTGGGATCTTTGCGTTCCAGCGCTCAGGTGATCAGCTATGAGATTCCCATGGGGCTTTCGGTTCTCGGGGTTTTGCTGATGGTCGGTTCCCTCAATCTGGAGCGAATTGTTGATTGGCAATCGCGCCATGGGTGGCTCATCGCCTTCCAGCCTTTGGCGTTTCTCCTGTTCCTGACGGCGATATTCGCCGAATGCAATCGCTTACCCTTCGACCTTCCCGAGTGCGAGCAGGAGCTGGTTGGTGGGTATCACACGGAATACAGTTCGATGAAATTCGCTTTGTTTTTTCTGGGCGAATACACCCACATGATCACCACCAGCTTTTTGACGGCAGCGATCTTTTTGGGTGGTTGGAATATTCCCGTGCTTACCGATGGGCTCAAGGCGTTCCCGACCGAAACATTGGACATTTCATACCTCATGGCTCTGGTGATCAAGCTGGCTGTGTTCTCTGGCAAGATGTTTGCCGTGATCGGTTTGTTCATGATCGTCCGCTGGACAATCCTGCGCTTCAAGTTTGATCAGCTTATGGCATTGGCTTGGAAAGGGATGATGCCACTTGGACTCATGTCTTTGATTGGCGTTGCAGTTTCCAGGCAGTTTTTTGAACCGGGTGCTGCTCAATGGCTTTTCCAGTTGGCATGCTCCCTGGTGAGTTTGCTGGTGGTCGGGGTGGTGAGCTTGGTGCTTCCGCGGGAACCGCAGCGCGCATCGTTGCATCTCGTGCGGGGCCGAGCTCCTTCAGCAAGCAGTGCCCCGGAACTTTCAGTCAGGGGCTGGTGAGTCCCTGGCGCCTGAAGGAGATCAAGTCATGCCAGAAATCGCCCGGGATAAGGTGACTTGGGTCAAGGCTCCCAAGCTGAACTTGGCCGAGCAGATTTACCTGCCCACAATCGCCCAAGGAATGGTGACAACCCTGAAGCACATGGTAGGTACCCTCACAGGGACCAACCCAATACGCACCCAGCAATATCCCGAACAGAAACCGTCATTGCCTCCCCATTACCGCGGGGTTCATCGCCTCAATCGTGATGAGCAGGGGCGCGTCAAGTGTGTTTCCTGCTATATGTGCTCGACCGCTTGCCCCGCCCATTGCATTGACATCGTCGCGGCGCCTTCGCCCTGGCCCGACCGGGAAAAATACCCCGAACTTTTCGTCATTGACGAGCTTCGATGCATTTACTGCGGCATGTGCGAGCAGGCCTGTCCTGTGGATGCCATTGAATTGACAACCATCTTCGACCTGACGGGCATGAGCCGTGAGGACATGATGTTCGATAAGGAAAAACTCCTGAGTGTTTTTGACCAAACGGTCAAGCAGGGGACCGACCCGGTTCGGACGCGAGGTGGCCGGCTTTCAGTGGCCGCGGAACCCGCTGATGCCGGACTGACGGGATCATCCAGCGCGCAGAGTTGAGCGTTGTTTTGGCAACTCCCTTGGCGCGGGGGCGCCAAGGCGTAGGACTAACAGCGCGGAAGCGCGATTGAGGCAGACGCATGGCGCTGGGATTGCTTGCTGTGATGGAAGGTGGCTCCTACCCGTGGAGTTGGTGGGTTCTCGGACCTATCGCCTTGGGTTTTCTGGGAATTTACCTTCTTCTTCCCCGACCAGATGGTGCAAGCATTCGTCTGGGGGCCTTTTTAGCCGTGGCCGGACTGGCCGGTTTGATGGGCTTGGTGCTGGGTGGCGTCATTCTCAATGTGGAGACGCTTGTTTTTTGCCTATTTTCCGCCGCGGCGTGTGTTGGGGCTGGTTTGTTGGTCACCTTGGAGAACCCTGCCCGGGCCGCATTGGCGTTCACCGTGGTCATCATGGGTGTTTCCGGTTTGTTTCTCCTTTCCGCTGCTCCTTTTCTGATGGGAGCCAACATCATCGTTTACGCCGGCGCCATCATCGTCACCTTCCTATTCGTTTTGATGCTGGCGCAGCAGCATCTGCCATCCAACGCGGATAGTCGTTCGCGGGAACCATTCCTGGCATGCTTGGCCGGAGCCGGCTGCCTTCTCCTCATTCTTCTTGCCATTGGCGAGGATGCTGGCAAGGTGGAGGCCTATCAGCAGGGGCGGGAAGGAAAAGCATTGGTGGCAACGCGCGCCCCGGTAGTTTCCGTGAGACGGGTCGCCGAGTCCGACTTGCGTCTCAATGAATCCGGTTTGCCAGCGATGCCAGCAGAAAACACGGCCTTTCTGGGGGCCAACCTGTATGGTCGCCATCTGGTGGCCGTTGAACTGGCTGGCGTTCTGCTGGTTGTCGCCACGCTGGGTGCCATTGCCATCGCACAAAGAGCGGGTGCCGGGGAGGCCCACTCATGACTAGTCCCGACCTTCCCCACTACCTTGCCGTCGCCGCCATTCTCTTTTCCTTTGGCCTTGCCGGCTTTTTAACAAGGCGCAATCTGATTTTGATGTTCCTGAGCGTCGAGTTGATGGTTCAGGGGGTTGCACTGAACTTTGTCGCATTCGCTCGATTTCGCGGCAATCTGGATGGCCAATCTTTTGTGCTATTCCTGTTGACTGTCGCGGCTTGTGAAGCGGCTTTGGCGTTGGCCCTCATTTTGGCTCTTTACCGCACTCGCTCAACGCTTGATGTGAGTCCTTGGCAGGAATTGCGTGAGGAAGATCTCGATCCTGTTGAGGACGATGAGCCACTGCCTCTCCCGGGAGCTCAGCCCCCGATTCCTTCCCTGCCCGTGGCGGGCATCGCCCCGAATCGCCCCGAGGAGGCCAACCGTGTTTGATTTGTCGGCCGAGGCACTCGCAAGCTTGGCGCTTTGCGTGCCGGGCCTACCAATCCTCGGTGCCGTGGTCTGCGCGCTTTTAGGTGCGTTTAAAAATCACGGGTTAGCGCCAATTGCCGCGGGAGCGGGTGTCCTTGGCGGACTGGTGGCATCAGTTGGGTTGCTGGGTGCCACCGGTCATGGGCATGGCCCGGTTCCCGTGAGCTACGGAACATGGTTTGCCGTGGCCGGCGATTCAGTCCAATGGGAATTGAGAATCGATGCCCTTTCGGCCGCGATGGTCGCGATGGTGACTTTCATCAGCCTGTGGATTGTGGTTTTCAGTGTCGGTTACATGCATGACGATCCCGGTGAATCGCGTTATTTTGCCCTGGTCTCGCTCTTCGTGGGCGCCATGGCGATTCTGATTCTTGCCAACAACCTGATAGTTCTTTTCCTAGGTTGGGAAGGTGTCGGGGTATGCAGCTATCTTCTTGTGGGGTTTTGGTTTCAAAAACCTGAGGCCGCCGCTGCCGCTCGCAAGGCTTTTTTGGTTACCAGACTTGGTGATATCGCCATTCTGGCCGCGATGATCCTGCTGGCATGCCAACTAGGTTCCATGTCGTTGAGATACGACCAGATTTTCGCCGGTCACTTGGACGCGGGCACCGTTTATTTCGCCTTGCTGCTCCTGCTTATCGGGGCAGTGGGTAAATCCGCCCAATTTCCACTGCATGTGTGGTTGCCAGACGCGATGGAAGGCCCGACACCTGTCAGTGCCTTAATCCATGCGGCAACGATGGTGACGGCGGGTGTGTACCTTCTGGCCCGGTTTTTCCCCGGAATGACCGGAACAGGTTTGGATCCGGTCCGTCTGGATGCGATCGCCTCGGTGCAGGATTTGGCCGGTGGGCTTGGGGCGATCACGGCCCTGGCGGCGGC
>CAWUNZ010000121.1:0-10078 GCA_963923445.1 uncultured bacterium
CTTTTTTGGTAAAGGTTATTTTCATGCCATTATGAAATGTTAAAAAACGGATTATTATGATCAAAACAAAAAATTAAAATAATTTTGAATTTAATTAAGGTCATATTCTGTGGTGAAAACCATCATCCTGGTAGCACCAACCATTTGGCACCGTCTGATCAATATCCAGAATAATGCCATTATTTAAAACACTTTTCTTCTTGTACTATTTGCCCAACTTCTTTTTGAAATCACACACAAGCCTTTCTGCCCGCGCGCAGTAATCCCGCCAGGCGTGTTCCGCCCGGCATGAGGTCGCACGGCACCAGATGCGCCTCCCCGCCATGCTCCAGGGTGGCCGAGGCCGCGTAATCGACCGCCTCCT
This sequence comes from uncultured bacterium, assembly GCA_963923445.1. Lineage (GTDB taxonomy): Bacteria > Planctomycetota > Planctomycetia > Gemmatales > Gemmataceae > REEB421. The sequence continues at coordinate 365 of CAWUNZ010000121.1, forward strand.
CGGCATCGCGGGCCACGCCATCCCCCAAGACGGCCAGGTCATCGCGCACCAAGAGAATCTCCACATGGCCCTCGCGGGCCTCCTCCACCAACCGGTTCAAATCGTGCTCCACGCGCCCGGCACCGTTCTTGTCGGCCACCGCCTCCACCACACGGTTCCGCTCCGCATCCAGATAATCTCGCAGCTGCATGATCCCCTTTTCCATCAACTGGGTGTTCTCCACCCGGTCGGGATTTCCACGGATCCCATGTTCCATGAGGCAGGGGTGCGAACTGGCCTGCCGGTAACAAGGCCAAAGGGATGCCACGCTCGCCAAAACCATTGGCGAATGATCACCACCCAAGGCGGTCATCACGGCGGTGTCCAGCAACTGGAAATAGCGCAAAACCTCATCCTTGGCGTCGTCGATCCCCACGCCGTGCCCGTGGTACATCACACCGTGCCCCGTGATGGCGCCCGGCGCGACCGTGTGCATGGAAACGGCATCGTCGCGGTCGTGCTCGAGCAACGCCTCGGCCTGGCACGCCGGGGCGTCGGGCACAGGCACCTCCGTCACCTGACCCGATTCGCACCGCAGCAACCTGAACCCGTTGGCGCTCAACGCCAGCACATGAAACCGCAGGCACCTTTCCACCATGGCCAACAGGGGAACCACGCGGAAACGCGGACCCACCGCCGCCAATGGCACCGGCGAGACCGGCAAGCCTAGCTGGCGACTGAATCCAGCCGAGGAAAAGCACGCGATTCCCCGACCGGGGTCGCGCCAAAAGCCCGGTCGGCCCAAGAGATCACGCGCCGGTTGCAGCAATTGGTCCATTTCGGAAATGGCCGTTCCCATGCCCGCCAGTTGGGCTTCCGCCAGGCGGATCAGGTTGCGCCACCGGGTCGCGTCCTCCTCGGCCCCGCCGGGGTGGGTGAGTGAATAGAGCGACACGCACGGAGATTCGCGGGACAGGCTCAGTTCCTTCAGGTCGGCTGGCTGAAAGTGACGCATGGCGGATTCTCCCGGCGGGTGACAAGGGCGGAACGCGTCACGACCGCGACCAGGCCACCCGTCGATTCATCATCCACCCAGCCGATGGAATCTGTCCCCATACAAGGAGACCCGTCCATCAGGTCGCCGCCGTTTGAAACTCGGCCCGGGCCTGGTGGTAGGCGGCCAACGCCTCGGCATCTTCCACCTGGTCGAAGTTCAGGTAGTACTGGCCCACGGCCTGAAACCCGCCGGGCGCCATCAGGCAGACCACCTCGTCGCAATGCGCGCGAATGTCGGGCAGGCTATCGGGCGCGGAAACCGGCACCGCGGCGATCAAGCGCGCCGGGCGACGCTCACGAACCGACAGCAGGGCGGCGATGAGGGTTGATCCGGTGGCCACGCCGTCGTCGGTCACGATGACCGTTCGGCCCTCGATGGGAGCGGGCGGCATCAGGCCACGGAACAGCGACTGCCTTCGGGCGATTTCCGCCATTTGCCGGCTTTTTTCCTGTTCGACATGGTCGCGCGAGGCCGAGATCATCCGGCCCACCATCGGGTCCATGTAGGTGTGGCCACCCTCGGCGACCGCCCCCAGGGCCAGTTCCGGCTGGCCGGGGGCCCGCAACTTGCGCGCCAGCACCACATCGAATTCAGCGCCCAGCGCGCGCGCCACCACCGCGCCGGTGACCACGCCGCCCCGGGGCACCCCCAGCACCAGCACATCGTGCCAGCCCCGCGCGCGCAGTTCGTCCGCCAACAGTTCCGCGGCGTGCTCACGATCGCGAAAAACCATGCTCCCGTTCATGGGCCGTTCTCCCTTGGGTCTCGCAGGAACCTGACGAACCATTCCCGCGCCATCGCCGCGACTTCCTCCATGGCTCCCGGTTCGGGAAAGAGGTGCGTCGCCCCGGGCACCACCTCTAGCCGCACATGGCATGCCATCCGCACCATGGCACGCCTGTTGAGTTCCAGCACATCGCTGTCGTCGCCGCCGACGATCAGCAGCGTGGGAACCGCCACCCGGGACAAGGCGCTCCCGGCCAGGTCGGGCCTGCCGCCCCGGGAGACCACCGCGCGCGCCATGCCGGGGTCGCGCGCGGCGGCGATCAGGGCGGCGGCGGCGCCCGTGCTGGCGCCGAACAGGCCCATGGGCAGGTCTTCCAATTCCGCGTCGTCCGAGGCCCACGATGCCGCGAGGGCCAACCTTTGCGACAGCAGTTCCAGGTCGAAAACCAGCCTGGAGTCGCACTCCTCGTCGGAGGTGAGCAGGTCGAGCAGCAGGGTGGCAAGCCCGGCCTCGTTGAGGACCTGCGCCACGAACTGGTTGCGCGGGCTCAACCTGCCGCTGCCGCTGCCGTGGGCGAAAAGCACCAGGCCGGTGGCCCTCTCGGGCACGCGAAGGATCCCGTCGAGAATGACGCCCGGGCCGACTATTCCGATCGATTGCTCTGTCGCTGCCATGAACCGGCCTCCTGGGAAGGGAGAATGAAGCCGACGGCGAAGGCGAACCAGCCTATTATAGGGTCGGTGCCACAGGCGGAAAAAAGGGGATGGCGATGGCGGAAAAAAAGCGGCGCCTTGTCGTGGGAATCAGCGGGGCGACGGGAATCGCCTACGCCGCGCGCCTATTGGAGCTCTTGAAAGAATCCGATGTCGAGAGCCACCTTGTGGTCTCCCGCGCCGCCGACATCACCCGGGCGCAGGTCAGTCGGCGATGGTCGAATAGATGAGTGCCGGCCCACGCCTCAAAATGCCCGCGAACACATACCATTGGCTGGCACCGCCCCTGCGAGGCGGGGAAGGCATGTCGGGAGAGTTTAGGTTCACCTCGTCGAACGCGTTGCCCCAGTAGCCTCTCAAATCCACCGTGGCCAGGCGGCTGATCGAGATCCGAGCGCCACCGTCGTCGACCTCAAGGTCGAAAAGCTCCCGATCCGGGGAGATGCTCGGCGACATCGCAACGGTCAGGGAACGGCGGATCAGCACCGTGCTGCTGGTGATGTTCAAGCCGTCCTCGACGGGGTTCACGACCGTGAGCGAATCGAGCGCGATGGATGAGTTGGTGACGTCGAAACCGTCGTCTCCAGAGTTCTCGGTGCGGACCGCCTTCACGCGCCACTCCGTGATGCCCAACCCTAGGAGCGAGACACCGTCAATGTCGTCACGGTCTTCGCCGTCACCATAGCGGGGATCGGTGCGGCCAAGGGAATCAAACACGAGCAGGTCCGCGATGAAGGATGAGCGCCCCGCCGCAGCGGAGGTATCGACACTGATGCCGTCCTTGGAACAACTCCGCGCGGTGCCAAGAAAGAAAACGCCACCATTGTTCTGGTTCGTCGTCTGGCGGTTTTGATCATCGGCGGAGCCGAAGGTCACGGATTTGGCGCGTAGCCGGGAGCCGCTGTCAAAGATGAGGGCACTGGTGGTGATCGTCCGCGCGGGCCTGTACCCGTTGCGTATAAGGACCGTCACGCCGTCGTCAATCGTGAGGGTCACGCCCTGACGGACATGGACTTCACCATCGATGATGTAGGTCGTTCCCTGCCTCCATGTCGTGTTCCGCGCAATGTCGGAGGTTATGACCGAGGCGAAACCATCGAAACCGATGAAACGGTCTCTCGCCGCCTCCGTGGGCAGGCTGGGAATAGCGGGCGCACCGTTCGCCGCCCTGAGGCTGCCGCCCGCCCGCGGAAGCAGCGCGTCACCCAGGCGGACGGAAGCGGCGGCGCGCTCCCTGGCCGTGGGCACAAGGGTGAAGGACAGCGTTCGGGTGGTGACGGATGACAACCCCTGCTCAAGCATCGCGAGGCGCATGCGTCCGTCGAAGAAGACCGGCAACTGCGGGGAGCGGCCCGAGACAATGACGGGATCCGAAAAAAGGAGATTCACGCGGAGAAACTGCTGGCCGGGGCCGTCAGGTTCCACCACCTGGGTCGCCACGCCCACAATGGCCGCGGGACGGCCGGCGGAACTACCAAACCATGCGACAGCCGATTCGCGCGCCTGCCGCGACGCGCTGCCCAGCGCGAACACAAGAGTCACCGGCGCGGAGTCGCGGATGCCCGTGGCATGGCGCAATGTCCAAAGGCCGGTGACGGCATAAATGCCGGAAGGCGCGCCGGGCCTGGCGAACGATTCGCGGGTTCCGCCGATGCCGATGGTGGCCCGGATCTGCCTGGCCACCGGAAGACCGTCCGATACGGCGACCTCAATCGCACCGCGAACACTGCCTGAGGGCTGCCCGCCACGGCGGTCGGTGTTGGCGCCGATCCGCAAGTCGGCGCCGGCCGACTCAAGGTTAAGTTCCACGCCCCCGGTGACAGGGGTGAACACCGGCTGCCCGAGACCGTTCCAGAACCGAAGTCCGGAAAGAACCTCAAGGTTGAGGGACGCCCCCAGAGGCACATCCACAAGGCCGACATCGACCCCGGCGAGGTTTTGTCCGGCTCGGGTCGCGAAGTCGTAACCGGCGGCGGCCGGGGAAGCGAGCGTTGCCGAATATCCATAAAGCGGATCGGGAAGCGACTGCACTACAGCCACGGGCATCGTCGGGGCGTAGGCGGGGGAAATCCTCGGACCGGGGAGGGAATACAGCGCCGCGGGCGGTGACAACAGAGGGGAAATGAGTGACGGGGTCGCCGACATGGCCACCCGCGACTCAAGAGATTCAAGGCCGGGAACAAACGCGGGTCTCGGCGATCGTGGGAAGAATTGCGTCACTTCTTGACCACCTTGAGGATACTGATGCCATTGACCACTTGGGGAACCAGCCTTGCGCTGACGATCAACCTGCCGGCCACGAGGGCGACAGGATCCCTCCTGTTACCGTCGAGTGGCCAGTTGGCGAACAGAAACTGATACGCGCCATTGCCGCGATTGGGGGAGGAAATCCTTACCCGGCCCATCGTGGATCCGGCTTCTCCCGATCCGACTATGACCCTTCGCGCCGAGGGAGCAACTGAAAAAGCGGTCAGGTCACCGCATTCCCGGAGGGAGCGCAGGCCGAGGGGCAGAGCGAGTGATCCTCCCGCCGTGAGGCTGACAATCGTCTGCAGCGCGCTTGTCGCCAGCGTCATGTTACCGCCAGCGGAGATGGACCCAGCCGCCGAGACGGTGTTCGAGGACACTTTCAGAGAACCATCCACCGCGATGTTTCCAACGGTTGAGAAGGAACCACTCAGGTCGAGGTTCGCGAAGCCTACCGGGGCGGAAACATTGATGTCACCGACATCACCGGTGTTGAAAACAACCTTCATGGTTGCATTCGGTTGGGCAGTTGTCTGATTAAGGCCTGCCACCCTGGGGGCGGAGAATGAAACCGATTGGCTGACGCCACCCGCCAGCGTTATCATTCCGATGGATGGAGGAAGGGAGCGGACACCTTTCAGCCCCCTGACAGGCTGGACAGGCTGACCTCCCACGATGAACACGGCGCCCATGGTGTTGCCGGTGATTGAGATCGCGCCGATTCCGGTGGTGGCGACGAATTGGCTGTTGAAAATGGCATAGCCCAAGCCGGTGGAATAGGGCAGGCCGGTCATCGAGTGAACAACCGTCACATTGCCGATAGCCCCGCCGCGGGCGTTGAAATTGGAAAGGGCGACAGCGTTCACGCCATTCTTGGCGGCGTCGGCAAGGCGGATTTCGATGTCACCCAAGGCGAAGCCGCCGAACACCGAGCCAGTCACCGCAGAGGCGTTGCGGCCGGGCACCTTCACGGTGATATTGCCGATGGCACCCGGAGAGTTATTCACCAGCTGAAAGTCAAAATCAGCCTCGAAGATTGAGGCGGTGATGCCGGTGCCGATCGAATTCACAGTGATGTTGCCGATTCCGGCCGCGGCGGTGAATGTAGACCCCGTGATTCCCGCTGGGACCAGTGTGAAGCCAGCAACCCGGCCATTGTTCACCGTGATGTTGCCGATCGTGGAAGTGAAAAGGTTCTGGTCGGGATCGAGAACCGCGCCCCGGATCGACGCGTCGAAGGAGCTGGTGATGATGCCCGACCCGCTGGCGGTCGTGACATCGATGTTGCCGATGCCACCACCGGCGCCGGCCAGGAAGTTGGTGCCGCGGATTCCAGCCCCGGATTGCAGTTGGTCGGCGGCATTGGTCACCTTGATGTTGCCGATTCGCCCGACATTGTCGAAGTTGCCGAATCCGTCGTAAATTGCGGTTCGGGCCTCGAACCTCGAATCCACGATGCCATCGCCGCCTTCCACGGTCTGGATGGCCGCGGTCACATTACCGATCATCGCCGCCGTGAAGGTGGACCGAACGACACCGGAGGACGCGACCAGGTTGCGGCCTGCGGCCACGGCGGTGACACCCGCAATGGTGCCGGTGTTCTGCCCCGGGCTTGTCGCCGAAGGTGTCCCCGTGTAATCACCGTCGGTGTCGGCCTCAAATATCGAGTCGATAATCGCCGTGCCCCCCTTGGTGCGCACGGTGATCTGCCCGATGTCGCCGATGGCACTGAACTTGGTGCTCACAATGCCGTTCGACAAGCTGTTGGTCCCGTTGGCGTCGACGGTGATCCTGCCGAAACTGCCCTTCGGATCGGGATTGAACGCCGGGGGCGGCGGGTCGTTGTAGGGGATATCGTAAAAGATCCGTCCAGGAGCGGTGAAGATGGCATCCTCGATGCCGTTGCCGCCTTTCTCCGCTGTGACCGTGATGTCGCCGAAGTTGCCCCTCGACTGGAATTCACCGCCGCTGATGCCGGTGGCGTTGAATGTCTTCACCGTGAGTTGGCTTAGGTCGCCCGAGGCAGTAATTTTGCCATCCCGGATACCGATCCCGTTGATCGACCGCACATCAACCGATATTCCATCAATTGCCCCATTAAATGCCCGGATCTCGCCCCCCACGATACCGTTGCCGTCAAGGCCTCCGTGCACCGTTGCGCCGATCGGGCCGATCGAGCCGGCATAGACCTTGGTTTCCGACATCGCGTCGCGGCCGTTGGCGTTGGCCGATGTTGTGATGCCGCTGATCCGGCCAAACTGCAGGTCGGTGGCCTGAAAGCGGGTGCCCTGTATGCCGAAGCCGCCTCCCCTGGCGTCGCCCGCGCCGCCCGCCGCGGTTATCTGACCAATGGCGCCGTAGTTGGCATCGTACGAGCCGCCGCTGATTCCGGAACCCTCGAAGTATGCCGTGCCGGTGATGGCGCCGATGTCGGTATGGGCGACCACGGTCACCTCAAAAAGGCCATCGAGCCAGCCGTCCCCCGTGATTGAGTCGATTCGGCCGCTCGAGCGGTCGATGCCGCCCTGGCCGTCGTATGCCGTGCGGGTGATGAACTTGGAAAGCTCGATGCCCCGGCCACCAGAACTCTTCCCGATGATGGCGCCGATGGTGGAGGCGAGGAAGCTCGACTCGAAGATCGCGGCGTTGTCGAGGGAGCCCAATTGACCGTAAGAAACTCCGGTAACGGATGTGATTCTGCGGCCGGCGTCGAGCTTCAGGAGCCGGATACCGAAACCGGCATGCGTCTGGGCAACGATGGGGCCGATGTCACGCCCGGCGACCATGCTGACATCCTCGATGCCGAACCCCGCCTCGCTTCCGAAGGCGGAAACCGCTCCTATGTCTCGTGTCGCGACAAGCGAGGATTTCTGGATGCTGCCATCGGTGATCTCAATCGGGCCGATATCGCGGGCGCGGATGGCGCAAAGCTCGATGTCACCGACGGGAATGGTGATTCCAGCAAGGTCGCTTCCCGCCACGATCGAGGTGCCGAGCATGCCCATGTAACTCCAGATCGGGCCGATGTTACCCCCCGCCTGGATGGACCGTGATTCGATGTTTCCAACAACCGATGTGATGCTTCCGATATCGCCGCCGGCAATCATCATGGCTTCAATGTTTCTGACTGCCTTGATGTCGCCGATATGGGTGCCGGCATTGAGGTTTCCTTCAATCCCACCCTGACCGGCCTCGATATCACCAATCGAGGTGCCCGCCTCCACGACGAATTCCCCGCTGAACTCATCCGCCGAGATTTTGCCCACGCTGGATTTTGATGAAATGGTGAGCGCCCCGACCCCATCGATTTCTATATCGGCTATTCCGATCGAATTGCTTTCGTTCGTGAACGACCCGGTATAGCCGCCTGGTAGATAGAGAGTGTCTGAATTCTCGTCGCCGGATCCAGAGATACCGCCCTCGGATTTGATTTGCCCGTTGATTTTCGCCCCATCGGAGAGGGGAAAGCCAAGGTTGAGGTGCCCTTTGGAATTGATGAAGCCCTTGAAGTCGGTGGGCAGGTTGATGGAGAAGGGATCGCTGCCGCGGGTCGTGATTTCTCCGGCGATATTGGCCACCCGAACTGATTCGATGCTCTGGGCCCGAATCGCCCCAGAAAGACTGCTTCGCAGGCCGATGACCCTGCCGATCTTGCCGGTGACATCGATCACGCTGCGAAAGTCGTTGGTCACGGACAAGTCGTATGGATTGCCAGTCGGTGCGCTGATGGCGCCATCGATGACAAGAGACTTGATACTGGCCGCGGTGATTCCGCCCAAGTCGATGTGCCCGGTCACTGGCTGATAAATCTTCGAGTCGCCAGCGGTTTGCTGATTGTTCTGGGAGTTGATTCTGTCACAGAACGGTGCCTGACCAGCATCAAGCGTGATGTTGCCAACGCCAACGCCCGGGAGCTTCATCGAGTTGACCACGGCGGCTGACAACTGGATGCCGCCCAGGCCGACCATGGGAATCATCGAGGTGTCTTCGGGATCGTTGGCCTTGAGAAAGGCAATATTTGTGTAGCCGGATGAATAAAGAGTGGCAAAACTGCCCCCGGGCTGGGCAGCAAGCTTGTTGGGAGTGACGACGATCTGAAGGCCGTTGTCATCGGTCAGGCCTGACAAGTTAATCAGGGTGGCGTCCGCGTTGTCGGTGGCATGACCCGCAAGTTCCACCTTGAAACCAGCGCCTTGTTGAAGGTTTCCAGTCACTGAAATAGCGACAGTGTCGCCGTCAGCATCGATCCAATTGGCGGAGGGCACGACCTGACCGGGCACTATGGCCGGCACACACCTATCCTCAAGCCTATCGAGGACAAGAGGCTGGAGACGGTATTGATTCTTTCGTTTCACCGTAAAGCGAGAAAACCTTTGGCTATGAAACAGCGACATTGATCTTCATCTCCTGCAATACCAAGCCAGCATCAGGAATGCTAAGTCAGTTTGTATTTTCAAAAATGCTAACATATAGGCAAAGTAATGTGCAAGATAGGGAGAATGGGAAGTCGTTTTTCAAACAATAGTCGCACCTTCCAATTAACAAGACCTAGTTCTCGTTTGTTGCCTCCATCAGGCGCCAGTCTGGGTAGATTGAAAGAACTCATAACGCCACTCATTTATTGATTGATATTGCCAGAAGGTATTTTTTATTATTCTAAAGCTAGCCACTATTTTGCTACCTCAGGACGAAAAACCGGAATTGACTCATCTTCCAGTTTTCAACGGAAGCACTGCATTGACACCGTATTGCTCACCGGAATGATTCAAGCCAAAACGGTGAGCGGCATAGGTAAGGGCAGGCATTTATCCGTAAGTATTGAAGCTTGATCGAGCACTTGCAAACGCATGCAACAAACTTGAAAGGCGCCACACGGTGGGCGGCAACTCCGATCGTTGGAGGCTAACCGGCCTATCATGATGATGATTGAATAGACAAAAAAGGGGATGGCGATGGCGGAAAAAAAGCGGCGCCTTGTCGTGGGAATCAGC
>CAWUNZ010000122.1:0-9939 GCA_963923445.1 uncultured bacterium
CTCACGGGCGAAACCACCATCATTGTCCATGCCCGGCAACGGAAGGCCGCCTTCGCGGACCTTCAGCAGGGCGCCCTGGTGATTGATGACATCGAGCAGGAACGCGACGCCCTGGCCTGGCTGGCCAAGGACGGCTTCGTGGGATTCACCGGCTTGAGGATGGACGGGGTCGCGGCGCTTCGGATTCGCGCCGGCACCACCCGCCCGGGCACCACGCTGGAGGCGCGCCTCGACGGCCCTGAAGGTCCCCTGTTGGGCAAGGCCGCGCCCGGCAAGGCGTTCGGGGAACATGTCATTCCCCTAAATGCCATCAACGGAACCCGCGACCTGATCCTTGTGGCGCGTCATGAGGGGGCTGGATCAACCGCTGACAAGCCCTTGGGGCTGCACTGGGTTCGTTTCGAACCCGACGCGGAGTCGGCCCGGGCCATCGCCACTTCAAGGGAAAAGGCCAAGCCGCTTGTCCGCGTGGCGACAGCCAAGGCCACTCCCGGAGCGCCCGTGAAGCCCTGGAAGCTGGCGGACTTCACGGACAAGGACTTGGAAACAGTCGCCAAGCGGGATGGCAACGCGGGTGAAGCCCTGCTGACGCGCCTCGGGTGCGTGGGTTGCCACGCCGTGGGGGCGCGCAAGGGCGGCCAGTTGGGCCCGAACATCGCCGAAAGCCTGCTGAGGCTGGAGAAGGAAAAAGACCCGGTGAGGGCGCTTTTGGGCGAGATTCTCGAACCCTCGAAAACCGTGGAACCCAAGTGGCGCACAAGGGTGGTGGTGCTGGACAGCGGAAGAACCGTGGCCGGTTTGGTGCTGTCGCAGAACGACCAAGAGGTGCGACTGGTTTCCGACCCCACCCGCCCCGAGCAGGTGCAGGTGATTCCGCGCGACCGGATCGAGGAGATGAGGGAGACCCCGGCGTCGCTGATGCCGGCGGGACTCCTCGACGGCCTCAGCCGCGACGAGGTGCTCGACCTTCTCGCGCGCCTTTGGAAAGAGTCCAAGGGCAAGTAGGCCGCAGGGGCAGGCCATCCCGTTCAACTGCGCCGTGGGGCGAGAAGTGAACCCGGCCTTTCAACAAATTGTCCGATTCAGAAACGGGTGTCGCTGGCTTCACCCATGGTGTGGGCAAAGGGTGATATGGCCGCGGCGAAATCCCGGACGGACCCGAATCGCCGCTCCGGGTCAATCGACAGGGCCTTGTGGATGGCCCCGGCAAGGCTTTCGGGAATTTCCGGGTTGAATCCGCTGATAGGCCGGGCCGGTTCGTTCAGGATGCGGCGAAGCAATTCCGCCTCGCCACCCGTGGAACTATGACAATGACGGCCTGAAATGGCTGTGTATAGCGTCGCGGCGGCGCCATACTGGTCGGAGAGCGGGCTCGCCTTGGAAAGGTCGAGCACCTGCTCCGGCGACATGTAATGGGGGGTCCCTGCCCCCTTGCCCGCGACCGTCAGGGTCATCAGGTTCGACCCATCCCAGGCCCGGGCGAGGCCGAAGTCGGCGACATAGGCATGGTCGCCGTCCACCCCGGCCCCCACCAGGATGTTTGCCGGCTTGAGGTCACGGTGCATCACGCCCAGGTCGTGGGCGTAAGCCAACGCCTTCAGGACCTGGAGCAACAGCGACACGCCACGCCGGTAATGGAGTCGGCCCTGCTGACGGACAAGGCGTGAAAGGTCCTGACCTTGGATCAACTCGAGGCACAACCATGGCTTGGCGCGATCCTCCCCGGCATCCAGGACGCGGATGATGTGCGGATGCTCCAACGCCTTGAGGATCGCCGCTTCCCTCAGGAACCGGCTGGTGTCCTTTTCGCGGGGAAACCGATCCGGCAGAAGCATCTTGATGGCCACCATCGCGCCGTCGGAATCCCGGATGGCCCTCCAGACCTGCCCCATGCCCCCCCTGCCGATGACCTCGACGAACCGGTAACCCGGAGGCGCCTCGGGCACATGGCAGACCTCGCCCTCGGCATGGGTCACGGGCTGATCCTCGCTCGCGGGTGAATCCATTTCCACCAAGATCGTGGTATGCCCCGCGCGGATCAGGTCGCCATGGCGCAATTCCGCCTCCCGCACCTTCTGCCCGTTCACCATCGTGCCGTTCCGGCTGCCGAGATCCACCAGCCTGCAGGCGGGCGGATGGGCTTCCACCAGGAAATGCATCCGGGAAAAATAGGGATCATCCTGGGCGAACCGGAGGTGGGCCTGCCGCGACCTGCCCACCACGAATGTCTCGTCGCGGTCGAGGCGGAACACCTCCCCCTGCCTCGGCCCGGTGATGACGCGCAGAACGACGAACATGGCGAGCCTCCCAGGCGGCCACACCTCAGGCGACGGGAACCCGGTGCCTTGAAATGACCGATATGGCGGATCGCAATCCATCCAACCCCGCGCTGACGATGCCCCCGGCGTACCCGGCGCCCTCGCCCACGGGATACAGACCGGCGATTCCGGGCGACTGCCTGGTGACCGAATCGCGGACAATGCGGACAGGCGAGCTGCCGCGCGTCTCCGGGCCGGCCAGGTGCGAGGTGGGGACAAGCCGCCCGCGCCACATGCGGTCCATCAGGGGCAGGCCGCTGCGCAGCGCCTCGGCGACCTGCGGCGGCAGCACCTCCTCCATCCGGGCGGAAACGCCTCCCCTCGGGTGGGTGCTTTCCGGGACCGAGTCGGAAACGCGGCCATCCATGAAGTCGGCGGCGCGCTGAAGGGGAGCCTTGTAATCGTCGCCGCTAAGGGCGTACGCGGCCTTCTCGCACCGCTCCTGAAACCATACGCCAGCCAGCGGATGAGGACCGCCGAATTCATGGGGTTCGACCGTCACGACCAGACCGCTGTTGGCGAAGGGCGAGTCGTGATTGGCCAGGGACATCCCGTTGGTGCAATACGCCCCGGGCGAGGAGACGCTGGGCATGATGTACCCGCCAGCGCACATGCAGAAGGTGAAAAGGTCGCGGCTGCCGCGGACCACCATCGAGTAATCCGCCGGGCCAAGCCGATCCTCGAGGGGCGCCGAGCCATACTTGTACCGGTTGGCCTCGGCCTGCGGCTGCTCGATGCGAACACCCATCTGAAATGGCTTTTGCTCCAGGGGGACACCCCGGGAATGGAGCATCGCGAATGTGTCGCGGGCGCTGTGGCCGATGGCCAGCAGGACCACCGAGGCGCGAATGGCACCCGAGGAGGTGACCACTCCTCGCACGCGACCATCCGAAATGTCGAGGTCGGTCACCAACTCGCCATGGCGGACCTCGCCGCCGAATTCCTCGATCCGCCTCCTGAGCGCCTTGACAACCGCGGGGAGGCGGTTGCTGCCCAGGTGCGGACGCTGCTCGTAAAGGATGGATGGCTTGCCATTGCAGCGGGCCAATATCTCAAGCACCCGCCTCACATCCGGCCCTGATCCCCGGTAGGTCAGCTTGCCATCGCTGAAGGTGCCCGCGCCACCCTCCCCGTACAGATAGTTGCTTTCCGGCTGGAAGGCCCCCCCGGCGTCGAAATCCTTGACATCCCGGATCCGGTCGCGCACCGCTCGACCGCGCTCCAGCAGCAGCGGCCTGTAGCCCTGCTCCGCCAGGATGTAACCGGCAAGCAGTCCTCCCGGGCCGGTACCGACTATCACCGGGCGGTGCTCCAACGGTTCCGTTCCCGATTCGGGCACCACGAACGGCGGTTCCTGATACAGGTCCACGGGCGTGTCCTGCCAGGCCCTGCGCTCGGCGCGCCTGGAGAGGTACTCCTCGGCGTCGGGCAGGGAAACCTCAGCGGCATAAACGAATTTCAGGGCATCCTTGTCCCGGGCATCGAGGCTCTTGCGGAGAATCCGCCATGAGGTGAGATCCTCGGGCTTGAGGCCGAGAATTCGGGCCAACCGGACGGGCAGGATGGTTTCCGGCTCGTCCCAGCGCAAACGGATGTTGGAAACACGGAGAGGCATGATGGAATCTTACATCATGCCCGGGAATCTGGTGCCGGAAAGCAAAAGGCCGCGGGAAAGTTCCCCGCGGCCAGAACCCTATTGCCAAACGGCAAGGCTTAGCGCTTGCTGAGTTCGGCGACCTTGACCTTCTTGAGGGCGGCCTTGAGGGCTTCGGCGGAAGCGTTGCAAACAGCCTGAAGCTTGGTGTCGAGAGGATTCTTCTTGTTTTCCTCGCTCAGGGGAGCCTGGCCGCGGATCGGGCCATCGACAGCCTGGACGATATCGAGAAGGCTGACATCTTCAGCCTTCTTGGACATGCGGTAGCCGCCGTTGGGGCCCTTGATCGACTTGAGGACGCCCTCGGAGACGAGGGGCTTGAGGACCTTCAGCAGGAAGCGTTCGGGAATTCCGCGCTCCTTGGCGATGGTGTGGGAGGCGATGGGCTTGTCCTTCTCCTTCACCTGGGCCATGTAGACAACCGCGTGGATGGCATAGCTGGAAGCGCGAGTCAGCTTCATATTTTTCGAACTCCTCAAAATGAGCGCGCATGGCTTCCCGTCCCGCCACGCACTTTTAACAAAAATCTCCAAAACCGGAATAGTGGAGCCCGGGCACCCAACATGAATGCTCCGGGGACGGGTTCCGGATTTTCTGGAATCGGACCATCCGGCACTGGCACGGGCGCCGGAAGGGGAAGAGGCGGGCTTTGATGGCGACCATCCTTGGCTCGCGCCTTCGCTGGATAAGCGACGCTTTCGCACCGCAAATCCTTCATTCCAGAGGATGATGATAGTCAGGAATCAGGATGAGGGCAAGACTATTGGCGGAATTTTTCTAGAGCATCCGTCCAGATAGGCAGCATGAGCAAAAACTCATTTATCGGACAGACTGGCGCGCCGCCGCTGCGGATCTCAATTGGAGCGCCAAGTAAACATTGACGGCCATCGATGAGACCAGCGCCGGAGCCAGGCACAGCAACATCAAAAATGCCCAGTCGGAAGATTTCTTCGATTTCGCCGGGGAATTTGAAGCAGGCCTTGAAAGATCCCCTTGCTGCGAAAATGAATCGGCGGGTTCGGGTGGCGCGACCGCGGCAGGGGGAGCGGAGCAGGCGGGTTCTTCATCTACAACCTCGATGGCTGAATGAGGAACCCGAATCGCCTTCATGCAACAGCCGCAACGGGCGGCGCGCCCCTGGTTGCCCTGCGGGACCGTCTGGGCCGATTGGCAGGAACCGCACCTGAATGCCAGCAGGGTTGTGCTCATGTCCGCGATCCCTCCAAACGGGTCCCCGGCAAATTCTCCCAGTCGATTCCGGCCAAGGCGGCCTCATGGTCCGCCAAGTGCCCCACCTCGGCAAGCACGGGAACCGGGCAAAGCCGGGAAATTTCCGCTGCAGCCTCGCGCGAGGCGATGTCTTCCACGGGGCGCGTGGCGTTCATGATGATTCCGGCCACGCCCAATCCCCGCGCCGCGCAGGCCTCGAGGCTGAGCAGGATGTGGTTCAGGGTGCCGAGACACCGACGGGCGACCAGCAGGCAGGGGAGGCCGAAGGCGCGCGCCAGATCCGCCACGCCCAAGCCGGGGGCGAGGGGGCAAAGCACTCCGCCGGCACCTTCGATAACAAAATAGGGGTCTTGGGAAACCGCGGCCCGGGCCTTGGCGACCATGTCGGCGATGTTCAGAGTCTTACCCTCGAGGCGGGAGACAAGGCTTGGAGCAGCCGGTGCGTTTCCTTCCCAACACGAGATATTTGTATAGCCTTGTTGGCTGGCACTGGCAAGATCGAGAATATCAGGGTGATGGCCGGGCGGAGAACCGGTGGCCACGGGCTTGTAGGCGAACACCGGCACGCCCCGCGCCCTCAACACGCGCAGAATGGCGCACGAAACCGCTGTTTTGCCCACGCCGGTGTCCGTGCCCATAACAAAAATGCCGCGCATTCTCACCTTGCCCCACCGGAAATTTCCGCGCTGAAAACCTCAAGGGATTCTTTCAGCCTCCGACATATGGTAACGATTTCATCGGTTGAAACGGCCAAAGGCGGCATCACCACCACCGTGTCACCCAACGGACGCAGCAGCACTCCCCTGTCACGAACCATCCGGCAGATCCGGCGCCCGACTCCAAGGGCGGGAGGAAATGGCCTGCGATCCATTTTGTGACTCACCACTTCCACCCCTGCCATCAATCCCTTTTGGCGGATGTCACCCACGCACGGCAGGTTCGAAAGGCTGAGCAGTTCCTTACCCAAAACATCCGCCTTGTGCGTCACGCTTTCGCTGAATCCTGGCGCCATGACCAAATCAAGGTTCGCCAAGGCGACCGCCGCGGCCAGCGGATTCCCCGTGTAGGTGTGCCCGTGGTAAAAGCCCCGCCCCTCTTCAGGGCGGCCACGGAATGCCCGGTGAACGATTTCTGTCGTCAGTGTGGCGGCCAAGGGCAGGTAACCTGCCGTCAGCCCCTTGGCCAGGCACAAGAAATCAGGCACCACGCCCTCCGCGTCGCAGGCGAACAGCGGACCCGTGCGGTGAAAACCCGTGGCCACCTCGTCGGCGATCAGCAGCACGTCATGGGCCGTCGTCGCGGCCCGAATCCGTCTCAGATAACCTTCTGGCAATGGAATCATGCCGGCGGCACCCTGCATGCCCGGTTCGATCACCACCGCCGCCAATCTGCCTGCATGGGTTTCGATCAGTTTTTCCGCCTCGGCGGCGCAGGCCATGGCGCAACCGGGCCGGGACAAACCCAAGGGGCAGCGGTAGCAATGCGGCTGGCAGGCATGCAGGGCTGGAACCCTCAGCGGGCCAAACCGGTCATGAAAAAGCCCAAGGTCACCCACACCCACCGCGCCGAGGGTGTCACCGTGGTAGGCGCCCCCGAGGGACAAAAAGAGGCTTTTGCCCGGTTTTGGGTCAGGACGCTGCAAGTGGAACTGGAATGCCATCTTGAGGGCGGATTCCACCGCAGTGGCCCCGTTGTCGGAGAAAAACACCCGCGTCAGGCCCGGCGGGGCGATTTCCACCAACCGCCGCGACAACATGATGGCCGGGGCGTGGCTGACACCCAGCAGCGTGCTGTGCGCCACCTTGTCGAGTTGAAAACGGATGGCGTTGTCCAGTTCCGGTACCCGGTGGCCGTGAACATTGCACCAGAGTGACGAAACACCGTCCAAATAGCGGTTTCCCTCCGTGTCCACCAGCCAGGATCCATCGGCATGGTCAATGATCAGCATCGGGTCGGATGGATCGGCTTCCGGTGAGCTGAACGGATGCCAAAGGTGGTCCGAATCCCATCGGCGCAGGGTTGGGATGTCGGGTCGAGGGTTGGTTCCTGAGGGCATGTCAATTTCCAAATTCCCGGGGCGAGGCGGACTAACCATAGGACGGCGGGACTTTCCTGCGCTATTCTGCCATCTGGAAGATTCACGGGATGGAAACCATGCGCCTCAAGACGATTTTCAGCACGGGCAAGCCCGCATTGTCATTTGAGGTTTATCCACCCAAAACCCCGGCCGGTTACGAGGCGATGTACGCCTCCATCGACCGCCTTATGGTGTTCAAGCCCGGCTTTTTTTCCTGCACTTACGGCGCCGGGGGAAGCACGCAGGGTCCAACGCTCGACATTTGCTCCGAAATCATGAGGCGCCATGGCGTGCCCGTCATGGCCCACCTGACCTGCGTCGGTTCCACCGTGGCGGACCTCACGGCTTGGCTGGACCAAGCCAGGGACCGGGGCATTGCCAACATCATGGCGCTGCGCGGGGACCCTCCCCAAGGGCAGGAATCGTTCACCAAGGTGGAGGGCGGGTTGGGTTACGCCAACGAATTGGTGGGACTCATCCGATCCCGCTTCCCCGATTTTGGAATCGGCGTGGGCGGTTACCCCGAGGTGCATCAGGAGGCGCCCAACGCCGCGGTGGACATGGACAACCTCAAGCGCAAGGTCGACGCCGGGGCGGACGCCGTGGTCACCCAGCTTTTTTATGAGAACACCGACTTTTTCCGCTTCCGCGACCAATGCGCCAAGGCCGGAATAAGCGTTCCCATCGTGCCCGGACTGCTTCCAATCGTGAATTTTCCGCAGGTGAAGCGGATCACCTCCCTGTGCAAGGCCAGGATTCCCTCTGAACTGTACGAAAAGCTCGAAGCCAGCAAGGACAACCCGGAATCCACAGCCGCCATCGGCATCCGACACGCCGCGAGGCAGGCGGAAGACCTGCTCAAGGCGGGCGTGCCCGGCGTTCACTTCTATGTGCTCAATCAGTCCGAAGCCACGCGCAAGGTCCTCGAGTCGCTGGGCATGGGCCGTGGCTGATCAGCCGGATTGGTCTTCACTCCGGATCAACCTTGTTCACGATTGGCTGACGGGCCTGCGCGGCGGGGAGAAGTGCCTCGATGTTTTGGCCCGTGCCTGGCCCCATGCCCGCCTCGACACACTCATCCACCTGGCAGGAAAGACCACCCCGGCGATCGATGCGCTCGGGCCCCGCGTCCCTTGGCTGGGCAGGCTTCCGGGCATCGGGTCGTATTACCGCTACCTGTTGCCCCTGCTGCCCTCGGTCGCCGACCGCTCATGGGTTTTCTCCGATACCGACCTGTTGGTGAGCTTCAGCCATTGCGTGGCCAAGGGCGCGCGCGCTCCGCGGGGTGTGCCGCACGCGTGCTACTGCTTCACTCCCATGCGCTACGCCTGGCAGATGCGCGGACAGTACTTCGAGAAAAAAGGGATTCTCGGCTCGGTTCGCGACCGCCTGCTCGACCGCGTGCGCGCTTGGGACCTGGCCTCCGCGGAGCGGGTCACTCATTTCATCGCCATCAGCGAGACCATCCGGAAGCGGATCCGCGAATGCTACGACCGCGAGAGCGTGGTCATTTATCCACCCGTGGACACCGATTACTACACCCCCTCGGATCCGGGCACTCCACCGCCCGCCCGGGAAGATTTTTACCTCGTGGTCTCGGCCCTGGCTCCCTACAAGCGCGCGGACTTGGCCATCAGCGCCTGCCAAAAGCTTGACCGGCGACTGGTTGTCATCGGCTCCGGACAGGATCAGGGCCGCCTGGCCAAGCTCGCCGGCCCGGGTACCTCATTGCTGGGCTGGCAACCCGACGCCGTCATCCGCGACCACCTGCGCCGCTGCAAGGCCCTGCTATTTCCCGGTGAGGAGGATTTCGGCATCGTCCCCCTCGAGGCCCAAGGCTGCGGAGCGCCCGTCATCGCCTTGGGCAGGGGCGGCGCCACCGAAACCGTGGTTCCGCCGGAGACCGGCCAACAAGCGACGGGCGTCTTGTACTCAGACGCCACGGAGCAGGGCTTGATCGACGGAATTCTTCATTTCGAGTCGCTCGGGGGGCGGTTTGATCCGACCGCGGCGCGCGTCCATGCCGTGAAATTCAACACCGCGCGCTATGAGCGGGAACTTCTCGGTTACTTGGCCACATTGACGAAATGATTTTGGCTTGCTGACCATCCGCGCCGGATCGGAAAAATAGGTGACCATTCCCTGCCCGCAGCCGATGAGGTGCGGCTGCGGGCGGCACGACCGCATCAACCGGAGACAAACGCCGTCAGGTTCAGGGTGTTGGAGGTATTTAGCCCGTTGCCCGAACGATCTCCAACCTGCGTGCTGCCGACCGTTCCGGTGGTGTTGAGGGTGATCGTGAGGGTTCCAGCGGAGGGAATGCGGAACTTGAAGCCCCAACCCGTGCGCGACCCGGTGATCCGGACGGGGATGCTGGTGGTAGTGGCACCATCGGAGACGGTGACCGACACCATTTCCTTTTTGAAGTTGGTGATCATCTCGGAAAAGGCGACATCAACCGACACCGTTTCACCAACCCTGCCGGTGCCGCTGGTGATGGTGAGCGTGGCCGTGGGTCTGACCGTGTCCACGGTCCAGCGCAGCGGAGTCGCCGGCTTGAAGAAGTTGCCGTAGGTATCGCTGATGGCGTTCGGGTTGAGGGTGATCGAAACCTCGGCGGCGGCGCCAGTGGCGGTCACCGCCAGGTCGATGGTGATGGT
>CAWUNZ010000123.1:0-9850 GCA_963923445.1 uncultured bacterium
TTCCCTGTT
Source organism: uncultured bacterium (assembly GCA_963923445.1). Lineage (GTDB taxonomy): Bacteria > Planctomycetota > Planctomycetia > Gemmatales > Gemmataceae > REEB421. The sequence continues at coordinate 10 of CAWUNZ010000123.1, forward strand.
CGCCTTGCTGGCGTTCCTTCCCGCTGGCGCCCAAGCCCAGGGCGCGCCCAAGGTGCCCGACACCGTTGTTTTTGAAACGGGCGTTGAATACTCCAATCCCGATGGCCAGCATCTCCAGCTCAACATCGCCAGGCCCAAGTCGGGCGACGGTCCGTTCCCCGCCATTGTCTGCATCCATGGCGGGGGCTTTCGCGCAGGCAAGCGGGAAAGCTACGACGGCCTTGTCCTGAGACTGGCCGAGCGCGGCTATGTCGCCCTGACGGTCACCTACCGACTGGCTCCCAAGTACCCCTTCCCCGCCGCCGTGCACGACACCAAGGCGGCCGTACGCTGGGTCCGCGCCAACGCCGCGAAGTACAAGATCGATCCGGCGCGCGTCGGAGTCACGGGCGGGTCGGCGGGCGGCCATCTGGCCCAGTTCCTGGGCGTGACCGCCGGCGTGAGTGAGTTCGAGGGCGATGGCGGCAATGCCGGCCAGTCGAGCGCCGTCACCTGCGTGGTGAATGTCTATGGCCCCAGCGACTTCACCAAGTCGTACGGCAAGAGCGTCGATGCCGCGGAGGTGCTGCCGCTGTTCCTGGGTGGAAACCTCGAGACCCAGCGTTTTCGGCACCTGCTTTCCAGCCCGCTGTATTGGGTCACGCCGCGCGCGGCACCCACCCTGTGCATTCACGGCACCGAGGACAAGTATGTGGCCCATGAGCAGGCCGTTTGGCTGGTGGAGAAAATGAAGGCCTCGGGCGCGGAAGCGGACTTGCTCACGCTTCCGGGTGCCGGGCATGGCTTCAAGGGGAAGGACGCCGAAACCGCCGAGGCGGCGCTCATGGCCTTCTTCGACAAGCGCCTCAAGAAGTGAATCGACGGTAGCCGCAACCGGCGGCAAGCCCGCCGGTTATTTCCCCCGATTTTTCTTTCATGGGGCGGACTTTGATCCCCGATGAACCAGCGGACGGCCCGCCAACACCCCCGTGGCCTTGCCGTTTTCCACCGCCACGGCGCCGTTGACAACCACGGCCACGGCACCCCGGGCATACTGATGGGGCTTGTCGTAGGTGGCCGTGTCGATGTAGCGAGCCGGGTCGAGAACCACCATGTCGGCATGGTGGCCTTTCTTGAGGTAGCCCCTGTCTGAGAATCCCAAAATGTCGGCCGGCAGGCCGCTGCAGGAGCGAATGGCCACCTCCACGGGAACCACCCCCTCCTTGATGGAAAAGAATCCCACCTTGCGGGCGAAGGTGCCGTAACTGCGCGGATGAGGCGCCGAGGTTTTGTCGGGCACCATCGCCCCGCCATCGCTGGCGGTGGCGACGAAGTCGAGCTTCATGAACAGCCTCATGTCGTCGTCATTCATGCCGAAGTTGATGATCTGGGCTCCACCGTCGCGTTCGATCTCCTCCACCACCTCGACGGGGGTTCGCTTGGTGAGCGCGGCGATCTCCGCGATGGTTTTGCCCGACCACGCGGGCTTGGGCCCGTGCCGGGCGATGCGGATATCGGCGCCGGCATCGCGCTTGCCCAACGACTGGGAAATGGCCTCGCGGAGTTGCGGACCCGTGACGGGATCGGCGAACCGGCGCACCAGGTCGGCGCGTTCACCCTCGCGGAAACGGGCGGGGATCACCGTGGCGGTGAGCGAGGTGCTGCTGGCGGTGTAGGGGTATTGGTCGGCTGTGACCTTCTGGCCAGCCTGGCGCGCCGAGGCGATCCGCTCGGCCACCGATCCCGCCTTGCCCCATTGGGCCCTGCCGGAAACCTTGATATGCGAGACATGCACCCCCAGGCCCGCTTCCTTGCCGATGGTGATGGCTTCCTCCACCGCCGCCAGCACGCCCGCGCCCTCGTCGCGGATATGGCTGGCGTAAAATCCGCCATGGCGCGCGGCCACCTTGGCCAAGGCGATCAATTCAGGAGTCTTGGAATAGGTTCCGGGGTTGTAAATCAGCCCGGTTGAAAGCCCCCAGGCGCCGTCGCGCATCGCCTTGTCGGTGAGTTCCGCCATCTGTTCCAATTCCTTGGCGGTGGGGGCGCGGTCCACATTGCCCATCACCTTGCGGCGGACATCGTTGTGGGGAACCTGATGGGCCACATTCGACCCGATTTTCACCTTGGCCAGGGCGGCCAGGTAGCCGGCCGTGTCCACCGGTCCGGATCCGCAATTGCCCGTGACCACCGTGGTCACCCCCTGCAGCAGGTAATTCAGGTTGGCGTTGGTGGGGGTCTTCTGCATCGGGTAGTCGCTGTGGGTGTGCAGGTCGATGAATCCCGGGGCGACAATCATCCCCTTGGCGTCGATCCGCCTCGGGTTTCCCGAAACTTGGAATGTTCCCACCGCCACGATCCGGTCGCCCTTGATGGCGATGTCGCCGGTTTGCGCCGGTTTCCCGTCTCCTGTATGCAGGTTTCCGCCGGAAATCACGAGGTCGGCGTCGACTTGAGCCAACGCGAAGATTAAAATACCTTTCAACAATGCGCTCATGTCGGGTTGAACCCCCCTTCACCTTGGCAAAGCGCGCCGCGCCCCGCCTGAGACCATCCCGCCCAAGGGCCTGATGATACACCGGGAGTACCCCCATGGCACACGCGTTTGGTTGGCTTCGCCCCCGAGTGCCCGAGGGTCTGGTGCTGCCCACCCGGCGCAACTTGCTCAAGGCCGGCATGGCTGGTTTCGGCGGCTTGTCGCTGCCCGGGTTGCTGAGGGCGGAAAGCCGCGGCCAGGCGCGGTCTGGCAAGGCCGTCATTCTCCTGTGGATGGCGGGCGGCCCCAGCCATATCGACACATGGGATCCCAAACCGGATAGGCCCCCGGAAAACCGCGGCCCTTTCGGCACCATGGCCACCTCCATTCCGGGCGTGCGATTCTGCGAGCATTACCCGAAGCAGGCGGCGATGCTCGGAAAGCGTTTCACCGTGGTGAGGTCGGTGGATGCCCGCGGCAGCAACCACGAGCCCAACACCGTTTTCCAAACAGGCAACAGGCGCGCCGAGGCCCGCACCAACCCCGAAACCGCCAAGTATCCCGCCATCGGCGCCCTGGCAGGCCATTTCCTGGGCCCCCGGTTGCCTGGCGCCCCACCCTACGCCGCCTTCATGACCGGCCGCAGCCATCTGGCTTGGGGAGGCAGGCTCGGCACCGGATACGACCCTTTCCTGGCCAACCGCGCCGCCAAGTTGCCCGTGCTCACCAATGTGGGCAAGGACACGGGGCAGGTTTCCAGCGGCGACTTCTTCACCATGCGCGAAGGCCTGAGCGGCGACCGGCTAGATGTAAGGTCCGGTTTGAGCCGCGACCTCGACCGCATGCGCGACACCCTCGAGCGCGAGGGCAGGCTCGACGGCCTCGACCGCCACGAGCGCACGGCCATCGAGATGCTGACCGGTCCGCGCCTCAAGCGCGCCCTTGAGTTGGAAGCCGAACCGGTGGCCACACGCGACAAGTACGGCCCCCACCTGTGGTGCAAGCAGGCGCTGCTGGCCCGCAGGCTGGTCGAGGCCGGCTGCCGGTTTGTCACGCTCGACCTCAGCTACCACACCGCCAGCGGCACCTGGGACACCCACGGCGACAACATCCCTCCCTATGGGGGCATTTCCAAGGGCCTCAAGCCGCTGCTGCCGTTGTTCGACCACCTCGTGACCACGCTGGTGGACGACCTGGCCGACCGCGGCCTGCTCGACGATGTGCTGGTGCTGGCGCAGGGCGAGTTCGGCCGCACCCCGAAGGTCGGCACGCAGGGCAGCACCGACGGACGCGACCACTGGCCGATGGTGCTGTCGCTGCTGATGGCCGGCGGCGGCCTGCGGCATGGCCAGGTGATCGGCTCCACCGAGGCCGATGGCGGGCACATCGCCACCCGCCCGGTCACCGCCGCCGACATGGCCGCGACCATCTACCGGCACCTGGGCGTTCCGCTCGACTCGGTCTACCAGGACGCCCAAGGCCAGCCGTTCCCGCTCCTGCCGGATGAAGGCAAGCCATTGGCGGAGTTGTTTTAGGGCAGATTCACATGGATGAATCACCCTAACAAGGCGCCTTCAAAAACACCCCCATCCATTCAAGGCATCAAGAGCCCCGAACGAAGCCGAAGCCGGAGTGAGCGGGTCGATTTCTGATCCCCGCCAGCATTTGACTTGTAGTTGGTTGGCCCTGAACGCAGGCGCGAAGCGCCGGAGTGAGGGGTGCCCCGTCAGGCCAAAATCTCCTTCACCACCCGCGCCTCCTCCACGCCGGTGAGGCGCTGGTCGAGGCCCTGGTGGCGGAAGGTGAACCGGCGATGGTCGTAGCCCAGGCACTGCAGCATGGTGGCGTGCATGTCGCGGATGTGAACCGGATCCTTGACGATGTTGTAGGAGAAATCGTCGGTCTCCCCGTGAACGGTGCCCGGCTTGATGCCTCCGCCGGCCATCCACAGGGTGAAGCAGCGCGGATGATGGTCGCGGCCGTAGTTCTCCCGCGAGACACCGCCCTGGGAATAAATGGTGCGCCCGAACTCGCCGCCCCACACCACCATGGTCGATTCGAAAAGACCCTTGCGCTTGAGGTCCTGGATGAGGCCCCAGCAGGCCTGGTCCACATCGCGGCACTGGTCGGGCAAGCGGCCCGAGACATTCGCGTGCGTGTCCCAGTTGTTGTGGTAGACCTGCACGAAACGCACGCCCCGTTCCACCAGCCTGCGGGCCAACAGCGCGGTGTTGGCGAACGAGGCGGGCTTGCGCGCGGCCTCGCCGTAGAGCTTGAAGGTGGATTCCGGTTCGGTGGCCAGGTCGGTGAGTTCCGGCACGCTGGCCTGCATGCGGTACGCCATCTCGAACTGGCTGATGCGGGTGACCGTTTCCGGATCCCCGATATCCCGCGCCGTCAATTCATTGAGCCTGCGCAGGCCGTCGAGCGAGGAGCGCCGGGTGGCGGCGTCCACCCCGGGAGGGTTGTTGAGGTACAGGATGGGGTCTCCCGAGGCGCGGAACGAAACGCCGGCGTGCTCCCCGGGCAGGTAACCCGACTGCCACAGGCGCGCTGAAATGGCCTGCACCTGCTCGGTGTTGGTGGGCTTGGCGACCATGACGACAAAGGTGGGCAGGTTGCGATTGAGGGAACCCAGCCCGTAACTGGCCCACGCCCCCAGGCAGGGCCGACCGGTGACCTGATTGCCTGTCTGGATGTAGGTGATGGCGGGCTCGTGGTTGATCGCCTCGGTGTTGAGGCTGCGGATGAAGCACATGTCGTCCACCATGCTGGCGGTGTACGGCAACAATTCGGTCACCCACATGCCGGATTGGCCATGCTGCTTGAACTTGAACTTGCTGGGAGCGATGGGGAAGCGCTTTTGGCCCGAGGTCATGGTGGTGAGGCGCTGCCCCCGGCGGATGCTGTCGGGCAGGTCCTTGTCGTACCACTCCTGCATCTTGGGCTTGTAGTCGTAGAGGTCCATCTGGGGAGGACCGCCAACCATGTGCAGGTAAATGATGTTCCTGCACTTGGGCGAGAAGTGCGGGCGAACCCCCGCGAGTGCCGCATCGGCGCCGCTGGCACCGGCATCGGCCATGGCGTTGGAACCGGTCAAGGCGCTCAGTGCCGCCCAACCCAGGGGATGCGCGCCACGGGCGAAGAAACGGCGGCGGGTGAGGCTCATTCCCGCCTCGGTGATCGGATCCATCGGAAAACTCCTGCCTGCCAGAGGGGGGAATTACTTGTTAAGGGCCTCATCCAGGTTGAGGATAAGGTTGGCCATCATGGTGAACGCCGCGAGTTCCTTCTTGTCGAGAGACGCCTCCGGGGCGGTTTCCCCGACCTTCACCAGTTTTTCCGCCTCGGCTGGGGCCGAGGAATACCGGCGGCGCAGGTCGGCCAGCGACTCACCCAGAATGGCCATCTCCTCGGCGCGGAAATCGCGCGACAGCACGCGCTGCGCGATGGCGTTGACGCGGGCCTGATCGTTCGCGAGGGCCTTGTCCGCCAACACCCTCGAGGCAAGCACGCGCGCGGCTTCCACCAATTGCGGATCATTCAGGGTGACCAGGGCCTGAAGGGGCGTGTTGGTGCGCTCACGGCGAACCGTGCAGGTTTCACGGTTGGGGGCGTTGAGAACCTCCATGCTGGCCGGGGGGGCGCTCCGCTTCCAGAAGGTGTACATGCTGCGCCGGTACAGGCTCTCGCCCTTGTCGGCCCGGTAGTCGCGGGTGTTGCTGCCGATCATCGCCACCGCTTCCCACACCCCCTCGGGTTGGTACGGCTTGACGCTCGGGCCACCGATTTTGGGCACGAGCAGGCCGCTTGAGGCCAGGGCCTGGTCGCGGATCATCTCGGCGTCGAGGCGGAAGCGGGGTCCCCGGGAAAGAAGCCGATTATCCGGATCCTTGGCGACCTTTTCCGCCGAGGCCCGGGCCGATTGCCGGTAGGTGGCGCTGGTGAGCATGAGCCGGAAGAATCGCTTGACATCCCAATTGCTCCCGCGGAATTCCACGGCCAGCCAGTCGAGCAGGTCCGGATGGCTGGGAAGTTCCCCGGTGACGCCGAAGTCGCCGGCGGTGCGGACGATGCCGTTGCCGAACACCTCCTGCCAGAAGCGGTTGACGGTCACGCGCGTGGTGAGCGGATGCTCCTCGGCCAGCAGCCATCGGGCGAAGCCAAGCCGGTTGGAAGGCGCGTCCTTGGGCAGGGGCGGCAACGCCTTGGGTGTGGCCGCCTTCACGGCGTCCTTGCGCCGGTCGTACTCGCCCCTTTCCAGAATGAATGCCATCGCCTCGCCGGGTTTCTCCTGCATGACATGCGCGATGGTTCCCTTGCCCCGCAGGGAGATTTCCTCCTTTTCCAAGGCCGCAAGGGCGACCTGGCGCCGCTGGTATTCCTTGTCCCGGTCGCCGAGGTACCACGCGAACAACTGGTCCTTCTCGGCGGCGGACCGTTTGTCAACCGGCTTGGCGAGGATCTGCCCGAGGCTGTTGGCCAGGCTCTCGGCCTCGTGCGGGGCAAGGGCCCGGGCGTGGATCCGCAGGTCCTCGATCGGCATGTTCCGGATTGGTTCGCCGGCTTCGCGCGAGCCGAGCCGCAGCGCTACCGGGGTCCTTGTGGTGCCCGCGCCCGACAGACGATCATTCTCCACCCTCACCGGCTGTTCCTTGCCGTTGTAGTAAACCTTCACGCCCGACGCCTTGCCCGAACCGTCGTGGGTCACCGTCACATGGGTCCAGGCGTTCGGCTGCATTTGGGATGACGCGAAGACCTTGAGTCCGGCATCGGGCCAGCGGTGGATCAGGTGCATGCCGGCGCGTCCCTCCTGGATCCAGAAGTCCCAGCCGCGATGTGCCGGCGGGCCCTCCATGCGCGCCACCACCGGTCCGCTGACCGCGTTCACGGGGGGCTTCAGCCAGGCCGAGAGGCTGAACGCCTGGCTGGCTTCGAAGTCACCCACATCGGGAATCACCGCAGCCGACCCGTTGAGGCGCAGGGCCTTGCCCGTGTCGCGGCCGGGCACCCACGACGGATTGGCGAGGGCGACATCCCTCTCCTTGCCCAGGACAAGGAACCTGGCCTTGGATCCTTCACCCTCGGTGAGCGCGGCCTTGAGCAGGAGTCCCTCGGAGGAAACCGATCCGGTGCTTTGCGGGGTGGCCTTGGCCTGCCACTCCTCGAATTCCTTGCGCGCGAGGTTGCGTCGTTCATCAAGCGCCTTCTTGGCCGAGGAGATCGATTCCTGCAGCTTGGCGATCGTTGTCTCGTCGCCGCGGGCGGGCACCGGGATCACCGGCGGCGTGTTGGGAATGTTCCCGTCCATGGCGCCTTGGGTGGTGTTGTTGAAGAACGCCGCCATGGAATAAAAGTCCCGCATGCTCAACGGGTCGAACTTGTGGTCGTGGCAGACGGCGCAACCGGCCGTGAGGCCCATGAACACCTGGCTGGCCGTCTCGGTGCGGTCGCGGGTGTAAAGCACCAGATACTCCTCCGAGATGGCGCCGCCCTCGTTGGTGGTGATGTTGCAGCGGTTGAACCCGGTGGCCACGCGCTGGTCGAGCGTGGCGTTCGGAAGCAGGTCGCCCGCGAGTTGCTCGATCGTGAATTGGTCAAAAGGCATGTTGCGGTTGAACGCGCCGATCACCCAGTCGCGGTACGACCACATTTCCCGGAAGTTGTCGAAGTGGATGCCGTGGGTGTCGGCGTAGCGGGCGGCGTCAAGCCAGTAGCGTCCGCGGTGCTCGCCCCAAGCCGGGCTGGCAAAGAGGGTGTCCAGGTATTTCTCGTAGGCGTCCGGCGCCTTGTCGTTGACGAACGCCTCGACCAGTTTCGGGTCGGGGGGCAACCCGGTGAGGTCCATCGCCGCGCGCCGCGCGAGCGACCGGCGGTCGGCCTCGGGCGCCGGTTCCAGACCCGCCGCCTCGATGCCCGCGAGGATGAACCGGTCGATGGGATTCTTAACCCATCCCTCGCGCCTCACGGCGGGTAAAGCCGGACGCTTGGGAGTGATGAACGACCAATGGGGCTGGTAGCCGGCGCCTTGCGCCACCCATGCCTTCAGGATCGCCTTTTGTTCGGCCTTCAGCTTCTTGTGGCTTTTCTCCGGTGGCATCCGCTTGACAGGGTCTTCCAGGTCGAGCCGTTCCACCAGAGGGCTTTCACCCGGCTTGCCGGGCACGATGGCGCCGGAGGCGATCGCGTCTTCCCGGCGGTCGAGTCGGAGTTCGGCCTTGCGCGCGGCGCTGTCCGGCCCGTGGCAGGCGAAGCAGTTTTCCGCGAGGATCGGCCGAATGTCCCGGTTGTACTCGTACTTGGCCTGGGCCAAGGCCGCCGGGGCAACAACGAATGCCGCCACAAGGGTGGAGAAAAGGCGCATGGTCGGTTTATCCTGGTCAGTCGGCGTCACCCGCGGGCATAGGGTAACGATTTCTAGCTATACCATGATATGAACCGACGATGCGATGAAGCAATAACGATCAGCAACGGATCATGGGGCGTTGGCGATTTCCCCGCCAGCGGTGGTTGCCAAGGCCCGCCATGTGGCCAAGTCGATGCTGTTGCTGATGAAGCGGGTGGACCCGTCCATGAACATCACATTCACCCCGCCTGAGTGATAGCTCCGGCTGGTGATGGCGGCGTAGGTATCACCCGGGTTGGATTCGGTGGCCAGCACCACATCCACATCGTATTCCACGCCCGCATCAACATGGGGAACCTTGGTGTTGGGAGTGAAGACGGTGGTGAATCCCGTCTCGTGAACCTTGCCGTCAACCCACTCCACATGGGTGAACGAAGCCGGGTTGAACGCGCCCAAGGCGAATGATGACATCGCTGCCACATTCGCCGGGGGAGCAAAATTGGTCGGATAAACGGCGGTATTGGAAGCTCCCGTAAGGCGGTTGGTGAACGCCTTCACTTCGGCGCCGGCAAGGGTGTTGCTCATGCCGTCAAGGAAATCGGCGGGGCGTTTGCCCCGGTTGGAGCTGAAAGCGCCATCTCCGGTACGCATGGCGGTGGCCTTGGCGGTGAGAACCGGCCAGGTACCGTTGTTCAGCGCGTAGTTGATGGGCCAGTATTTGTTGCCGAAGGTCGGATCGGTGCCGTAGCCCTTGTCATTGATTTCCGCGGGGCACATGAAGGTGGCGACCCGCTTGGAACTGACACCTGGTTGCACGCTATAGCCGAGCGAGAAGTCGATGCCGCGGAACAGGCCTTCCTGTTCGATATAGGGCAGGATGCGTGAAGCCGCCGACCAGGCATTGGTTGTGGTGACCGCGGAACCGTTCCAAACATAGTTTCCGTTGGCGGGAAGGCCGTTGTTGCCATCCATGTAGCCGTGCATGGCCAGCCCGATTTGCTTGAGGTTGTTGAGGCATTGGGCCCGTGCGGCGGCGGCGC
>CAWUNZ010000124.1:0-9777 GCA_963923445.1 uncultured bacterium
GCTGCTTGTGGCCTTGGCCCTGCTGATGTGAGCGACGCGATGGAATAGGCCGTGCCCATTCCATCGCGCCAGCGGACATGGAGATGGGTTTTTCAAGGATCGCTTGCCCCCAACCCTCGGATGCGCGTTCGAAGCTGTTAAATGTGATCCTACAGATATAAATTAAGTATATCGAACATGTTTCCCTCTTCCCGCCACCTTTTCCTCCCCCCCCTTGTGGGGGGTAAGTCCGGCGGGTTGAGGTTATCTCAGGCTGTCCCTTGGCACGGCAGGCCCCATTCTTGAAAAACCGGGCAGGGTCAACCCAACCTTGCCGGTGTCCCATGTGACTTTTGGAAAACTTATTGGCCAATTCTGGTCGATCGAAATTGCCTGCTACCTCTGAACCAGCGGATAAGGCAGCCCACCCATTTAAAGTTCACTCTAGAGAGCCTCGGGCGCAAGCACCGAGGGTGCCCTCGCGCATCAACAGCACCCTCGGACTCGCGTCCGAGGCTCCATAATTCTCTTTGACAGATAAAATATTATGAATTTAAAGCACCAAGATCCGCTTGCCATCACCTTTTCCTCCCACTTGTGGATGAAGGCGGGGCGGGGGTTAGAAGTCCCATAAAAGGAAACCTCTCCAACCCGTGGCGCGAGACAGGCAATTCATTGTTTTGCAGTTCGAATTAAACAACCAGGGGAGCCCATTGGGCTCCCCTGTCAGAGGCCGGCAAGTTGAACAAGAAAAACTCAGTGCTTGACGGACGACACGGCGGCGTGGTCGGCCGGGGGCAGCACATCATAGTTTCGGGTCATGTAATCGGTGAACAGGAAGGTGAGAAGCACGGTGAGCATGAACAGCGACATCGCGATCACCAACTTGGTGAGCGGGGTGCTTTCCCACACATGCATGAAGAACAGCACCACCAAGGCGGCCTTGATCACCGCGATGCCAAGGGCCACAGGGGTGCTCAGGGCGCCCAGGTCCATGCGGGCGGTGTACCAGGTCACCACGGTGAGCACGCACAGGGCCAGAAAGTTGGCCCAGTAAGTCCAAGCCTTGGCGGGGGGATGGAGTGACATCGAAAAATCTCCGATCGAACAAGGCCAGGTGTCAGTGTCCGGCACCCAGGTGGGCGCCCAGGAGGTACAGAAGCGGGAACAGGAAGATCCACACAAGGTCCACGAAGTGCCAGTAAAGCCCGACCGATTCGACGGGCACATAGTAGTTCGGGGTGTAGTACCCGTACCAGGCGTAGACCATGATCACGGCCATGATGCCGAAGCCGATCACCATGTGGGCGGCGTGAAGGCTGGTCATGGTGAAGTAGAGGAAGAAGAACAGGCGAGCTTGCTTGGCCTCGGGATTGCGGGCGTCGGCATCGATGTACTTCTGGGGAACCACCGGGGAGTTGAACATGATCCCCTTCATCTCGGGCCCGTGGGAATCGTGCCCGTGGCCGTGGTCGCCGCCGGAGTGCATCTCGCGCGCGTAGGTCCAGTTGAAGTCGGCCGTGGGGAAGACATGGAGGTGGGCGTCGTGCTTCCACTCCATGAACACCTTGATGCCGAGGAACAGGCAGCCGAACAGGATCGTGGCGGCAAGCCAGCCGACGATCGCCTTGGACTTCCCCTGCTGGGCGGAACGCACGGCGAAGGCCATGGTCACGCTGGAGAAGATCAGCACGATCGTGTTGATCGCCCCGAGCATGGGATCGAGGATGTTGCTCGCCTGCTCGAACACCCGCTCGAACTTGTAGCGGTAGATCGTGTAGGCGGCGAACAGGCCGCCGAAGAACAGCACTTCGGTGGTCAGGAACATCCACATTCCGAGGTTGCCGGCATCGTGCTGCTGCTCGACATTCACGAAATGGTGGGCCAGCTCATGGCCGTGGCCATGATCGTGCTCGTGCCCGCCGTGCGCCGCGGTGGCGTGTTTCTCAGTGACCGACAAGGGCGCTCTCCTTCTTGAAAAGCGTGTTGTATTTGTAGGGTTCCTCGGTCACGACCGGGGTGGCCTCGAAGTTGTGCGGGGTCGGCGGCGACTCGGTGTGCGTCCAGTCGAGGGTCGTGGCCCCCCATGGGTTCTTGGACGCCTTGGGGCCGAAGAAGACCGACCATGGCAGGTAGAGAATCGGTAGCAGGTAGCCCACGCCCAGCACGGTGGCGCCGGCGGTGGAGAACACATTCAGGACCTGGAACTCGGCCGGGTACTCGTGGTACCGGCGGGGCATGCCCAGGTAACCGACAAGGAACTGGGGGAAGAAGGTCAGGTTGAAGCCCACGAAGATGAGGATGGCTGACATCCTGGCGGGGAATTCGGGGTACATGCGGCCGAACATCTTCGGCCAGATGAAGTGAAGCCCGCCCATGAACCCGACAATGGCGCCTCCCACCATCACATAGTGGAAGTGGGCCACCACGAAGTAGGTGTCGTGGAAGTGGATGTCGGTGCCGAGGGTGGAAAGGAACAGGCCGGTCATGCCGCCGATGGTGAACAGCCCGATGAACCCGTAGGCGTAAAGCATCGGGGAGTCGAACGAGATCGAACCTCGGAAAAGCGTGGCCAGCCAGGTGAAGACCTTGATGCCCGACGGGATGGCCACCGAGAAGGTCAGCAGCGAGAAGAACATCGCGGCGTAAGGCGACAGGCCGGAGGTGAACATGTGGTGCGCCCACACGATGAAGCTGAAAATGGCGATGGCAAGGCTGGCGCCGGCCATCATCGAGTAACCGAAGATCGGCTTGCGGCTGAAGGTGGAGATCAGCTCGTTGGTCACGCCGAGGGGCGGAAGGATCATGATGTACACGGCGGGATGGCTGTAGAACCAGAACAGGTGCTGGTAAAGGATGGGGTCGCCACCAAGCCGGGGATCGAAAATGCCGACGCCCAGAAGCCTTTCAACGGCAACCAGGGCCAGCGTGATGGCGATGACAGGCGTGCCCAGCAACTGGATCACGCTTGTGGCATAAAGCGCCCACACGAAAAGCGGCATGCGGAACCACCCCATGCCGGGGCAGCGCATCCGGTGAATGGTGACGATGAAGTTGAGGCCCGTGAGGATCGACGAAAACCCGAGGATGAACAACCCGGTCGCCGTGAGCATGACATTGGAGTTGAGGTAGGTCGTGCTCAGGGGGGTGTAGAAGGTCCAACCGGAATCGACTCCTCCGGAAATCAGGGCGAACAGGGTGAATCCGGCCCCGATCATGTAGACATACCAACTGATGAGGTTGAGGCGCGGGAACGCCACATCCTTGGCCCCGATCATCAGGGGCAGCATGAAGTTGCCCAGCGACGCCGGCACGAGCGGAATGAGCACGAAGAACACCATGATCACGCCATGCGCGGTGAACGACTTGTTGTAGAAGTCGCTCGACAACAGGTCGCCCTTGGGGGTGATCAACTCCGCCCTGAGCAGCCCGGCGTAGAACCCGCCCAGGATGAACATGGCGGTCATGGCCGCGAGGTACAGGATGCCGATTCGCTTGTGGTCCAGTGTGAGGAGCCAGGAGGCGATGGTTGTCTCGTGGTTGATGTAGTTGACCGCGGCATGGTCGTCGGGCGCATGGCCCCCGACCGCGCTTGCCGGCTTGCTCGAGATGATGGTGCTCATAGTGATTCCCTCCGGTTGGGCTCCCGTTTTCACTTACGACCGGTCGGCGCGCCGAGCGCCGAGGGGACCGTGGTTTGTTCGACTCGCGCGGGGGTCTGCCCCTTCTTCAGCGACTTGATGTAGGCGATGACCTGGAAAAGCTCGTCCTCGCTGACCAGGCTTTCATCGTAGGCCGGCATGATCGAGGGGTACTGGAAGCCCGCCGCGATGCGCGCGCTTGGGTAACGGATGCTTTCGCGCAGGTAGTTCTCGTCGGCCAGGGCGGTGGCCCCGTGGGGTACCGGGCTGCCCTTGTCGTACGCCAGGGGAATCCGCTTCATGTAGATCTCCTCGAGCGAGGGGGCGCGGGCCTGCGATTCCCCGGCGTGGCAGGTCACGCACTGCAGCTTGCTGAAAAGCTTCCGGCCCTGCACGGCGTCTCCCAGTTCAGCCTTTTCGCTGAGCCATTTCTGGTAGTCGGCCTCCTCCTGGACGGTGATCTTGCCGATCATCCTCGAGTGTTCGGTGCCGCAGTATTCGGTGCAGAAGATGTGGTAAACGCCGGGCTTGGTGGGCTGGAACCACAGCGTGGTGTACCGGCCGGGAACCGCGTCGCTTTTCACCCGGAACGCCGGGATGGAAAAGCTGTGCAACACATCCTCACTGGTGATGGTCAGCTTGACGGGTTTGCCGACCACCGCGTGAAGGGCGTTGATCTCCCTTTGGCCACCGGGGTACTGGGCTTTCCACATCCATTGCCTGCCCACCACATAGACATCGGTGGCATCGGCGGGGGGAACAACCAGCTCGGCGTAAACCTTCACACCCCACGCGAAGATCACCAGGCAGATCACCGTCGGAATGGCGGTCCAACTGATTTCAAGAAGCATCGACCCGTGGTACTGGGGCGGAACCTGATCATCGCTTCGGCGGTAATAGAGAACCGAGAACAGGACCAGCAGGAAGAACACCAGCGCGGTGATGCCCACATTGAGCGCGACGATGAACAGGTAGAGGTTCTCCACCGACGGGGCCACCGTTGAAGCCGATTCAGGCCAAAGCGGGAAATCCCACATGGTTTGCCGACCTTTCCTTTCAACTGCCCGCGGCCGGAGCGACCCGGGCGGGGTCGGCCTTCCGGCCTAGGAGCATGTTTCCGAAAATAATAAATGCCAGTGCGATGATGGTCACGACCGCGGCGGCCTGCACCAGGCGGATCACCGCCCAACTGTACTGCCCACTGTGCGGATCGTATTTCATGCAAACAAACGCGAGCTTGTCCACAAGCGTGCCGATGCCGTTCTCCGAGGCCAACTGCAGGTCCTTCTGCACATCGAACGGTGGATAATTCATCCCCATGCGGTAGTGGCTGATTTTCAGGTCCGGAGTCAGGAAGCAGATGCCCATGCCGTGGAGGATGTCGCCGGTTTCAGAGTCCCTGATGAAACGGTAGCCGATGGTGTCGCAAACCTTGTTGATCGCGTCCTCGCCGCCCACGAGAAAGTGCCAGTTCGCCACGGTTCGGTGGTCGAACTTGCCCTCAAGGAAGCTTCCCTTCTTGACCGGCCGACCGGTGGTCTCCATCAGCTCGCCGCGCTTGCGGGCCGCGTCCTGGGGCCCCTCCTCGCGATCGAAGCTGAAAACCACGATCTCAAAATCCTCACCGGGCTTGAACTTGACCTTCTTCATGGCGTCGAAGACGCCCATGAGCACCATGTTGCATTGCAACCGGCAACGGTAATAAGCGGGGACCAGGAGCACGGGCCTGCCCTTGGGAATGTCGCCCAGCCGAACCGGCTTGCCCTCGTGGTCGAGAAAGTTGATATCGGGGGAAAGCTGGGCGCCCAGCTGCTGGTCGATCGTGGCTTTTTCCCTGAGCTTGGTGTACCGGTTTTCCTTGACCGTGATCTCACCGGGACCCCGGGGAATGAGGGTGATTCCGGGCGTGTCGTCGCCGTGGCCGGTTGTCACCAGCCATGCGAGGACGATCAGAGCCGAAATCCGCCGAATCACAACAAGAACCCCCCGTTCAATTCAACAACCGCTCGAATCAGCGAAACACCAACTCACCGGCCGCCGGATGACTCCCCGGCAGGCGCTTCAACCTTCACAGGCTTCGACTTGGCCTCGGCCACCACCGCGGCGAACGCCTTGGTGATTTTCCCGTCCCGGGCCAGGGCCTCGTTGCCACGCCGGATGTTCTCGCGGCCGATCGTGAACTGGTTGGGTTGACCGCCGGAATGAAGGGGGGAAAGCACATCGACCCCTTCCAGCGTGGGTTGCGGCGGATCAATCGGACGAACGAAACCGTTCACGCTGATGCGGTTCAGGTTGATCGCGACCTGCTCCTCAACGGTCTGCTTGTCCTTGAAAACCTCGGAGTACTGGGCTTCCAGCTCGCGCCGCATGGACTGGGCATGGGCCTCCTTGGCGGCGGCCATGATCGGATCGTCCACAACCTTGCCGCCGGATTCGAAATCCGTCAGGAAGGCGAACAATCCGCTCACGATGAACACCGTCATGATGATGGAGATGGTGAGGACGCCCATGAAGCCGTAGGCATACGAGCTTTCCAAGTCGCTCGTGTCGTAGCCCGCGTTCTGGTTTGCCGACTGTCCCATGATTCACCTCGTCTGCCTTAGTGCGCCGCGTCCGGAATGACGACATCGTCGGAAACCGTGTGGACGGGGAGCGTGTCCTTGCGGGGATCGTTCTCGGGGTAAAGGCCGAAACGGCTCACCTCACGGAAGAACAATCCCAGCCAGATCCCGGTCAAGCCGGCCAAGGCCGCCAAGTCTTGGACGGTCTCCATGCCGATCTCCCAATGGCCGGGATCAAACGCTGGCCGAATCTGCCAGTAGATGTCGAGGAAGCGCACCACCAGAATGTAAACGGCAACCTTCCACAGGATGTCCGCCTTGCGACTGACCTCGCGCAGAAGGAGGATGAGGAAGGGGATCAGGAAGTGACCCAGACCCAGCGCCAGGGTCAGGAATTCCCACCCGCCACGCGACCGGGCGATGTAATAGGGAACCTCTTCCTTGAGATTGGCGCTCCAGATCAGCAGGTATTGCGAGAAGCTGATGTAGGTCCAGAAGATCGTGAAGCCGAGCAGGTAGCTGCCCAAGTCGCGCATGATCTTCTTGTTGACATCGTTCGACAGATCCTCGCCGCCGTAGCGCAGATAAATGAACACGGCGGTGTTGAGGGCCATCGCCGAGAGGATCTGGCCAAAGCCGAAGATCACCGGGTACATGGTCGAATACCAGACCGGCTGCAGCGACATCGACCAGTCGGTGGACAGGAACAGGATGATCAGCGAGTGGATCAGGATTCCCGGGGCGGCGATGTAATGCATCGACTGCTTGAGTTCCGGGGACCACCCTTGCGTGTCCTCCTTGCGCGCCAGGGCGTTGAGGCCCAGGCCCATGAGGATCCAAAGGCCGAAGCCGATAGCGGAGCGCACGATGAAGAAGGTGTCGTTCAGGTAACCCTTCTTCTCGTCGAGGATGAGCTTCTCGTGTTCCTCGATCTCAAGATTCGGGTCGGACCACGGCCACAAACGATGGTCGCTGTGCAGGTTCAGGTGAGCCTCGGGAGTGTTGTGGGCGTGCTCCTTGGAATGGAAAGCGTAGACATCCGTCAACCCCAGCAGGAGGGGCGCGAACATCAGGGCCACAAACGGCAAGGTCCGCGCCGCCGCTTCCGCGGGCCTGCGGATCACATAGCCCCAGTAACCACCCGAGACATTCTGGATCATCAGCAGCGCCAATGAACCCAGCGCCATGCCCGCCGGCAGAATGAACGCGGTCAGGTACGACTGGAAGAACGACTGCGAGCCGTTGACGAACAAAAGGCCGACGGCGACCAGCACGCCGACACCACCGACGGTGAAGGCCATGGCCGAGGCTTGGGAGGCGCGCTCCTGGGCGCGCGCGTTATGGGTGCCCATGATCAGTGCGCCCCCTTCGGATGAGCGTCGTTGGTGGCGGCCGGAACCGCCACGGTGGCGGTGCTGGCGCGGGCCTTTTGCAGGGCGCGGATGTAGGCCACGATGGCCCAGCGGTCCTTCGGCGGAATCTGCGCCGAGTAGCTGGCCATGCCGCCGTAGCCGTGCGTGATCACATGGTAAAGGTAACCGGCGGGAGCCTTTTCAAGCTCGATCTGACCGGCGCCCTGATAGCGCAAGCCGCGGCTGAAATGAGACTTGTCGCCTGCCGATTGTTCCCAGAATGCCGGCGGCTTGAGGAATCCGCGCATGACGATCGTGCCGTCGCCCATGCCGGTCTGGCCGTGGCAGACATTGCAATAAATGTTGTAACGCTCCTGACCGCGCTTCAGCAGCGACTCGTTCACCTCGACGGGGAACTCCTCGGCGTACTGCGCCAGCACCAGCTTGGGATCCGCGGGTGTGGCGGGCACCGCCGCGGGCAACTCGGAAACCTTGCCGGTCATGAACACCGGATCGGCCCCGAGGGAACCGCGGGCCACCGTGCCCTCGACGAACGGCCTCGTCGAGCGCCCGTCCGCGAAGAACTCGCTCGGGTCCTGCGGCTTCAGCTTCGGTTGCAGCGCCATCACCTGGTGAAACGAAAGGATGTGCTCCAGGTGCAACGGTTCATTGGGCGGAGCCATGCGCTGGTTGCAGCCCGTGAACAGGGCGGCGACAGCCAGCGCAGGCAGCCAGGATTGGATCGCGTGGCGCGTCACTGCGGCACCTCCGACAGGGTGATCGGCGATTGGCTCTTGAGGAATGCGTGTGTCGAATCGATGTCGAACAGCGGGTCGTCCGCCTCGATGCAGAGGAAGAAACGGTCGCTGCTGGCGCGCTCGAATTCCTTCACCTCGAACAGCGGGTGGTGGGGGCGCGGTAGGCCGTTCAGCAGAATCATGCCGAAAAGGCTCGTGAACGCCGAGAAAAGCACCGTCAACTCGAACATCGGGGGCACGAACGCCTGCCATGAGAAGAAGGGCCGTCCGGCGATGTTCAACCGGTAGTTGAACCAATTGGGAATAAACGCGTCCCATTCCCGGGGATGACCGCCGGAAGTCAGCGTTTCCAGCAGGAACGCCGTCAGGCAACCCGTCAATCCGCCGCAGAACACGAGGATGGGCATGAGGGTTCGAGGCTTGCCTAGCGCCTCGCGCAGGCCTTCGACCGGGAAGGGGGAGTAACCCTCCATCACCTTGTAGCCCTTGCGCCTGGCGGCGTCGGCGGCGTTCACCAGCGACTGGGGGTTGTCGAACTCGGCAAGCAGGCCGTACAGGCCCGGGGCTTGGGGGGCGTGCATTAGTGGCTTCCTCCCGCGTGGCTGGCGCCCGGAGCGTGCGTGTGCGACTCGGGCATCATGTGCTTCATTTCAAAAGCGGAGATCATCGGCACGAACCGCATGAACAGGAACAGCAGCGTGAAGAACAGGCCGAAGGTTCCCACATAGGTCGTGATGTCCCAAACGGTCGGGCAGTACTGGCCCCAGGTGGAGGACTGCCAGGGGATGCGCTGGAGACTCATGAGGATCACGAAGCGTTCAAGCCACATCCCGATGTTGATGACAATCGAGATCACGAACAGCCACGGAATGTTGGTGCGGAAGAACTTGAGCCACAACAGTTGCGGAATGATCCCGTTGCAGAGGATCAGCAGCCAGTAAAAGACGCCGTAAGGGCCGAAGGCCCTGTTCTTGAGGAACAGGCCCCGTTCGTCGGGGCTGCCCGAGTAGTAGGCCATGAAGGCCTCGACGCCGTAGCCGTAAAACACCATCAGCCCGGTGGCCAGCATGACCTTGGCCATGTTGTCCATGTGCTTGTCGGTGATGAAGTCCTTCAGGCCGTAGGCGAGCCTGGCGGGGGCGGCCAGTGTGACCACCATGGCGAACCCGCTGAAGATGGCGCCCGCGACAAAGTAAGGCGGGAAGATCGTCGCGTGCCACCCGGGAACATTGCCCACGGCGAAGTCGAACGACACGATCGTGTGCACCGAGAGAACCAGCGGCGTGCTGATACCCGCGAGCAGCAGGTAAACGGTCTCATAGCGGTGCCAGTGGGTCGCCGCCCCGCGCCAGCCGAGGCAGAGAATGCCGTAGATCATCTTGATCCAACGGTTCTTGGCCCGGTCGCGCATGCTGGAAAGGTCGGGAATCAGGCCCGTGTACCAGAACAAAAGCGATACCGTCGCGTAGGTCGAAACCGCGAAGAC
>CAWUNZ010000125.1:0-9736 GCA_963923445.1 uncultured bacterium
GAGTTCACCCAGCATCAGGTTCACCACGGTCGCCAGGGATTCGGCATCCACCGCCTGCGCGGCGATCGTTTGGTACTTCGCCTGAATGGCCTTCCAGTCGCGATTGTTCAGCTTCTCGTCGTACCAGTTGTCGCGCATCGTGCGCCAGCAAAGCTCGAATACGGCGGCGTTCTTGGCCGCCAAGTCGACTTCCTGCAGGGCGCTGAAGCGGTAGCTGGTTCCCGAGGAGTCACCCGATGCCGCCGACGGCGCGGGTGCCGGGGCGGCTGGCGCGGTCCTTCCCAGCCGTGCCGCCAGCGACGAGGCGAGGCTGCCCGTGGTGGTCGATGCCGGGGCGCCACCCGGACTGAATGTCCCGGGCACGCCACCGGAAAGCCACACCACCGACCCGTTTTTCAGCCAGCGCGCGCCTGCCCCGGTGGCCGGGTTAATGGAAGTCGGCTTGAGCTTGTCGGGAAACTCCACGGTGAAAGTCCCGCGACGCCCCTCGGCGCCGCTGGTGAAGCCCAGCTTCTTGGAGTCGGGAGACCAGAACAGGTCGGCCTCCTCGGAATCCGGAACGCTGATGGTGCGGATGCGTTCGGCAATGCGGTCGAAATCGATCTCAACTGAAGATGCCGGCTTGGCCGGTGGGGCAGCCGCGGGGGCCGCGCCGGGCTTGGCTGGCGTGGCGGTCGCGGGCTTGCGCGCCTTCATTTTGTCGAGGGCCTTTTCCAGCGAACGATCGCGGGCGCCCGTCTCCTCATCCGCCTTGCGCAGATAGACATAGTGAATATCCACTTCCGTCCCGGCGCGCCTGCCGACAAACGCCAGGATCTTGCCATCGGGAGACCAGGCCGGGTCGGTGTCGTTGTCGGGATGCCGGGAGACATTCACCGCGGGGCGGGAACCATCGGCAGAAACAATCCAGATATCGCTGTTGAAGTCCTCGTCTTGAGCGGCGTAGGCGATGTGCTTGCCATCAGGAGACCAGTCAAAGTCGGGCGGCGAATGCGACTTCAGGTGAACCTTCTCGTCGGTGCCGTCCATTTTGATGGAGACAAGGTCGCCCCGGCCGCGCACGAAGGCGATGCGGGATCCATCGGGACTGGACTTCAGCCTGCCCTTGGGCTGGCCGTCCTTGGTGAGCGGCGCCAAGGTGAACGCCTTGTTGCGCCACCAATAGCTGGTGGCGTCGGCGCGCGTCGCCTTCACAATTTCGGTGGTCCCACCGGCGTCGGAAACAAAAAACAGCGTTTCCCCGTTGGCGCCGAAGATCAGGGACCGCTCCTCGGCCGCGGTGCTGGTCACCTGCCTGGGTTCGCGCAACTCCGTGTCCATCACCCAGACATCGCCGCCCGCGACAAATGCGATCTCCAGTCCATCGGCGCTGAAGGCCGCCTCGCTCGCCGAGGCGAGCACGCGCCGCTCGCGGTTTTCGCGCACGAAATCCGCGTTGGTGACGATGTCCAGTTTGCGGGGTGGCTGTCCGGTCGCCGGCTGAACCACATAGAGGTCGAACAGGTGCCGGAACACGATGGCGGACCCGTCCGCCGAAATCGCCGGCTGAACCACGGTGTCGTCGGTGAAGGAGGTCAGCATGCGGCCGCGGCCTGTGGCCGGGTCGTGCTCCCAGAGGTTGAAGTTGCCCGACTGCGCGCCGACATAGTAAAAGCCCTTGCCATCCTGCTTCCACAAGGGCGAGTGCGCGCCGCGTTCGGTATGGTGCGGAACCGGCTTTCCGGGCATCACCGGCGGGTTCGCGAGCAGCCGGTTGTGGGTTCCCTTGGCGCGATCGTGCAGCCATACCTGCCAGGCCTGCGACCCATGGTATCCCTTGCGCCACCACTGGGTGCCTTCCCGGACATAGAGGATGCGCTGTCCATCTGGCGATAGCCTTCCGGCTTCCGCCGCCTCGTCGAAAATGATTTCCTCGGAAGCGCGACGACTGAGATCAACCAATGCCAGCCGGTTGGCGTGCTTCCAGTTGTGGTCGCGAATCACCTCCACCAGCAGCTTGGAGCCGTCGTTCGTGAACTGCAGGGGCACGGTTCCGGCGGTGTTGAAGGTCACCTGGCGGGCCGCGCCTCCCCCGGCGGGCATCAGGTAGACACACGATCCGCCGTCGCGGTCGCTTTGAAAGGCGATCGACTTTCCATCGGGGGAAAACACGGGATGGCTGTCGCGGGAGGGGTGGTTGGTCAGTTGGCGGGCCGCGCCGCCCTCAGCGGAAACCGTCCAAATGTCACCGTTCCAGCCAAAGGCGATGGCCTTCCCGTCGGGCGATAGCGAAGGATGATTAGCCAGTTGAATCTTGTGTTGGGCACGGCCGGGAACGGCGGCGAACAGCGCAAGGAGGCAGATGAAAGCGCGCACGGTGGCTCCTATCTGATCATCAAAGGCCAATCATGGGTGAGGGTGAGGGACTCCATTTATAACACGCCGAAATCCGCCTTGGCACACCCTGAACGGTTATCTAGACCATCAAAAGCAGGAAGGAACCTGACCCATGCCCTCTCCCACACGCCTCAGCCCCGATGATTGCGCCCTTTTGGTGGTGGATGTGCAGGAACGGCTGGTTCCAGCCGTTTCGGGTGGTCTGAAACTGGTTCAATCAACGGCTTTTCTGGCCCGCTGGGCCCGGCTTGCCGGGGTGCCGGTCCTGGCTACCGAACAGTACCCCAAGGGACTGGGTCCGACTGTAGCGGCAGTGGCGGAACATCTTTCGCAATCTGCCGAGTCCAAGACTCGGTTCAGCGCCGCGACTCCTGCTATCATCAAGCAACTTCACCGCGACGCCAGGCGCACGGTTCTTCTGGCCGGCATGGAGACGCACATCTGCGTGGCGCAGACGGCGCTCGACCTGCTGGCCGAGGACTTCGCGGTGGCGTTGGCCTTGGATGCGGTTTCAGCGGGCCGCTTGGCCGATCATCAGGCCGGGCTGGACCGTCTGCGCCAAGCCGGGGTGGTTCCCGTCTCGGTGGAGATGGCGGTGTATGAGTGGCTGGGTGACGCCGCGCACCCGAATTTCAAGGAATTGGCGGTCGCCGTGCGCGCCCGTCGCGAACAGTCGGACAGCGAAAAATGACCATCCCTCCCGCGCTTCAACCCCCTTCCAGGCTTTTGTTGGGCCCCGGCCCCAGCGACGCCCACCAGCGCGTGCTGCGCGCCATGGCCACCCCCCTGCTGGGCCACCTCGATCCCGCGTTCTTGGGAATCATGGCGGAAGTGCAGGAAATGCTCCGCGCCGTTTTCCAAACCGGCAACAGGCTCACGCTCCCCATCTCGGCCACCGGCATGGCCGGCATGGAAACCTGCCTGGTGAACCTGGTCGAACCGGGCGACAAGGTGGTCATCTGCAACGGTGGATTCTTCAGCAACCGCATGGTCGATGTCGCCGGGCGTTGCGGCACCCATGTCACCGAGATCAAGCGCAAATGGGGCGAGGCCTTCACCTTCGACGAAATCGCCGAGGTTGTCCGCCGCGTGAAGCCCAAGGTGCTGGGCGTGGTGCACGCCGAGACCTCCACGGGCGTCCTTCAGCCACTCGCCGGCCTGGGCGACCTGTGCCGCGAGACGGGCACCCTGCTGGTCATCGACGCGGTCACATCGCTGGCCTGCGTGCCGGTGGAACTCGACGCCTGGGGCGTGGATGCCGCCTATAGCTGCTCCCAAAAGGGGCTTGCCTGCCCGCCCGGCCTGTCACCCGTCTCGTTTTCCCAACGGGCGCTCGACACCCTCCACAACCGCAAGACCAAGGTGCAAAGCTGGTACCTCGACCTCTCGCTCATCACCCAGTACTGGGGTCAGGACCGGTCGTATCACCACACCGGGCCCATCAGCAGCGTCTACGCCATTCACGAGGGTCTGCGGATCGTCCTCGAGGAGGGGTTGGAAAACCGCTTCGCCCGCCACCGCCGCAACTACAAGGCCCTGCGCGCCGGGCTTGAGGCGCTGGGCATGCGCTATGTCGCCCCCACGGCGCACCAGTTGCCGCAACTTCACGCCGTCTACCTGCCTCCCGGGGTCACCGAGGAACTCCCGGTTCGCAAGCGCCTGCTCGACGCTTACGGCATCGAGATCGGCGGCGGCCTGGGCGAACTGAAGGGCAAGATCTGGCGCATCGGCCTCATGGGCTGCAACAGCCGGGCCGATGTCGTCTACAGCCTGCTGGGCGCCTTGGAGCGGGTCTTGGTGGATTCCGGCCTGACCATCGCGCCGGGAACCGCCACCGTGGCCGCCCAGCGCGCCTATGGCGAGGCTTCCTGAGGAACGCCGGAGACGCTCCCCATGGATTCATGGCTGCCGCACGGCCGATTTCCGCAGGCGCGCCCGAGGCGGTTGCGCCACAATCCGCTGCTTCGCGCCATGGTCCGCCAGACCCGTCTGGGCGTGGAGGACCTGATCGAGCCGATATTCCTCAGGCCCGGACAAAAAATCAAAAACCCCGTCGCCAGCATGCCCGGGGTGTTCCAGGTCAGCCCCGACATGGCCGTGGAGCAGGTTCGCGGAGCGATGGAAGTCGGCATTCGGGCCTTCCTGCTATTTGGAATCCCCTCGTGCAAGGATTCCCGCGGCGACATCGCCCTCGATGACTCCGGCGTGGTGCAGTCGGGCCTCAGAACGCTCCGCGAAGCCTTCGGCGACACCATTGTCCTTGTCACCGACGAGTGCTTCTGCGAGTACACCGACCACGGCCACTGCGGCATCCTTGGCCGGTCCACGGGAAGGCTCGATCTGGAGAACGACATCAACCTTCCCAGACTTGCCGCCCAATGCGTCAGCCACGCCCGTGCCGGAGCCGACATCGTCGCCCCCAGCGGCATGCTCGACGGCATGGTGGGCGCCATCCGCCGGGGCCTCGACGCCGCCGGATTCCTTCACACCCCGATCATGTCATACGCCGTGAAATACGCCTCGGGCTACTACGGTCCCTTCCGCGACGCGGCGGAATCCCCGCCTCAATTCGGCGACCGCGGCAGCTACCAGATGGACCCGGGCAACCGGGACGAGGCCCTGCGGGAACTGGCCCTCGACCTGGAGGAAGGCGCCGACATGGTCATGGTGAAGCCGGCGCTCGCCTACCTCGACATCGTCCGCGCCGTTCGCGAGCGGTGCGCCCTGCCCGTGGTGGCGTACAATGTCTCCGGTGAATTCGCCATGGTGAAGGCGGCGGCCGAGCGCGGGTGGATCGACGAGCGCAAGGTGGTGCTCGAAACCCTCCTGGGCATGCGTCGCGCCGGAGCCGACCTGATCATCTCGTACCATGCCCGCGACGCGGCCCGTTGGCTGCGAACCGGCTGAGGCATTCCGCGGAGGCGCCCCCATGGCCGATCCCCTGGTGGGACAAACGGTGGGGCCGTTCGAGATCCTCGGCCGGCTTGGCGCGGGTGCCATGGGCGTTGTCTACAAGGCCCGCTACACCAACGGCGCCCTCGTGGCCCTCAAGATTCTCCCGGGAAACCCCGCCTCCCTCGAACCCGAAAACCTCGCCCGGTTTGAACGCGAGGCGAAGATCCTCCAGCAGCTCAAGCACCCGCACATCGTCAGGCTCTACGGCACCGGCAGGCACCGCGGGGCGCCTTATTACGCGATGGAATATGTCCCGGGTGAGAGCCTTTCGGAAATCCTCTACCGCAAGGGCAAGCTCAACTGGCACGAGGTCGCCGACCTGGCGAGGCAACTCTGCGACGCCCTGCAGCACGCCCACGACCTCGGCGTGATCCACCGCGACCTCAAGCCCAGCAACCTGATGATCGCCAAGGACGGGTCGCTCAAGCTCGCCGACTTCGGCATCGCCAAGGACCTCGACCAAACCACCCAGCTCACCGGCGCCCACTGCGCCGTCGGAACCGCCGCCTACATGGCTCCCGAGCAATGCCGCGCCCAGAACATCTCCCCGCGCACCGACCTCTACTCGCTTGGGGTCGTGATGTTCGAGCTGCTCACCGGCTCACGGCCGTTCACCGGCGAATCCAGCATGGAGATATTCCAAAAACACCTCTCCGAAAAGCCCCAGAAGCCGTCCCGCCTGGTTCACGACATCCCCGGCAGCTTCGACACCCTGGTGCTGCACCTGATGGAGAAGGAGTCCCACGACCGGCCTCCCGACGCCCGCACCGTGGCCGAGTCGTTGACGCGCATCGAGGAAAGGCAGGACACCCTTGCCCGCGCGGGAGTCACCAGGACACGAAAAAAAGGCAGGAAAGGCTCTAAGGGAAGGCAGGCCGAGCCATTCTGGCGATCGCTTTGGTTCGTCGGTCCAGCGGCCTTGGCGTCATTCGCCTGCATCGGCCTGTTCGGGTGGTGGGTGTTCCTCAGCCCGCCCGGCGCCTCCAGCCTGCTTGCCCAGGCCGACCGCCTGGATCGCGACGGCGGGGACGACGGCTGGCGGATTCTGGCTGAATCCTCGGGCCCGGCGGCCAGGTACCTCGAACTTTATGCCGACGGCCCGGCGGCGCAGCGGATGAGGGCCCTGCTTGATCGCGCCCAGGCGCGCGAGGGCGAACGACTGCTGCGCAGGCACATCGGCCAAAAGGGACAACGGTTCAAGGTCGAACCGCCCGATGCCACCTCGGCCAAGGCGTTTGCCGCCGCGGATCAGGAGGAGGCGGGGGCCTTGGAGGATGCCCGCGTCGGCTGGGAGGCCCTGCTGGCCGAGGGTCTGCCCTGGTCGGCGGTGGCCCGGCGGCACCTGCGCGACATCGCCGATGCCATCACCTACCCGGTAAGGCTGGAAAAAAAATGGCACGAGGCCGTCGAGGGTGGTTCCCTTCAGTCGCCTACTGGGGAGACCACTCCCGTGGCCCGCGCGGGGTTCCTCGCGTGGCGTTCCCACCTGGCCGACCAGTTGGGCGACGCCTGGCTGGGCCATTCCCTGGCCAGTGAGGCCGCCGCCCTGCTGCGCGAGGATCTCGACTCCCTGCTGCTCAATCCCGGACCGGACACCCGCGCCATCTACCTGCATTGCCGGAAAAGGGGCAAGGGCGCCGCGCCCGCCAATGTGGTGGAATCGCGCCGCGACGCGCTCCAGGCCCGCCTGGCCGCCGCCGCCGCGGATCCCGCCCCGCGGGGAACCGTTATCCTTTCCGCGATCTCCCAAGTCTACGAACCGACAACCGACCTCGCGGCGCAGGGCCGCGAGGCGAGGAACATCGCCAACGCGCGCGCCGGCGCGCAGGAAGCCAACCCATGATCCCCCGTCCCCGCAGCTCAGCCGCCTTCGCCCGCGCCAAGACCCTGATCCCAGGTGGCGTCAACAGCCCGGCCCGGGCCTTCGGCGCCGTCGGCGGCGAACCGCTCTTCATCGCCAAGGCCGAAGGCGCCTACCTCCACGACCTCGACGGCAACCGCTACATCGACCTCATCGGCTCCTGGGGGCCGATGATCCTCGGTCACTGCCACCCGGGCGTCCAAGCCGCCATCACCGCCGCCTTGGCCCGGGGAACCAGCTACGGCGCCCCGACCGAGGCCGAGTCAAGGCTGGCCGAACTGGTCATCGACGCGGTTCCCTCCATCGAGATGGTCCGCTTCGTCTCATCCGGCACGGAAGCGGCCATGAGCGCCATCCGCCTGGCTCGGGGCCACACCGGCCGTGACAAGATCATCAAGTTCGCCGGCTGCTACCACGGCCATGTCGACAGCCTGCTCGTGGCCGCCGGTTCCGCCGCCACCACCCTTGGCGTCCCCACCAGTCCTGGCATCACCAAGGCCAACGCCTCCGACACCATCGTCTTGCCGTTCAACGGCTGCCAACAACTGGAGGAAGCCTTTCGCGCGCAAGGCGACCATATCGCCTGCGTGATGGTGGAACCTGTCGCCGGAAACATGGGACTGGTGATGCCCAGCCCCGAATTCCGCCGCCTGCTGCGCGACCTCACCCGCCGCCATGGCGCCCTCCTCATCTATGACGAGGTGATGACCGGATTTCGCCTGGCCCTGGGAGGGGCCCAGGAACTTCTGGGCGACTCGCCCGATGTCACGGCGCTGGGCAAGATCATCGGCGGCGGCCTGCCCATGGCGGCCTACGGCGGATCGAAGGAAGTCATGGCCAAGGTGATGCCCGCCGGGCCTGTGTTCCAGGCCGGAACGCTCTCCGGCAACCCGCTGGCCATGGCCGCGGGAATCGCCACCTTGGAGGAGCTGATAAAAACCAAACCCTACTCCAGGCTCGAAATCCTCGGCCAGCGATTGGAAAAAGGCCTTCGCGCCGTGTGCGCGCGCCACGGAGTCCCCTTCACCTTCAATCGCTGCGGCAGCATGTGGACCTTGTTCTTCACCCCGAAGCCGGTCACCGACTACGAGACCGCCAAGACTTCCGACACCAAAAAATTCGGCAAGTTCTTCTGGGACATGATGGATCGGGGGGTCTACCTTCCCTGCAGCCAGTTCGAAGCGGCGTTCAATTCGGTTCTTCACGACGAGGCCGTCATCGACCGCGTCATCGCCGCCGCCGATGAGGCCCTGGCCTGATGGGTCCAGGCGACAACCGATCGATCCTGACTCATAAAAATATCACCAACTAACGATATCGGTGGATAAAATCCGATACAATTCATGGTGTTTGAGTTTGACGCACCAGTTGTATTGGTTCATGATTTTAACTGCCCCACTTGAAATCTCCCTGCCGACGAGCGGTCAACGGGTGAATCGATGATGATCAGGGTTGCGACCGTGGCCTCGTTTATGGCGCTTGCCTGCCAAGGGTTGGCACCACAGGCGATCGCCGCTGATCCACTGGAACCTTTCCTCGAAAAACACTGCGTCCGCTGCCATGGCCCGGCCAAAACCAAAGGCGATTTGAGGTTCGACAAGCTTTCCCGAAACTTCAAGTCGGCGGCCGATTCCCACCATTGGGCCGAGGTCATCGAGCGAGTCAATTCGGGCGAGATGCCGCCCTCGGGAGAACCGAAACCCACCCAGCAGGAAATCTCCGCTTTTGTCAGCCACCTCGACTCCCTCATCAAGGAAGGCAGGGCGTCAAGGATGGCGACCCGCCCCGCCGTGTCGCACTACCGCCTCAGCCGCAAGGAATACCAGAACACCATCTACGACCTCCTGGGCGTTCGGTACGACCCGACCAAGCCAGGGGAACTGAATGCCGATAGCCTCTGGCACGGGTACGAGCGCATAGGCTCTGAATTGTCCCTTTCCCCATCCCATGTGGACAGGTATTACCGCGCCGCCGAACTTGTCCTCGACAGGGCCTTTCCGGCAACCACCGTGGATGCGCGCAAGGTTCGCAAGACCGCGGACGATCTGCGTTACGGCGGCGGCAAGGACCAGCAGGCGATCTTGGATCGCTTTGGCATCAAGCGCCCACTGCGCTACCTGCTGTACCCCGGCAGCGTGCAGAACGCCCTCTCCCCCAACTGGTTTGGAAAGACCGGTCCCGAATACAGCGGCCTTTACAAGCTGCGCATCCAGGCCAGCGGCATCAGGCCCCCCGGCGGCCAGACGGCGCACCTCAGCATCGGCAAGCGCACCGGGGAGGAGACGGTCGATGGGATCATCGAGATGGACATCACCGCCCCGGAGGACAAGCCCCAGGTCTTCGAGTTCGACATCTTCCTCGAAATGCCGGTCTCACTCGACTTCTGCGTGGTGGCCACCGATGTTGTCGACCGCAGGGCAGGCGCCGCCTTCCGCAACGCCCTGGGAAGCAGGAGCGGTTACATCTTCACCCACAGCAGCGAGACGATTCTCCTGAACCCGAACGCGCCGCAGATGTTCGATGACAAGGGCAACGGCATCTTCT